>SCKS01000001.1 GCA_004124465.1 Fidelibacterota bacterium
CGGAACCGGTGGAAGAATCAGCAGAAAAGGAGCCGGCAGTTGAGGAAGAGGCAGAAGAGGAAGCCGAAGAGGCCCCAGTAGAAGAAGAGACAGCTGAGGAGCCTACTGAAGCCGAAGTAGCGGAGACTGAAGAAGAGACTACGGAAGAAGCTGTAGAAGAAGTTGCTGAAGAGGAGCCAGCAGCTGAAGAAGAAACTGCTGAAGACGCGGGAGAAGAAGAGGAACAAGAGGGAGAAGCCGAACCAGAGTCTGAGGAAGAGGAAACCGCTGAAACTGAAAAAGCAGAATCGGAATCTGAAGAAGAGAGTGAAAAAGAAAAGTAGTCAGACAGGGAAGCGGATGAGGCAGCTGGCTGTGCATACAATAGGAGGCGGTAAGCGCGCCATGATGGAGATTATCGAGGAAGACTAATGGCGAAAAGAGTCAAACCTGCAGCAAAAGTTGTACAAGCAGTAGGGCTGGAGGGCGACGTGAAGGTTTACCCTCTTGATTCCCGGTTTGAGGATTACGCCCAGGAGGACTCTTTAATTATTGGAGAGCATCCCGAAGCCACGGAGGATATCCGCCTTTCACCAGTGGCGAAATCGGGCAAACTGATTCGCTACAGGGTAGACGGCAACGCCAGCCGGGAAGATGCCGAGAACCTGGTGGGTAAACTGATCTTTGCCCCAGCAGGTGAGGATGAGATCTTGCCGGAGGAAGTTGTAGGCTTTCTGGTGATAACTACAGACGGTCAACCCGTGGGAATTCTCAGCGACATTATGCCCATGCCTGGGCAGGATGTCTACGCCATCGATTCGGGAGGGAAGGAAATTCTTATCCCGGGGGTGCCGGAGATCATTCGGGAGATAGACTTTAATTCCGAGACCATTACCATCTTCCCCATGGAAGGACTTCTGGATCTATGATGCAGATTTTTATCATTACACCGTTTCCCGCTATTCCCGAAGCTGTCATCGGCGAAAGTATTCTCCGCCGTGCCGGCGAAAAGGAGATTGTGGACTATCATATGATCGATCTCCGGGAGTTTACCGAAGGGAAGCATCGCCAGATCGACGATTACCCCTTCGGCGGCGGCACCGGCATGGTGATGCTGGCGGAGCCTATCCTGAAGGCCATGGATCGGGTGAGGGAGCTTTACAACGGTGATAAAGGACTGAGGGTCGTTTTCCCGTCTCCCCAGGCTAAGATTTTGTCGCAGGAAACTTCCCGGGATCTGTCCGAAGCGGACGGTATCGCCTTTATCTGCGGCCATTATAAAGGTATAGATGAACGGGTGAGAGAGACAGTGGTGACAGATGAAATTTCCATCGGCGACTATGTGGTGACGGGTGGTGAGCTGCCGGCCATGGTGATCCTCGATTCGGTGGTGAGACTTATCCCAGGCGTTCTGGGTGATGAGGAATCCGCCAACACAGATTCATTTACGCATGATCTTTTAGATCATCCGCACTACACCCGGCCGGAGGAAGTGAAGGGGTTGAAAGTGCCGGAAGTGCTTATGAGCGGTCACCACGCCAATGTTGACGCCTGGCGTCAGGAACAGAGAGAATTGAGAACAAAAAAGAACAGACCTGATCTATGGGAACATTATCAGGAAGAATTATTGAAGTGAGGTAGGACAATGGCTCAGGCACACGAATTTTCAGTAGACCAACAGCGGGATAACATTCCTGATTTTAAATCCGGCGATACTGTAGGGGTTAATGTGAAGGTTTTTGAAGGAGGCAGGGAGCGGCTTCAGCGGTTTGAAGGTGTGGTTCTCGCAAAGCGGGGCGTCGGTACCAACGCCACATTCACCGTCAGGAAGATCTCTGCAAACGTCGGTGTTGAACGGATTTTTCCCCTCCATTCACCCAACATTGACAGCATCGAAGTGGTGCGCAAAGGGAAAGTCCGCCGGGCGAAGCTCTATTACCTCCGGGAACTCCGGGGTAAAGCGTCCCGCATCAAAGAGAAGCGCTAACGCTTCTCTCCAGGCTTATTATTTTAGCCACATTGGTTCCCCCTCTCCGTTAGGGGATTAGCATGTTCACACGGGAATCAAAAATTATCCTGGCCCTCACAGGGGTCTCCCACTTTTCCGTCCATGCCAGTATGCTCATCTTTCCCGCCATTATGATCACGCTCCAGAAGGAGTTCGGTGTGGGGCTGGACACACTGGGGTGGATGTATATGCTTTCCAGCTTTTTGTTCGGTCTCGGCGCCTTGCCGGCGGGATGGTTTGAACAGCGGTTGGGAGGAAGGCGGTTGCTTCTTATTTTTCAGATTGGCGCCGCTCTGTCCGGACTTGTTATCATACTGGCTTCTGATAGATTTGTTATGACCGCAGGTATGATGCTCATGGGTTTGTCCGCCTCTATATACCATCCGGCGGGGCTTACTATCATATCCCGGCGGATCCGCCAAACCAGCCGGGGGATGGGGTACCACGGCATTGCGGGCAGTTTGGGCTTGGCGGCTGGACCGTTCCTGGCGGCGTGGTTTGCTACTACTATTGGCTGGCGATACGCCTACGGCACCATGATGGTACTGTGGGTTTTCCTGGCGGTGGCTACGGCAGTTCTCATCACACCTCGGTACGGCATGACCGACGTTCATGGGGCGCCGGCACCGGCTCAAACCCGATTGAAACCGCTCTTTGTCTATTATGTGGTGGCGGCCCTTATCGGCCTTACCTTTACCGGGTTCATCACTTATATGCCTGTCTTTTTCAGCGAAAATCTGGGGCATCTTTTTTCAGAACTGGATGGTGTTATTACCGGCGGCTTTGCCACCACGTTGGTCCTCATTGCCGGCATGCCGGGGCAATTCATCGGCGGTAAGTGGGGGGATCGGTACAACAAGTGCCGCCTTCTTATTTTGATCTCTGCCGTTCATGTTCCTCTTTTACTTGCCTTCCGGTACGGCCCCGGAGAGTGGGTGCTGTTGAGCGGCCTCATACTGGGGGTGGTTCACTTTATGTATCAACCTATCGGCAACGCCATGATTGCTGAATTCACTTCATCAGCCTCCCGGGGAATTGGGTACGGCTTCTCCTTTTTCTTAAGTTTTGGCATCGGCTCCTTTGCCTCCGGAATAGGTGGCATCATTGCTGTCAACTATGGTGTTCCGTCTGTGTTTCTCTTTACTGCTTTCCTCATGGCGGCGGCGGTGGCGGTAGCCCTCTACCTCAGAAAAATTGTATGATTTCATATTCCCTTGATTTTCACTCACCCTTCCTCTATTTTCCTGTCATGAGGTGGCCCTGTGCATCTACGTGACATTCCCTCCGTGAGTGCGGTCCTGGATCGGATCGACTGGAGAAGCGTTCAACTTCCACGCCAAATGGTGGTGGAGACGATTCGCGCGCAGTTAGCCTCTCTTCGCTCAAGTGCCCGTAACGGCCGACAACTCCCTACCAAGAAAGAGATTACTCTAAAGATTGTAGCTGAGATCGACCGGCTCAATCGGCCCGGTCTCAGCCGGGTTATTAACGGTACAGGTATTGTTCTCCATACCGGTCTGGGCCGGGCGCCTATATCACCCAAACTGGCTACCGACGTGGCTCGGGAAGTGTCCACTTATACTGCACTCGAATTTGATCTGGAGACAGGGAAGCGGGGTGAACGGCTGGATCACATTTCAGCACTGTTGACTTCCCTTACCGGGGCGGAGGCTGCCCTGGCGGTGAACAACAACGCCGCCGCCCTCATATTGGCGCTCAATACTGTGGCGGATAAAAAGGAGGTGGTTATCTCCCGGGGGCAGCTGGTGGAGATCGGTGGTACCTTCCGGATCCCAGATGTGATCGAAAAAAGCGGCGCCGTTATGCGGGAGGTGGGAACCACCAACCGGACACATCTAAAAGATTATGAAAAGGGAGTAAACTCGGAGACGGCAGCCATACTCTATGCCCATACCAGCAACTACCGGGTGGAAGGGTTTACCAAGGAGGTGTCTGTGGCGGAACTGGCTACTGTGTCAAAAAAGAGACGGACCCCTCTTATTGTGGATCTTGGCAGCGGGGCGTTGTTTGACTTGGGCAAATTTTCTCTTCCTTCTGAACCGGTGGTTCGGGATGTGATTAACTCGGGGGCAGGGGTGGTCACTTTCTCCGGCGATAAATTGCTGGGAGGTCCCCAGGCAGGACTCGTCTGCGGCAAAAAGACATTAATCAGTAAACTCCACAAAAATCCCATCTATCGGGCACTCCGGTGCGATAAAATCACATTGGCATTATTAGAATGGACACTCCGAAGCTATACCGACGGTTCACCCAACAGCACCAACCTGACCCACAAACTGCTCACAACACCCCGCACTGTCCTCCGGCGCCGGGGACAGAAACTTCTGGCATCACTACCCAAAACCACTGTCCGGAAGCTTGGTATCACCGTTGTGGACTCCATGGTGGAGGCGGGAAGCGGATCCCTGCCGGTAGAAAGCATTGAAAGTATTGCGCTCAGATTTAATGCGAAAAATGTGAAACCGACTGAATTGGCTAAGCGTTTCAGAACCCAGGATTCCCCTGTGGTCGGTTATATTAAAGGAAACAGATTCACCATTGATCTGAAAGCGGTTCTGCCTGCTCAGATGAAAGATCTCTCCGGCGCCATCCAGGGAGTAGCAAAGTGAGCCAGACCGTTATTGGCACTGCCGGTCATATCGACCACGGCAAGACCACCCTGGTAAAAGCGCTCACCGGTACCGATACGGATCGCCTTCGGGAGGAACAGGAGCGGGGGATGACCATCGATCTCGGCTTTGCTTTTCTCTCTGATGAGATCACTATCATAGATGTGCCGGGGCACGAAAAATTTATCCGCAACATGGTAGCCGGTGTGAGCGCCATCGATGCAGCCCTCCTCACTATCGCCGCAGATGACGGCATCATGCCTCAGACACGGGAGCACTTTGATATCCTCTCTATTCTTGGCGTGCCGGCCGGCGTGGTAGCTTTGAATAAGATAGACCTGGTGGACGACCCGGAATGGCTCGACCTTCTGGAAGAGGAGATCAGGGAGTTCCTGGCCGGGTCATTCATGGAAGGTGCACCCATCGTCCGTGTTTCCGGAGAGACCAGTGAGGGTGTAGAACAATTGAGGAGCGTGCTTCTGAATATTGCAGACGCATCCAAAGAGCGGCGGGATCGCGGTTTCTTCAGACTCTTTGCTGATCGGGCTTTTTCCATGAAAGGGTTCGGATCTGTGGTTACAGGCACGGTGACGGGAGGATTGCTTAAGTCCGGTGCTAACGTGGAACTTCTGCCGGCCCTGGCTCACGCCAAGGTCCGCGGTCTTCAGTCCCACGGTGAGTCTGTGGATGAGGTAGCGCTGGGGGACCGGGCGGCGGTGAACCTGAGCCAGATCGAAAAAGGGGCCCTGAAGCGGGGATCCCAGCTGGCAGAAAAAGGGTTCCTGAAGCCGTCAAAGGTTCTTGGCATATCGTTTTCTCTATTGGAGAGGACTGAACGGCGGGTAAAGCACCAGCAGCGGGTGAGGCTCCATATAGGTACGGAAGAGGTTCTGGGAAGAATCTTTTTTGTGGAAGAAGGAAGGAAAAAGTGTGAGGCGGGTGAGACCACCGTGGCCCTGCTGAGGCTTGAACAAGAAGTGGCTGCAGCCGTAGACGACTCATTTATTCTCAGATTCTATTCACCGGCAGAAACCATCGGGGGTGGCACTATTGTAGATCCCGCACCGCCAGTTCGATTAAAAGCGGCCCGGCCGTGGCTTGCCGGATTAGTCAACAAATCGTCGGACGAACGGCTGGAAAAGTTTTTTGAACAGGCCGCTTCCGAACCGCTCACCCTATCGGAGTGGACGAGGCGATGGCAGGTGTCCCTGGAAAAATTCACGGAAGATAGTAGTCATCTGAAAACCATTCAGTTCGGCAATTCCGGTGACCCGTACCTTACCCTCCAGAGTGTCGTAGATGGTCAGATGGAGAGCTACCTTTCCCAGGTAGAGGGTTTACTTAAAAAACGGAGTACCCGCCGGGGAGTGCCGCAGGAAGATTTGAGAAAATCACTCGGGTTCAGCCGACCCCTTTTTGACTGGCTCACGGGCCGGTTGCAGGACGATTCCAAAGTCCAGATGGAATCAGGGAACATTACATTGAGAGGCTATACCGTTACCCTCTCCAAAGATGATGAGGCCATCACCCATAAGCTCAGGGACATTCTTAAGACCAGTGGATACACTCCACCGGTCCTCGTTGAATTGGCTGAGGAGGTGGGAGCCAACGGCACCGATATTGTTCCGCTACTCCACATCTTAAAGGACAGAGGAGAGACGTGTCAGGTTTCTAGCAAACTGTGGTATCACAATGAAGTGATGAATAAACTGCAGGACGCCTTGAAAAGCAGTTTCGGTGATTCCGGCGGCTTTAACGTGGGCCAGTTCAAAAAGCTGACCAACACATCCAGGAAACACGCCATCCCGCTGCTGGAATACCTGGACAGTCTGAGGTTCACTGACCGGGACGGCGACAGGCGGGTTTTTCTCTCATGACGAAAGCGAGCAAAGAAAGCAGCATGACACCCCTCATGAAGCAGTACTACGCCGTGAAGAACCAGCATAAGGAGAGCCTTGTTCTCTTCCGCATGGGCGACTTTTTTGAAACATTCGATGACGACGCTAAGAATGTTTCAAAGATTCTCGGCATCACCCTCACCAAAAGGGCCAATGGTGCTGCGGCTCAGGTTCCCCTGGCCGGATTTCCTCACCATGCCCTGGATACCTATCTGCCGAAACTGGTGGCGGCCGGTAAGCGCATTGCCATCTGCGAGCAGGTGGAAGACCCAAAACTGGCCAAAGGGATCGTGAAGCGGGAAGTGGTAGAGGTGGTGACCCCTGGCACGGCGTCGCCGGACGATGAAGGGCACACCAAGAATAATTTTCTTTCTGCCGTCTGCAGGTCAGACAGTACCATGGGGCTCTCACTCCTCGATCTCTCCACAGGTGAATTCTTTTTGGCGGAAGGGAGCGGCGAAACAGTCCGGGATCTCTTCCTCAAATTTGCTCCCAGTGAAATTATTGTGGCAGAAGGAGAAGAAGTTTCGAAGTCAGACTGGGTGACGAAAGTGAATCCTTTTGTAACGGAGATGGATCAATGGACGTTCGACCACGACCTTTCCCGAACAGCCCTTCTTGAACATTTCAAGGTCGCTTCGTTAAAGGGGTTTGGCTGTGAAGAAATGCCAGCCGGAGTCACAGCTGCCGGTGTGATTCTCCGATACGTGACCCAAAATATCCAGTCCGCCGCCGGGCACATTACACGTCTTGTTCCCCTCAGGCCAGAAAATGAAATGGGGCTGGACAATTTCACTGTTCGGAACCTGGAGCTGTTTACCTCTCTGGCTACCCAGGGGACTCACGGTACCCTCCTTTCTGTACTGGATGAGACCGTTACTGCCGGCGGTGCACGCATGCTCAGGAGCAGGATGGCAAGACCTATTACCGATCGGGAGGCAATTGAAAATAGACTTGACTTGGTGGACGGTTTTTTCACAGAAGAAAAATTGCGCTCAGATTTTCGCCGCCACCTCGCCACGGCCGGTGATCTGGAACGGATCCTCGGCAAACTGAGCCGCGGCGTTGGGACCCCCCGGGACATGAACGGTCTGAAGCAGACACTCAACCTCATTCCTGATCTCCAAAGGGAGATGAAAGGGTCCAAGTCTGACGCTCTCTCCAAACTGGCTGACCGGTTTACTGACGTTACCGAGGTATCTGAGAAGATCAATTCGATCCTGGTGGATTCACCGCCAGCCAATATGGCCAAAGGGGATTATATCGCTGATAGCGTGGATGATGAACTGGATGAGTTGAGAAAGATTGCCAGAGGAGGGAAAGAGTGGATAGCCTCAATGCAGTTAAAGGAACGGGAAAAGACAGGCATCAAGTCCCTGAAGGTGGGATATAATAAGGTGTTCGGTTACTACCTGGAAGTGACCAAAACACACCAAGACAAAGTGCCCGAAACCTATATCCGGAAGCAAACCCTTGTGAATGCAGAGAGGTTCATTACTCCCGAACTGAAGGAGTATGAAGAGAAGATTTTGGGTGCCGAAGAAAAAATTCTGGAGATTGAAGCAAAACTGTTCAATGAACTCCGCCAATGGGTTTTGGGTCACGCATCAGCCATCCAGCAGAATGGTGAACTGATGAACGAGATTGATGTCAGCTCGACCTTGGCGGAAGTGGCGAAACTGAAAAATTACGTTCGTCCGCATCTTACCGGGGATACGGTGCTGAAACTCATCGACTCCCGTCACCCGGTGGTGGAAACACTCTTGTCCGCTGGTGAAAAGTTTGTGGCCAACGACCTTGCCATATCCGCGGAGGAGAGTCAGATCCACCTCATTACAGGACCCAATATGGCCGGGAAATCTACCTATCTTCGGCAGATAGGACTCATCGTCCTCATGGCACAGATGGGAAGTTATGTTCCTGCCCGAGAGGCGAATATCGGTATGGTGGACAGGCTCTTTACCCGGGTCGGTGCCAGCGATAATCTGGCCGGCGGCGAGTCTACTTTTATGGTGGAAATGACTGAGGCGGCCAATATTTTAAATAACGCTACGGGTCGAAGCCTGGTACTCTTTGATGAGATCGGCCGCGGTACAGCCACTTTCGACGGCCTCTCCCTGGCGTGGGCAATAACAGAGCATCTTCACAACACACCGAAATCACAGGCCAGGACCGTATTTGCCACTCACTACCATGAATTGACGGAACTGGCCGATCAGTTGGACCGGGTCTCAAACTTTAACGTTGCGGTGAAGGAGTCCGGCGACAAGATCATATTTCTGAGGAAGATCAAGCGGGGGTCTTGCGACAAAAGTTACGGTATCCATGTGGCTCAGATGGCAGGTCTGCCGACGGAAGTCATCTCCCGGGCATCGGAGATTCTGAAACAGCTTATTCTCCATGAACCGCTCCAAAAGAGTGATGTGAGTCCCGATCCTACTGACCAGATGGATCTTTTTAATATTCAGGAGTCCCAGCTTCGAAAAGCACTCACCGAACTGGACACCGACCAGATGACACCCATGGAAGCGCTGGCCAAACTGGCTCAGATCAAGAAAGACCATGATCTCTAGAATTCAACACCTCATCACTTTTTCCTTTATTATCTTAACTTTTTTCTTCCCCCTGAGGGGTGAGTCCATCTGGGTGAAGTACGGCAACCAGGTTTTCCGCGGTGTGGGGGATGCCAAGGCTATTGCGCTGAGTGAGGCCGAGGTAGCTTCTGCCACCGGGCCTCTGGCTATCCTCTGGAACCCGGCCCGCCTTCATGGCGAAAGTCCCCGGTCTCTGGTCTATGCTCACCAGGAGCGGTTCGCCGGCGCCGTCACATTCGACATCCTTGGTGTAGACCTGAAAGAGCGGCCTACGTCCAAGTGGTCACTGGTGGTGATCAGGGAAGCAGTCCAGGGAATTCCCCGAACCACTGATGCGCTACTTTACGAAACGGGTTCTCTGGATGATCCCACGGAGCGCGTTCTCTCTTCCAATGTCACCTTTTTCAACCAGTCGCAGTGGGCCGGTATGGTGGGGTTCGCCACACAGAGGAATGATTGGCAGCTGGGGGGTAATGCAAAAGTTCTCATGCACCAGCTTGGGGAGTATTCTGGCTGGGGTATGGGCTTTGACTTCGGTGCCACCCGGAACTTTTCCCCCAACAATGTTTTTGGTGTCTCAGTGCGAGACGTTACCACATCGTGGATCGTTTGGGATTCCGGTACAGTAGAGCGAATTGCTCCTGAAGTAAGGGTGGGAGATGCCCATTCGGTGATCCTTCAGAACGTGCCCGTCAGGATCAATGTTATGGCTACGGCGGTTATGTCATTAGGTGGTAAAACACGAAATGACGATTTTGCCATCGGCAATATTGGAACCCACTTTCGAGCAGGAGCGGAGATCGTCTATGGTGAAAACCTCCGAGTTAGATTAGGCAGAAATCCCCTCTCTGGCTACTCTATGGGTCTGGGCCTCGGTTTTGATTTCGGCCATATTGATTACGCTTTCGTACCGTCGCCCCTGGGTACCGTCCTTGGTAGCAGCCACTACGTTTCTTTGAATCTCAAACTTGATGCTCTAAGTTCTCTTCAATCGAGGCTCGGCCGGTAACTGTTGATAACTTCTTGATTAATAGCTTCTTAAACAGCCAACTGAAAGTATCATTAAGTGCTTGGATTAAAGTAAATTCCGCGATGTTTATAAACGGAGTGTTGAATGATTCGTAGCATGACAGGGTTCGGCAGTGCATCCGTCACCGATGGTGGTGTTACTGTCTCTGTGGAGATTCGCTCCCTCAACAACCGTTTCCTCGATTTCCGCTTCCGGCTACCGAAACAGCTGGAAGGGCTGGAAGACCAGATGAACAGCCGGTTGCGCCAATCGTGCGATCGGGGGAGGATTACAGTGGCTGTTTCACTGGAGACTTCCAACGGCTCCGCCAACGGAACGCCCAAACTGGATCGAGAACGGTTTGAGTCTTACAAAGATCTGACAGACCAAATTTCCAGAGAGTACAGTTTTGACCTAAAACTGACAGATTTGATGGACATGCGTGATCTGCTGGTCTCTCAGGAAACTGTTGAAATCTCTGACGATGCTGTACTATCGGTTCTTGATAATGCACTTTCTCAGCTCAACGAGATGCGCGAGAAAGAGGGAGGTACGCTGGCAACCGATATCCAGTCTAGAGTTGCTAAAATGGATAAAATATTGGAAAAAGTTCGACAGATGGTAGAAAAGAACAGCAAAAACCTGAACCAGAAATATAGAGAAAAAATTGAAGCTCTGTTGAATAGTGCTTCCGTGGATGAATCTCGCATCACTATGGAGGCGGCTGTGTTGGCTGAAAAAGCTGACGTGACGGAGGAGTGTGTCCGATGTGCCAGTCATTTTGAGCAAATCAGGAATCTCGTTGAAGGTGATGAGCCTGCTGGAAAACGGCTCAATTTTCTTCTTCAGGAGGTTGTTCGGGAAATCAATACAATAGGTTCCAAGTCAGCTGATCTTTCCGTTATTAACTACGTAGTGGATTTGAAAGAAGAAGCTGAAAAAATTAAAGAGCAGGCGCAAAATATTTTATGAACGCCAAATTGATCGTCATCTCTGCGCCGTCGGGAGCAGGGAAGACAACCATTGTCAGAAAGCTCCAGGAGCTACATCCTGGTTGGCAGTTTTCCGTCTCCTGTACTACCCGGCCAAAACGGGATTATGAGAAGGATGCCGACGATTATGAATTCATTACAGCCGAAGAGTTCTCAAAGCGTATTGAGAATAGGGAACTGTTGGAATATGAGGAAGTACACGGATACATGTATGGGACATCCCGAGCGGTGGTGGACTCGGCCCTCCAAGATGGCACTGTTCTCATTCTTGAGGTTGATGTGAACGGTGCCCTGGCTATTAAAAAAGTGTATCCGGATGAATCAGCCACTGTCTTTATTCATCCACCCAGTTTGGATGTGTTGAAGAATAGGTTACGGAAACGAGGGGCTGATTCCGAAGAGCGTATTGAAGAAAGACTTAAACGTGCGGCAATGGAGATAGAAAAAAGTCCCGGTTTTGATATTGAGGTTATAAACAGTGATATCGAGCAGGCCGTTACCGAGATTTCAATAAAACTTGAACAAATGAATGGAGGACCAAACCGTGTCAATTAAAACAACCCATTTCAGGGATATGAATCAAAAATCTGAAGATATCTTCGAGGCAACCCTTGTTATCGGCAAGCGTGCCCGACAGATAATCACAGAGAGGATCGCCAGGAACGAAATCCGTACATTCGACAGTAATGCCGAATTCAATGACGGTGAAGATCTGGAGGAATTGGAACCCGATGTCAATTACGTTGAAATGACAAAAGCCACAACGGAAGCGCTGGGCGAATTCCTCGATGATGAGTTAGAGTGGACTTACGGTAATAAAGAGGGAGAAAAATCGGCGGAGGAGTAGTGTGACTGTGGGTGACTCATCTTCGGCTTCAGGCCTGGCGCGGAGGTACTTCCGTCAAACGGCGGAGCTGTTCGGAAATAATCTCTATCTGGACAGTGTTCCAGACTTGTCTGATCAAGATGGTTCCCTCACCTTGGACAGTTTCCGAGAGCAAATCTGTAAGTGCGTAAAGTGTCCGCTCGGTCGCACCCGAATCAAGTTTGTTTTTGGCGTGGGTGATCCTCATGCTGACCTGGTCTTTGTTGGCGAGGCACCAGGCCGGGACGAAGATCTTCAAGGTGAACCTTTTGTAGGCAGGGCGGGGCAGTTGCTGGATAAAATTCTCGCAGCTATAAAACGGTCCAGGGATGAGGTGTACATCTGCAACATTCTCAAGTGTCGGCCGCCAGACAACCGGACGCCGCACCAGAATGAGATTGAGTCGTGCATGCCTTTTCTGGAACAGCAACTTAACATCATCAAACCAAAACTGATTGTGGCTCTGGGCGCAACTTCCGCTCATGCACTTCTTAAGGTGAAAACACCGCTGGGAAAACTGAGATCTCAAAAATGGAAGTGGCAAAATTTTGACCTTGTGGTTACTTACCATCCGGCAGCCCTTCTGCGTAACCCCGCCTTCAAGCGCCCGGCGTGGGAAGATTTCCAATGGATCGACAAACTGATTGCTGAGGCATAACCGTGGCGGAAAACTCTCAGGAACTCCATCTTAAAACACCGCCTCAGTCGCTGGAAGCGGAAGAAGCTGTCCTCGGTTCTATGCTCACCTCAAAGGACGCCGTGAGCCGGGCACTTGAGATTCTTACCCCTGACTACTTTTACAAAGACGCTCATCAGAGGATTTTTCAGGCTATGAAGGATCTCTTTAATCAGGGCGAGCCGGTGGATGCCGTGTCGATCATTAATGAATTGAAAAAGCGGAAACAGCTGGATTCCAGTGGCGGTGCCTATTTTATCACTGGTCTTTCAGACAGTGTCCCTACATCGGCCAATGTTGAGCACTATGCCAAGATTGTTCTAGAAAAGGCTTCTCTTCGAAACCTGATTGAAGCGGCGGCTGAAATGTCTAGCGAAGCGTTCAATGATCAGCAACACCTTGAGGATATCCTGGATCAGGCAGAGCAGAGAATTTTTGCAATCTCTCAAGGCCGTCTTAAAGGAAAGTTTCACCAGCTCAGTCCGATTCTCCAGGAGACGTTTGAACAGCTGGATAAGATTCATCAGAGTCCCGGCTCAGTGACCGGGGTTCCTTCGGGCCTGGCTGATCTGGATGAAATAACTTCCGGGTTTCAAGATGGAGAGTTGATTATTGTGGCCGGAAGGCCCAGTATGGGAAAGACAGCTCTGGCCCTCAACATCGCTAGGAACGCTGCCATTGATCACAACGTCCCTGTAGGTATTTTCAGTCTCGAAATGTCCAATAGTCAACTTGCCATGAGGCTGCTCACATCTGAAGCCCGGGTAGATAGCCACTTGGTGAGAACGGGAAAACTTCCCACGGAACAGTGGAGAAATCTTTCAATGTCCGTGGGTACGCTGGCGGAAGCACCAATCTTTCTTGACGATACGCCTGCCATCGGCATTACCGAGCTGAGGGCAAAGGCTCGCCGCCTAAAGGCGGAGAGTGATGTGCAGCTCATTATGGTGGACTATTTGCAGATGATGCGCGGTCCCGCATCTTCCGAGAGCAGGCAACAGGAGATTTCTCAAATATCACGATCGCTGAAAGCGCTGTCGAAAGAGATATCGGTTCCGGTTGTGGCGATGTCTCAGCTTTCCCGCGCACCGGAAGGGAGGAGCGATCACCGGCCTCAACTGTCAGACCTCCGGGAAAGCGGTGCCATTGAGCAGGATGCTGACGTTGTGATGTTTCTCTACAGAAAATGGGTCTACACCCGTGATGAGGAGGATCGCCGAAAGGCCGAAATAATTGTATCAAAACAACGTAACGGTCCTACAGGTACAGTTTCGGCCATTTTTGTTGATAGCTACGCCAAATTTGAAAGTGCCACTATTTTTGATCAGATGGTTGAGGAACCGGCCTGATGCGTGTAGCTGACCTCATCCCTACTGTTACTGGCTCCTACCCAAAGGATTTTCTTCAGTTGGTTAAACTGGTGGATGTTCATCAGAAGAATAACGGTGAGGACCTCGTGCTACAACTTTGGCCTGCCTATCAGTACAGCAAGAATAGCCACGAAGGGCAGCTGAGAAAATCGGGCCGACCCTATTTTGAACACTGTATCTCTGTAGCGCAGTTGCTTGCTGAGTGGAATATGGACATGCACACCATTGTTGGCGGTATGCTACATGACTGTATAGAGGATACCAACGCTTCTTACGATGAGATTACAAAAGAATTCGGTGAAGAAGTTGCCGAACTCGTGGATGGCGTTACCAAGTTGGGCGGAGTGGAGTTTGACAGCAGGAAAGAGAAGCAGGCGGAGAACCTTATGAAAATGTTTCTCTCTATGGCAAAAGATCTTCGGGTTGTCATTATCAAGTTTGCTGACCGCCTCCACAATATGCGCACAATAGAGTATCTGCCGCTCATTAAGCAGCGGCGTATTGCTGTTGAAACGAGGGACGTCTATTCGCCCCTGGCGCACCGTCTGGGTATGTTCCAGATCAAAAGCGAACTTGATGATCTTGTGCTTAATACATTGGAGCCGGATGCCTATAAAGAGATAGAGAAACTCCTCAAATCCACTGGTGGCAAGCGAAAGAAAACGCTGAAGGAGATCACAGAACCTATTAAGCAGCAACTCGGAGACCACAACATTACCTATAACCTCAAGACCCGGCTGAAATCCCACGCGTCCATCCATAACAAAATGGTGTCTCGGGAAAAACTTTTTGATGAAATTTATGACATCTTTGCCCTGAGAATTATCGTTAGTGATGTACCGGAGTGCTACTCAGCTCTGGGACTAATCCATCAGCTTTTTACACCGGTCCATGAAAGGTTTAAGGACTTCCTTGCCAGGCCTAAGATCAACGGTTATCAGTCGCTTCATACAACAGTGATAGGACCGTCCGGGAAGATGGTTGAGATTCAGATCAGAACTGAAGAGATGGATCGCACCGCCGAGATTGGTGTGGCAGCCCATTGGAAATATAAGGAAAATGGGAAGAAGAAAGGTGATATGGATAGACATGTCCAATGGCTGAGGGATCTTGTGTCCATCCTGAGTGACGAGTCCGCTGATCCTGGTGAATTCATGAATCTCCTAAAAATCGATCTGTTTCAAAATGAGGTTTTTGTTTTCACCCCTGCCGGCGATCTTGTTCAGCTACCATCAGGTTCAACGCCCATCGATTTCGCCTACGACGTCCACACCGAAGTGGGGCATCATTGTCTCAGCGCAAAAGTGGACGGGCGAATCGTCCCCCTGAATACTGAGCTAAAGAGTGGTCAGACAGTGGAGATAATAGCCTCCGATTCTCAAACTCCCAGTGCCGCTTGGCTGAAATTTGTTATAACAACCAAAGCGCGAACCCACATACGGCGCTGGTACCGCCGCTCACAGCAAGAAGAAAGTGCCAAACTCGGCAAGGAGATTCTTGAAAAAACGCTACGACGCATGAAGCAGATTGATAGATTGAAAGAGCTAATGTCTGATCCCACAGCAGCCGGCTATGGAGATGAAGAGTCCATGCTGGTGGCACTGGGCAGTGGGCAGGCTACCGTGAAAGAAATCATTCGTAAAGCGTTTCCGCAGGTTTCGGAAGCAGAAATTAAAGAAGTAAAAGAAAAACGGTCCTTTTTAGATATTGCGCGGCGAAATGCTAGAGGTGTGAGGGTTCAGGGTATTGACAACATTCTCATCAATTTCGGCAAATGCTGCAACCCAATACCCGGTGATGAGATTATCGGCTTTGTCACTCGTGGTCGCGGTGTTACGGTCCATCGGGCCGAATGTCAAAACTTGCCCATAATGAGCGAATCTTCTGACCGATTTCTGGAAGTTGAATGGGATGTGGCGCGGAAGACAGAATTCCTTTCTCAGCTTAAGGTGATGGCTGAAGATAGAAAAGCGTACCTTAAGGATATCACGGAAGCCATCTCAGGACTCAATGTAAATATCACCAGTGTTGACGTTAAGGTGGAAGATGCATTGGCTATGTGTATGATTGTTATTTTGGTTCCTAACGTCCGAAGACTCAATATGGTGATCAAAAAGATCGAGAACATTCCCGGTACTGTTAGCGTTCAGAGGGCAACGTGAAAAAAAAGAATTATACCAAGAAAGAGATAGCTAAGCAGGTGGCGGGTCGTCTCGATCTGCCGGCCTCGAAAACACATGAAGTTGTGGCTGAAACATTTAATGTAATGCGCGAAATGATGAGCGAAGATCGGGACATTACCCGGATTGAGCTTCGAAACTTTGGAACTTTCTCTGTTAAACCGGCAAAAGCAAAACCGCGGGCGAGGAATCCCAGGACCAACGAGGAGGTTTATGTACCGCCTCACCGGAAGTCACACTTTAAGCCGGGCAAACTGCTCAAATCCTCCCTCAGGAAACCGCTCTAAATAAGATTTGGGCCCAATATGGGAAGACTCCTGGGCATCGATTACGGTGAGAAGAGAGTGGGCCTCGCCATCTCTGATCCCACCGGAACCATCGCTTCTGCCTTTGATACCATCCTTTTCAAATCAAAAGAGGACCTTTTTCAACAGTTGAAAGAGCGAGTTGTATCAGAAGATATAGCAGGTGTGGTGGTAGGGATGCCTTTCGGGATGAAAGGTCAGGTGACAGCACAGACTGAGACAGTGCAACAATTCATAACCGAACTTCGCGGTCAACTGTCTATTTCTGTTGACTCCGCAGATGAGAGGCTCAGTTCTGTGGAAGCCGGCCGCATCCTTCGGGAACAGGGGCATCAGCCGAGCCGTAACAAAGGCATGGTCGATTCAACAGCGGCGGCGATCATTCTTCAAAGTTATTTGGACGGTAAGAAACAGTGATAGAACATCTGGCAAAATTAAAAAGCTGGCAGCTTGCCATTCTATCGGGCTTTCTCATTGGCGCTTCATTCCCGCCGTTCAAGCTCGGGTTTCTCGCTTGGATTGGTCTGATCCCATTCATCAGGGCTGTTTTTCGCCTGACTCCCTGGAAAGCGGCTGGTGTGGGCTACCTTGTCGGTTTTGTCACCAATGTTTTGGCACTTCACTGGCTCTCATTTAACATCGGTGCCTCATTTCCCGTGGTATTCACATCCATGATGGCTGCGGCAATCTATCTCGCCATCTTTTGGGCCATCTTTTCCTTTTTGTTTTCGTGGATTCACCTCCAGAGTGGGGCTGGCCTTGTTCTCATGCCTTTTCTCTGGGTGACACTCGAATATGGCATGTCCCTTGGGCCCATGGGGTTTCCATGGGTTTCGCTGGCCACTACACAGACCGATTATCTTCCTGTTATCCAGATGGCTGAGTGGACCGGCATCTATGGAATCTCCTTTTGGCTAGTTACCGTGAATGTGATTCTTTACGGCCTACTGACGTTGCCCCGGACAGCGTGGATGCCCCGGGTGGTCCGGACTGCCATCGTGGTAATTGTGATCGTCTGGCTCACCGGTTATGGTAGGTTAGTCATTCTGCCTGAAACAGATGAAACGAAAATGGTAGATGTAGCTGTTGTGCAGCCCAATGTTGGTCCTCATGAAAAATGGCAGCCGGACAAGCGCGATTGGGTTTTCGACCGTCTCGATTCACTCTATATGGTGGCGGCGGAATCGGAGCCCGATTTGATCATTTGGCCAGAGGCAGCAACGCCGGCCTTTATTACAAAAAATTTCCGGAGATTAAATCAATTAAAGCAAAGAATTCGGCAGACGGGTATTCCGCTCCTCACAGGAACCGTGGACTGGTCCAGCGTGAAAGGAAGGCGAGCCTATCACAACAGTGCTGCACTCATCCGTGAAGACGGATCAATTCCCGTTTACCATAAGCAGCAGCTGGTGCCGTTGGCGGAGTTCAACCCCTTTGCCCGTCAGCTTCCTGCCTCAGAAGAACTTAATCTCGGTCACTACACCAAAGGAACGGAAGAAACCATATTTCAGGTGAATGAAGTCTCTTTTGCATCAATTATATGTTTTGAATCAGTCTTTCCCGCTATTGTCAACGGGCTTAACCGCCGCGGTGCCCAGTTCCTGGTCATTGTGGTAAACGATGGCTGGTACGGTACTTCCGCTGAGCCTTATCAGCATGAGGCTATCGCAAGACTCCGAGCCATTGAGAACAGGTATCCAGTAGTTCGATCCGCAAATACAGGTATCTCAGCGGTCATCGACAGGCGGGGGCGTGAAGTGAAATCCATGGGTATCGGTGAAACCGGTGTCATAACAGCATCCATTATGCCGGTGAAAGAGCACACTTTTTATCGGCGCCACGGCAACTGGATTTTACCGTGGTCGCTGCTTTTCAGTGTTGTCATGATCGGTGTGGGGTGGAAGCGAACCAGAGAATGAGAACTGTAATTACCATACTATTAATTGTATTGGCTCACCTGTCAGCCACCGACCCACCGGCGAAAAGTGAGAAAAAGGCCAATTCACTCATTATTAGCTCAGCTTTGGTTCCCGGCTTCGGTGAATTGAAGCTGGGTGAAAATCGGAGGGCAAAATTTTTTGGTGGTATTGAACTTGGTCTCTGGCTAACAGTCATTGAATCCAATGCGGTTATGCACCGGAGCCGATCGAAGATGGTCTCTTATGCAGCCGTTCACGCCGGCGCCGATCTTGATGGAAAAGAACACCAATTTGCCGTTGATGTGGCAAACTATATGAGCTTTGATGAATTCAACGAGGAGCAGCAGCGGCGGCGGCTCCCAAGCCGGGTTTACCCGGCGGAAGGTTACGACTGGATGTGGACCAGTGAAGACCATCGGGAGCATTACTGGACCTTTCTTCGCAGCCGTGCATTGGCGGAAAAAATTACTCTCTTTGCCGTAGGGGGGATGATTGTGAATCGAATTTCGTCTGCCATCGATGTTTCCTATCTGACAAAACTGAAAGATTCTGAGCTGTCGCTGAATTTCCGACCCTTGTCTGGGGAGGTTGCTTCCACTGGCGCAGAGATGGTCATAACGCTCCCTTTTTGAAACTGTGAACCGGCGACTCAATCCATTGACACTGCTCTTTCTGCTGATGGTTTATCTATTCTCACTTTTTTCTACTGAGACAGGCACCGGTTATGGCCTGCACTTCTTTGCAATCATTCTTGCCGGATTGTTTCTTCGAGTACCTTACGTATCGGTCATTTTAAGGATTCGTCCCATAATCACCTTTCTCCCTGTTATGACTGCTATCTATTGCCTGGTCTCTTTGGTTATCACACCCGACCCACTTATAGTTATTTTTCAGCTGGCGCTTCTGGCCTTGGCAAAGATTGTGCTTATGGTGATGGGGACATCCATCTTTCTCGAACTTGTTTCTTCCGCCGAACTGATTGATGCTCTCAGAACCCTCTGGTTCCGGCTGAAACTGAAATGGCGCCCTGTAGAAGACTTATTTCAGCTTTTCGATCTGACGCTGAGATTTTTTCCTATGGTGATGGAGGAAGTTAAAGCGCTCATGGGGATGGAGAAGGCGCTCGGTATTGAAACTTCAAGATCGAGATGGACCCAGATCAAGAAAGTTGCTGAGTACCTCCCGACTCTTGTGGTTATCTGCATCCATAGGGCCGAACAGATCGGATTGGCCATGGAAGGAAGGGGATACGGTAAAGTTTTACCGAGAACCGTGGCCTGGCCTGTCCACTTTGGACTTTGGGATGGTATTATTTTGATGGTGGCTCTCTTTTTTATAACCGGTCGAACATTCATTGTCTAATTACAAGATTGTTATAGAGTATGATGGTACAGACTTTTCAGGATGGCAGCTCCAACCTGATAAAAGGACGGTTCAGGGTGAACTGGAGCGGGCCCTCTCTCTTTTGAACGGAAATGCTCCGGTGCGGATCCACGGTGCGGGGCGTACTGACGCCGGCGTGCATGCTCGTGGGCAGGTGGCAAACTTTACCCTTGAAAAAACGTGGGAGTCTGAAAAGCTGGTAGATGCCATCAATGGAAACAGCGAAAAGGATATGATGGTACATTCCTGTGAACTGGTTCCTGACGAGTTCCATGCCCGTTTCAGCGCTGTGAGAAGGTTATACAATTATAAATGTTTTTTGGGGAGATCGCCCTTGGAGAGAAGATTTTCTTGGGAGATTTCTGAATCTATATCTGTAGACCCTTTGCATCGATGTGCAAAAACATTAATAGGTGAGATTGATTTTACCTCATTCTGTAAACATATCCCGCAGCAGGAAAACCGTCGGTGCACCATCTATCAATCTGAATGGATAAACGACGGCTCTTTCGTAATTTTCAAAATAGAGGCAAATCGGTTCTTGCAGCACCTTGTTCGGTGTCTTGTGGGGACCATGGTGGAAGTTGCAATAGGCAGAATGACTGTTGAACAATTTTCAAACATATTGGAAGAGAGAAATCCAGAGGCAAAAGTTTACCGGGCCCCTGCCCATGGACTCCGCCTGGAAAAAGTGACTTACGCATGATTATCAAGCAGATGAGACCGATTCTAAATTTCCTGGTGCTTGCCTCGCTTTCGTTAGCGGCTTCGGACGTTACCAGCAGCCGAGAGAATGCCATTACCCGGGCCATTCAAAAGGTGGGCCCTGCTGTGGCCAGCATCAATGTCATCCAGATGAAACAATACAGAAATTCCCCATTTATCGATGACCCACTGTTCAGACTTTTCTTTCCTGAAGAGCCGTACAGGCAGCGTGTGCCGAGCCTTGGCTCAGGTGTTGTCATCAGTCCCGATGGATACATCATCACAAACCAGCATGTGGTGGAAGATGCGGCCCAGATTCTAGTTACGCTCCCGGGCGGAGAAGAGTATGATGGTGAACTCATAGGTGAGGATTTGACCACCGACATTGCCGTCCTTAAAATCGATGGTCAAAATCTTCCTTATGCAAAGTTCGGAAGTTCAACGGATATCCTCATTGGTGAATGGGTCATTGCACTGGGCAATCCCTTTGGTCTTTTCGATGTGAACAAGCAGCCAACAGCCACGGTTGGTGTGGTCAGCTCAACCAATCTCGATTTTGGACGGGAACATTCCGGTCGCGTCTATCAGGGTATGATTCAGACCGACGCAGCTATCAACCGGGGGAACAGTGGGGGACCGCTTTGCAATGCCATTGGAGAAGTGATTGGAATCAATACGTTCATCTTTACAGGTAGCGGGTACAGTGAAGGTTCTATCGGCATCGGTTTTGCCATCCCCATTGATAGGGCAAGAGAGATTGCCGAAGAGCTTAAGAAATATGGTCGGATTGACAGGAATGTGGCTGTCGGATTTCGTTTTCAGCGTGTTGACAGGGCACTGGCAAGATATCTCCGGTTACCTCGTGTGGGGGGACTTATTATTACTGAAGTTTCCCAGCGCGGCCCAGCGGATAAAGCGGGATTACTCGTTGGGGATGTGGTTTATTACATTAATGAGGAAAAAGTGAATTCGGGCGGTGATATTGTCAAGATCATCGAAGAAAATTTCCTCCGTCCTGGCGATAGGTTGAAGATTGAATATTATCGCGAAGGGGAAATGAATGAGACATCACTGAGACTGGCGAAGAAGGCTTGAGCATGGTAGCACCAGAAGGAAAATCGTTCATTTCAACAGTGGCGCTTGTGACATTTATATCGGCAAGTCTTGCCTGGGGCATTGGCATTGTAATTTTCCGGTTGATTTCACTGGTTCTAATAGTATTCCTTGGCTTTTGTTTCATCTTTTTCAGGGATCCATCCAGAACAATTCCTGTTGGAGATAAGATTGTTCTGGCCCCGGCAGACGGGAAAGTGGTAGACGTCTCTCAGTCTGAGAACGGTGAAAAGAAAGTGTCCATTTTCCTCTCTGTTTTTGATGTGCATAGGAATCGAACACCGGTAGACGGCATAGTGACGCGGGTGAACTATTCAAAAGGTCGGTTCCTTGCTGCTTTTAATCCTGATTCTTCCGAAATTAATGAACATACTGATGTAGAAATTCAATCGTCTAGTGGAATTGTGAAGGTGAGACAAATTGCTGGCATTCTGGCAAGACGGATAATTTGCCACCTCAAGGAAGGGCAACAAGTTTCTGGTGGTGAGTCACTCGGGTTTATCCGATTTGGTTCGCGTACCGATCTTGTGGTACCGCCTGGAACCAGTATTAATGTAAAAGTTGGTGATCGAGTTAAAAGCGGTTCATCAATCATAGGAGAGTTATCATGAAGCCCAAGGTAAGGGTAAAAAAACAGGCAGTTCCTGGTGTTTTCACATTCTTCAACCTGTTCTTTGGTTTCCTGGCCATTATTCAGGCTTCCCAGGGGCGAATTGAAAATGCCTGCTGGCTCATCTTGGCTGCAGCTCTCTTTGACGCCTTGGACGGCCCCATGGCTCGCGCCCTGAAAGTGACCACACCTTTCGGTATTGAATTTGATTCTATTGCCGATGTGGTTTCATTTTGTACCGCTCCGGCGGTACTGATCTATTTCTCGTTTGTGCAGGATTTGCATCCACTTCTGGCTGCCGCCGTCAGCTTCGTGCCCCTGTTTGCCGGTGCATTTCGACTGGCCCGCTTTAACCAGGACGCCACGGAGACGCCATCACCATTTTATTCTGGTCTACCGTCAACCGCATTTGCGATAACTCTCAGCTCTTTCGTTATATTTAACAGTCGGCTGCTTGGTATCACCGGAGATCCGAAGATCGCCCTTCCGCTCGTACTTTTGCTTTCTTTGCTTATGGTGAGTCACCTCGCTTATCCTAAACTGACCTACATTGGTAAAGGGTGGCATGCAAGAATTAGGGTCATTTTCTTCTTGCTGAGCCTCGCAGCACTCACCTGGTGGCGTGGTCTTGTGCTTTTTCCCCTCACCATGATGTACGTGGTTGGCGGTTTCATCAGATTACTTATACACCACGATGATACTGAGCCACGTCCACGTCTCATGTGGATTGGAAGAAAAGGAAGGGGTCGCCATGGCCAGTAGACGAGACTTAAAGGTTGTGATTCTGGTTCTCTTTGTCGGCGCTATGATCGGTACCCTTTTCGGTAACTTAGTCGGTTTTGTTCTGCCGGAGGGGGTAGTGAAACAATTTTTTCTTCAAAGCACGGAATTTTCTTTGGGCGGACTTATAGGCGCACCGAACGATGCTATTTCGCTGGACATTGGTGCCATTGTGCTGATCCTCGGTCTTAAATTTCGACTTAACTTTGCTACAATCTTTGGTCTTGCAGTATCATACTATTTTTTGAGGTATTTTCGATAGTCAACTTTGGAGGTTGAAATGTTTCAAATAATGAATCTTCCTTTTATGATCGGTATTGGTGGCTGGGAAGTACTCCTAATTTTTCTTGTTGTACTTCTTCTGTTCGGTGCAAAACGACTGCCGGAACTTGCAAAAGGCTTAGGAAAGGGACTGCGGGAATTCAAGGGTGCCGTCGAGGGAATAGAAAAAGAACTCGATGAAGCAGTCGATTCAGTTGAAAAAACGCAGGAGCCCGATCACTCCTCCGGTGCCTGAACCGGCTACTCCAATACCAGATCTAACAAGTTTCAACGATACCGCGGATCTGTTCAAGGACCGCAATGCGATTGTCCATCAGGGTAGTGCGCTTTATCTTGAGGATCGGCTCGAATGCGGCCTGCTGAATGGGGCTACAGTTGCCATTAAAGACAACATTGCTATCAAAGGGTGGCCCCTTTCCTGCGCCTCCCATGTTTTAGATAACTTCCATTCACCATATCATTCTACTGTAGTTAGCCGGATACTGAATGAAGGGGGTGTCATTGTGGCGAAAACCAACCACGATGAATTTGCCATGGGTTCCTCCAGTGAGCACTCGGTGTTTGGTGCTGCGAAGCACCCTTTCGATCCGGAGAGAGTTCCTGGCGGCTCCAGTGGTGGCTCGGCAACGTCCGTTGCCTTGGGTATCACTGAATTTGCTCTCGGTTCGGACACCGGCGGTTCAGTTCGCCAACCGGCGGCATTCTGCGGTGTCTATGGACTGAAGCCCACTTACGGCAGGGTGTCCCGGTACGGACTGGTTGCCTTTGCCTCATCTTTCGATCAGATTGGTCCTTTTGCTCGGAACACTGCTGGCATTGCAAAATGTCTGCAGGTTATTGCCGGGCATGACCCCAGGGATACCACATCCGCTGAAAAACCGATACCGAAGTACAGTGAACGTCTTGACGGAAAGCTTCCGAAGCGGATCGGTGTACCTTGGAGCTTTCTCAAGGAAGGTGTTGATCCTGAGATCATAGAAAAGGTGAAACAGCTGGAATCTTTCCTCCGTGACAATGGTTGCCAGGTTGAAGAAATTCAATTGCCCCATGCAAAGTACTCCATCGCCTCTTATTATGTTCTCACCAATGCTGAGGCGTCATCCAACCTTGCTCGTTACGATGGTGTCCGTTACGGCCTCAGTAACCGCTGTGACAATTTGCAGTCCATGTATAATGACAGTCGGTCGGATGGCTTTGGGGATGAAGTGAAACGGCGAATTATGTTGGGCACCTACGTTCTCTCTTCAGGCTACTACGACGCTTATTTTCGGAAGGGGCAGCAAGTGCGGCGGCTCATCAGAGATGACTTCATCGACGTTTTTAATGATGTAGACATCATTCTTCTTCCCACGTCGCCCACCCCGGCTTTCCGCCTTGGCGAGCACATAGATGATCCAATCAGCATGTATCTTTCGGACATTTTTACGACCCCCATCAGTCTTGCCGGTGTGCCTGCCATGAGTATCCCTGTCGGACAAACATCAGCCGACCTTCCAATCGGCCTTCAGCTTGTGGCAAATTTTTTCCAGGAGGAAACAATTCTCCGGCTCAGTCATTTCATTGAACAAAACTTCTCAACAGATTAAATGTTTGAATTTGCTAATCCTTGGGTTCTTGTTCTTGCCGTATTGATTCCCCTCGCTGTCTGGTGGCAAAAGCAGTGGGGTAACAGACGGGAAGGGACCATTCAGCTCTCCTCTGTTCAAGCCGTAAAAAATGTGGCCGGGCTTTCGGGAGAGTGGAAATTGAAACTCGTCAGGACAATTCAGATGATTGTTCTTTCACTTTTGATTATGGCCATGGCACGCCCTCGGGCTGTTCGTGATCTCACGGAGACGTCCGTTAATGTAGTGGACATCAATCTTGTTCTTGATATTAGCAGCAGTATGCGGGCGGAAGATTTTAAACCCAACCGTTTGGAAGCAGCAAAAGCGACGGCACGAAAATTCATAGAGGACCGGGAAGGTGACAGGATTGGATTGCTCGTTTTTGCTGGTGAGAGTTACATCCAGTGTCCGCTCACTATTGACTACGATGTTTTGCTCGATCTTCTTGATCAGGTAGAAATTGTAGATGAAGCTCACGATGGAACTGCCATCGGCATGGCTATTGCACACGGTATTAACCGCCTTCGCAGTAGCGATGCTAAAAGCAGAATCATGGTCCTTCTATCCGACGGAAGCAATAATGCTGGTGAACTGGATCCCATCACTGCCGCCGGTTTTGCAGCGGAGTATGATATCAAGATTTATGCAATCGGTGTTGGATCTAGAGGCAAGGCCCCTTTCCCGGTTGACGATCCTGTTTTTGGTAAGCGGTACGTTCAAGTGGATGTGGAGATGGATGAGAAGACACTTCAACAATTGGCTGAGACTACAAACGGCCAGTATTTTCGAGCCACGGATGAAGAACGCCTGTCAGAAATTTATGATGAAATCAATTCGTTGGAGCGGTCAGAAATCAGCGTGAAGCAGTTCAGGGAATATAGGGAACTTTTTGGATGGATGCTTATCCCGTCTGTTGTCATAATGCTCAGTATGATGTTTGTGAATGAAAGCATATTCAGGAAGCGGGTCTGAATGATCGATTTCAGATACCCCTTTGTTTTTCTGGCGTACGGTCTGCTGCTGGGTCTTATGATTTACAAAAGATTAAAGAGTGCCGCGAAAGTAGCTGAATCTTCCCGCTGGGGCGATGAAAAAGTTAGAAAACGTCTCTTCTCCAGAGTTGATTTCAAATGGCTAAAAAGGAAATCACTCTTTCAGTGGTGGGGTGTTGTCCTATTGATCTTTGCCGCTACCGGGCCGCAAATAGGTACATCGCTTCAAGAAGTGGAAAGGAGAGGGGTAGACATCCTGGTGGCGCTGGATGTCTCCTCAAGTATGGAAGCGGAGGATGTAAAACCAAGCCGACTGGAAAAAGCGAAATTTGAAATTGGGCGCCTCATCTCCCAGCTGCAGGGCGACAGGATCGGTCTCGTTGTTTTCGCAGGAAGTAGCCACCTCTATTTGCCACTCACAGGTGATTACGGTGCAGCCCAGCTGTTCGTAAATGCTGTTGACAGTGAAATGATACGAACTCAGGGTACAGCCATGAGTGATGCGCTAAAAACCGCCTTGGGCGCTTTTCCGGAAGAAGATCAGAAACACCGGGTTCTCATTATTATGAGTGATGGAGAGGATCATGAAGGTGCAGCTATTGACGTTGCCAGGGAGTTGGAAGCTCAAGGCGTTGTCATTCATTCAGTGGGAGTGGGAACAGCAGCCGGTTCACTTATTCCAATTTTCGATGACCAGGGTCGCAGAACCGATTACAAAAAAGACAGGAGTGGGAAACTGGTGACGTCCATCCTGAATGATGCTATGCTAAGAGAGATTGCTACGGCTGGCGGCGGCATTTCCGTCCGGTTTGACGGGCGGTCCGGAAGTATGGATGATGTAATGAATGTTGTTCAGGCCATGGAGAAAAAAACACTGAAAACGCACGAATATTCTCAGTTTGAGGATCGGTATGAACTATTCCTCGCTTGTGCATTTTTTCTCTTTGCAGCTGATTTTTTCATGCCAACACGCCGGAAAGGAGAAGAAGAGTGGAGGGGTCGTTTTGTTTAAGTGTGTACCGTTTATATTAAGTTTATCAATCTTTCTTATAGGGCAGCAAATTCCTGATGGTGAGCCTCTGTTGCTGAAACCTCCGCGTGAAGAAGTAAGTCGTGGTTTATCTTACTATGAGAATATTTTGCGTAATAATCCGGATCTTCCGGAAGCCCATTTCGGGGCTGGTCACTCCGCCTATTCAATTGAAAACTACGAGCGGGCGCAACAAGAGTTCAAAACTTCTTCTCAATCGGAACGAAAAGATCTTCAGTCAAAATCACACTACAACCTAGGCAACACACTCCACCAGCAAGGTCGCCTTGAAGAAAGTCTTATGGCCTTTCGGAAGGCTATACAGCTTGACCCCTCAGATATGGATGCGAAGTACAATTATGAACTGACCCAGCAAATGCTTCGGCAGATGCAAAGCCAGCAACAATCCAAACCTCAGCAATCGGATCAGGATCAGAATGATGAAAATAAAAAACAGGATCAACAACAGCCTCAGCCTCCTCCGGACCAAAAGCAACAGGATCAAAACCAAATCCCTGAGGATCAACAAGAACAGGAACAGCAACAACCCCAACAGGATAAACCCAATGCAGAATCAATCTTGGATGCTCTAAAGGCTGACGAAGAAAATTTGATGAAACGGAAACTGGGTCATGTCCGCTCTAAAAAACTTACAAAGGACTGGTAGATGATATACCGGTTGGTAATCTTTTCATTTCTATTTGCTCAATCCGCATGGGCGGAGATGAAGGTTTACGCTACTACGGAGCAAAACAGAATTGTTCTCAACCAAACTGTGTCGCTGAAAGTGACGGCAGAAGAATCGAATGATTTCCCAAAACTTGATATCAGCGCTATTAAAGATTTTACCGTTATCTCAGGACCGGGGCAGTCCAGCAGTTTTCAATGGGTGAATGGTAAGATGTCCAGTTCCAAAACACTTTCCTGGACTCTTATTCCAAACAAACCAGGATCGTTGACAATTCCTGCTCTAACGGTTGAAATAGACGGTAAACTGATGCAAACAGAACCTATCGTTGTGACAGTGTTACAGTCAGACAATCGTTCTACACTAAATTCTGGAGACCAACCTTCCCAGAAAGAACCACAGGCACCACTCATTTTCCTTCTTGCCGAGCCTGACAAGAAGGAGGTCTTCCAGGGCGAGCAAGTAACGATTCACTATAAACTATACACGCGCGTGAACTTGAGGCAATACGCCGTAGAGTCAAAACCACAGGGAGTTGGCTTTTGGCAAGAGGAGTTGTATGCGCCCAAGCAGCCTACATTGAGAGAGACTAGTGTTGACGGTGTTCGTTATCGTATCGCTACGCTCTACAAAGTTGCCCTCTTTCCCACAACGCATGGAAATCTCACCCTTGAGCCGATGATCCTGAACTGTTCCGTGGAAATTCCGTCACGTAATCGGAAGTTTTCGCTGTTTGATGATTTCTTTTCAGATCCATTCTTTTCAAGGACAAAACAGCAGATCGTCCGATCAGACAAGTTAACATTTAATGTGAAGCCGGTGCCAGAAGTTGGTAAATCGGCTGATTATACAGGTGCCGTTGGTGATTTTCATCTTACATCAAGTGTGGATACAGCTTCTGTGGCTGCGAATCAGGCGCTGGCATTCACTGTTGAACTTTCCGGTACAGGTAATCTTGGCCTCTTTCAGCTGCCTGAGCCCGAATTTCCCGGTGGGCTGGAAGTTTTCAGTCCTAAAACATCCATGGACAAGGATCCGTTCAGAGATGAGATTTCGGGAAAACGGTCGTGGGAATATATTCTCATTCCCCGACGGGAAGGGCAAGTCATACTCCCTTCAGTAGGACTTATCTATTTAGAGCCGAAAACCGGGAAATGGCTTACCACGGAGACCGATCCTATCCCCGTTCTTGTGACCCCTGCCGTGAGCGCCATTACCGAAAGCAGTGGTTTGACGAAGGAAGAAATTGCCCTTTTGAGCCAGGATATTCGTTACATCCGTCAAGAGCCAGTTCGGATACGAAGTATCTCTAACCGAATTGTGCCCCGGACTTTCTGGCTTATGAATCTGCTGGCTGTTGCCATGTTTTTTGCCCCTAATGTTGTGGAGTTGGTTCATAGCAATCGGGTGGAGCGGCAGGGAGCTATTCGCGTGCGGGGCACTCTAAGGCGGGCGAAGAAGATTCTTTTGAAAGTGGAGGACGACGATTATGAGAAGGTGGAGCAGACCATCTATAGTTATTTCTCGGACCGGATGGGGCTGCCAGGTGTGGGCCTCGATGGACGAATTCTGGAACAGAAACTTCAAGGTGCGGTAGATCAGTCGACAGTGGAAAAGCTATCAGCGCTTCTAGATATTTGCGATATGGGACAGTTTTCACCGTCAATTTCTGACACTTCTGCTTCAGAGCTTGCTCATCGGGCAGCGGACTTGTTGCGGGAAATAGAGAGGCAATTGTGAAAACTGTCGTGAGGCTCATATGTTTTTTGACTCTCACCACAGTAATTCGGGCAAATTCTTATGCTGACTCGCTTTTTTTGGAAGCCAATCATTTCTATAGTAATCAGTATTACAGCGAGGCTGCAGACCTATACGATCAATTGATTAATCAGGGATACGGTCATATAAATCTTTATTACAACCTCGGTAATGCCTATTACCAGCAAGGACACTTGGGGAACGCTATATGGGCCTATGAGAAAGGTTTGGAACTGAATCCCAGGGATAGCGACCTTAAGTTTAATCTCACTGTTGCCAATGCCAGGATTGTGGATAGAGTGCGTGTGCCGGAACCTTTCTTTTTGCTGAAATGGTACGGTGCCCTGAAACAATCCTTTTCACCGTCTCAGTGGCTGATGGCCATCAGCTCAGTTCTGCTTGGGAGTGCCGTGCTGTCCACAGTTGCGAAATTGTGGCAAAATCGTCTTTCAAAGATTTTGGTGACGGTCTCTTCAGCTGGATTGATGCTGGTGATACTATTTTCAGCTGTTTTTGCCGATATCTACTTTGATATTTCGGACACAGAAGCAGGTGTTGTGATTGCCCATGAGGGACGGGTATACGCGGCTCCATCCAAAAGTAGCAACCTTCTGTTTGTTGTCCACGAAGGGACGAAGGCGGAGATTTCAAGCCGTCAATATCCGTGGATTGAAATTGAACTCATTGACGGAAAGAAAGGGTGGCTCGACTCCAATTTGTTGAGGCCGCTGTAGAATGAAACGAATCATCACACTTCTGGCCGTCATTTCACTTCTTTCTGCTCAGAAAAAGAAGGGCAGATTCGATGAAAGTTTTGATCCTGCCACCCTGAAAGAGCCGAAGATCAAATTACCTGTTATGCTAAAGCCGGACGAGCCGCTTCCACCTCAGTTTTCCCCGGCGGAAACGGACACTGTAGTTGACGGTTTTCGTGTTCAGGTGATCTCCACGCAGGATTTAAATGAAGCAAATCGTTTGATGATGGAACTATCCTCCCTTTTCGGAAATGAGGTATATATTATTTTTGATTCGCCCAATTATAAGGTCAGAGTGGGGAATTTCAGATCTCGGGGTAACGCTGAAAAGGCACGGCAGCGAATAGTCGATCTGGGTCACCGTGCAGCTTGGATCATACGTACGAAAGTGAGGAGAAACCAACCGCCCGGTCGTCGATAAGATGCGGGAAAAGAGTTGTCCTCCAATCATCACCTGGATAAATTTCTACTGTCTTGTACCTGGAAACATCGACCTCGGAGCGGTGTATGGCCTTATATACCTTTCCGCCTGATTTTCTCGTCACTCCTTTCATCAGGGCAGGTTAATCGTGTCCGGGCATTCCAAATGGGCACAGATCAAGCGCAAGAAAGCCGTTGTGGATGCAAAGCGTGGACAAGTGTTCACAAAGATCATCAAGGAGATCACAGTTGCCGCAAGGTTAGGTGGTGGGGATGAAGATGCCAATCCCCGGTTGAGACAGGCCGTCCTTTCTGCGAAAGCAGCCAACATGCCGGCCGATAATGTTAAGCGCGCCGTCCAAAAGGGAACTGGTGAACTTCCTGGTATTTCCTACGAGGATGCAATGTTTGAAGGTTACGGTCCCGGTGGCGTTGCCATTATGGTGGAAGTGACAACCGATAACAGGAAGCGGACAGTGGCCGAACTGAGACACCTCATTACCAAGCACGGGGGCAATTTGGGTGAAACAGGATGCGTGGCGTGGATGTTCAATAAAAAAGGGTTAATCACTGTTGAGAAAAACGGTGTCAATGACGAATCACTTCTGGATTCCATCCTTACTGGTGGTGGTGATGACTTTTCAGATGAAGATGATGTTTATGTGGTTGAATCGATTCCCGATCAGATGATATCAGTCCGTGAACAGCTGGAAGCTGATGGATTTTCAGTGATATCATCAGAGATAATGCTGACACCTCAAAATAGTGTGAGCGTTGAGGGTGAGACCGCGAAAAGGGTGATTCAACTGTTGGAAGCGCTCGACGATCACGATGATGTTCAAAAGGTTTCAGCCAATTTTGATTTTGATGATGCTGAAATAGAAAAGGTGAGCTGAATGAGACGTATCATCGGTGTGGATCCGGGTATTTCTACCACCGGTTATGGTGTCATAGAATCAGACGGTGATGCCATCAGTGTGATTACATGGGGAGCCATCTCTCCTCCGTCAAAGAAAACAATACATGTTCGACTGGGTGTTCTTTATGACGGTATTAAAGACATTATTGATCGTTACAATCCTACTGAATTTGCTATCGAGGAAGCGTTCTATAGAAATAACGTCAAAACAGTATTAGTGTTGGGACAAGCACGAGGCGTTGTGATGCTAGCGGCGGCTCATCAGGGTCTGCCGTGCTACGAATATTCACCCCGGAAAATCAAAATGTCCGTTGTGGGAAACGGCAATGCATCCAAAGAACAGGTCCAGTATATGGTAGCCTCTATTTTAGAAATGGAAAAAACTCCGAAGAAGCACGACGTCACCGACGCTTTAGCCACGGCCCTTTGCCACCTCCATCAACCTGAGGCTATTGCCGCATGATACATTCTTTGCGGGGGAAAGTGAAGTCAAAATCTGCTACAGAGGTTGTGGTGGATGTTAGCGGTGTTGCCTTTTACGTGGTACTCTCCGTTCCAACTGCTGATCACCTTCCAAAGGTAGGTGAAGAGGTGGAAATCCGTACCTACCTCAATGTCAGAGAAGATGCCATGGAACTTTACGGTTTCGAAGACGAAGAAGAACTGACCCTGTTCAAGATGCTTATCGGTATTTCCAAGATCGGACCCAAAGTGGCCATGGGAATACTGTCCGGTACTAATCCTGGTGAATTCAAGAAGCGAATAGTAGCCGGGGATGTGGCGGCCCTAACGGCGTTACCGGGTATCGGACCCAAAACAGCCAAACGGATTATCGTAGAGTTGAAAGATAAATTTGTGGTAACCGGGGATGACGATGTGATGATGCTGGATGGAGAAGTGCCTGATCAGTTTGCTGATGCCCTGGCTACGCTCACTGCTCTCGGTTTCCACCGTTCGGACGGTTTTCGCGTTCTTTCTGATATGCAGAGGAAAGATCAGCTTAGCGGGAACGTTGAAGAGATTGTGAAGATAGCGTTGACTAAACTGTAGGAGCTGAAATGCAATTTGCTGCGAGACTGGAAAGTTTGGGAACCGAATCAGCCTTTGAAGTGGCACGACAGACTGCTGAATGGAAGGCGGCGGGGAATGAAGTTTTCCCTTTCCATATCGGTGATTTCAACATACCGACACCGCAGCGGGTAGTTGACGCCATGAACCGTGCAATTGAAAATGGAAAGACCGGATACTGCCCTCCGCCCGGCATTCCCGAACTCCGGGAAGCGCTAGCCGATGATGTGGGTAAGCTGAGAGACATCAATTATGCCATGGATAATGTCATTGTCCAACCCGGCGGGAAACCCACTATAGGCAAATTCATTCTTGCTGTTATGGAACCAGGAGATGAAGTGCTCTATCCCAGCCCCGGTTTTCCCATTTATGAATCGATGATTGAGTTCCACGGAGGCAAGGCTGTACCCTATACTTATATTGATAATGGAGGAAAGTTTTTGCTGGATTTGGATCAGCTTAAGTCGAACATCACATCGAAAACTTCCATGCTTATATTTAATAATCATCATAATCCCACAGCGGCAGAATCTCCTCACGACGAACTGGAGGCGCTGGCTGAAATTTGCATGGAGAATGACCTTTGGGTCCTCTCCGATGAAGCCTATTTCGAAACAAGATATGAAGGTGAGTCAGAGTCCATAGCTTCAATTCCTGGAATGGCAGAACGTACCGTCATATTATATACCTTTTCCAAGCGGTTCGCCATGACAGGATGGCGCGTTGGTGCATCCATCGGACCACCAGAAGTGATGGAGATTATTGGTCAACTAAACGTGAATGACGAATCGTGTACAAATCACTTTGCCCAGTGGGCCATGATCGAAGCCTTGGAAGGTGGAACGGAAATGTGTAAACCTATTACTGATGAACTTCGCGTTCGGAGAGACGTTGCCCGGGATTTGCTAAACGGTATTAAAGGTGTGTCTGTGGGATCTCCTTCATCAACATTTTATCTTTTCCCGAAAGTGACGGAAGTGTTAGAAAAAAAAGGTTTACGGAATAGCATTGAATTGCAGGAAGCTGTTCTAAAGGATACAGGTGTGGCATTCTGCCCAAGGAGCTACTTCTGTACACCGTTACTTGATGAGAAAGAGCATTACGTCAGGTTCGCTTATGCCGGTATCGGACTGGATGACATTCGCGAGGGAATGGCCCGCTTTAAGGCCTATTGTGAGGCTTGATCTTGTGGGTGAAACTGGAAAAAGAACTTCCCTCTATGACTACCATCTGTCCCTGGGTGCAAAGATGGTCCCTTTTGGCGGGTTTGAGATGCCTGTACAGTACTCTGGCATCATAGATGAACATACCTCTGTGAGGGAAGCAGTGGGTCTTTTTGACCTTTCGCATATGGGCGAATTTGTTATCAGCGGGAGCAGAGCGGCCTCTTTCTTACAACGAATGACAACCAATGATATTAATGCTGTTCAGATCGGTCAGGCTCAGTACACAGCGATTTGTAATGAAAATGGTGGAATTATAGACGATTGTGTTTTGTACCGGTTTAGCGACCACTACCTTTTGGTAGTGAACGCATCTAATATTGAGAAAGATTATGGATGGCTGGAGAGCAATATCCAGGGCGAAGTATTACTGAAAGACAGGTCTGATGATTTTTCACTGGTGGCTATTCAGGGACCTCATTCACTGGATCTTATGTGTCGGGTAGCGAGTAACCCGGAAGAGGTGAAATCTCTACCATTCTACTGGCACTGTGAATCAGTCGTCGCTGGCGTTCATGTAATCTGTGCCAGAACGGGATACACTGGAGAGCTTGGTTACGAGATCTACATTAACGGGGAAGAAGCGGAGCCAGTATGGAATATTTTGCTTGAAGAAGGTGCTCCTCTGGGCGTCAAACCTGTCGGTCTTGGTGCCAGGGATACACTCCGCCTTGAGATGAAGTACTGTCTTTATGGTAACGACATTGATGAAAAAACAAACCCCATTGAAGCGGGGCTTGGATGGATCACCAAACTGGAAAAAGGTGACTTCGTTGGCAAAGCTGCCATAGCCAAAGTGCAGTCAGATGGGCCTGAACGTAAGCTCATCGGTTTTGAGCTTTTGGACCGAGGCATCGCTCGCCACGGTTATTCCGCCATATATAATGGGAACACAATCGGCATTGTCACCAGCGGGACACATTCTCCAACCTTGGGTAAGTCCATTGGGATGGCCTATGTGGACAGTTTCCATGCTTCAACCGGTACGGAACTGGAAATAGATGTCCGTGGAAAAGTAATACCAGCAACCGTGGTGGAGACCCCTTTTTGGACGAAAGGTACAGCCACGAAAAAAGTTTAAAGGGTAATATGGACCGTAAGAGAGAAATAATAGGGATACTGCTTATTCTGGTATCGCTTTTTGTTTTGCTCAGTTTGATGACTTACGATGCAGCGGAAGAGCCCACCATTTCGCCTAACATTGCCATTTCAAACCGGGCGGGGATCTTTGGTGTTTATATTGGTCATTTCTTCATCAAGATGGCTGTCGGTTATGTTTCTTTTATATTACCTATTATCGGCATTGCTTGGGGATGGGTTTTGTTTAGCAGAAAGATACCTCAATTTCTTGGAAAACTGACTGTTCATACGCTCCTCATGGGACTCATTGTCTCAGTATTATTGGGATTGATGGCAGTTACCAGGGACGCAGAAAGCTACCAGGCTTCCGGACTTGTTGGTGCCACGCTGGCAAAACTGTTTCACGATTTTCTTGGCACCATCGGTACTGCAATTCTTTTGCTGGCCAGCTCATTTGTGGTTATCCGGGGATACTTTAACTGGAATTTCTACGATCAAGTGGAAAAAGTTGGCACTCTTTTATCAGGTGTTGTTAAACGGGAGCAGAAGATTAAGGCTGAAAAAAGCGTAGAGGCCCAGAAAAGAGAACACACGGAGAAACTTTTAGGTCGTTTGCAGGAAAGACGGGAATTCGAAAATGAAGCCTTTGCTCCGCCTGATGAGCAAGTGGTAGAAGAGACAGAAGTCTCGGAGGAACCTGAAGAAGAGACTATTGCCGAAATAGAAGAGACTGGAACCACTCTGCCGGTGAGAGAGGAGACACCTTTTGGTGAGAGTGAGCCGGAGACGGAAATGGAGGAAGGGAAAAAGGATTCTGAAGAACCGCCGGTGTCAGCAACGCGCGAGGAGCATGAGGGGGACTATATAATCGGACAGGAAGTAATTGAGGAGGAAGTCGATTTTGACGCCACCGTAGAAGATGTACCGAAAAGAGCTTATCAGCTTCCTTCTGTCGATTATCTTGATCATTACGAAGAGATTGTCCCCAGCGCCTCCGATAGCGAACTTGTTGATAAGGCTGAATTTCTCACACAGTCTCTGGCGACTTTTGGCGTTGAAGGCCATGTGGTAAACATTGCTCCAGGCCCGGTTATTACCCTGTTTGAGGTTGAACCGGCTGAAGGTGTTCGCGTCAATAAATTTGTTCAGCTTTCAGATGATTTGGCTCGGGTCATGAGAGCACCGAGAGTGCGCGTGATCGCTCCCATCCCCGGCAAATCTTCAGTCGGCATCGAAATCCCTAATGAAAATCCTTCCATTGTCTATTTGCGTTCCGTTGTCAATTCTGAAAAGTTTATCTCATCAGCCTCCATATTGACCGTAGCTCTTGGCAAAACGACCAGCGGGGAGAATTTTATTATTGAACTGGATAAACTTCCACATTTGCTCATAGCGGGGACTACTGGCTCGGGTAAGTCGGTCTGCATCAATACAATTGTTTCATCTTTACTTTACCGCTCAACGCCTCAGGAAGTACGATTCATTCTGATCGATCCAAAAAAGTTGGAAATGGCGGCTTACAGATCACTTGAAAAACATCACCTCATTACAGCGGAAGACATTGATGAATATGTGGTTACTACCCCTGAAAATGCTGTCCTTGCTCTTCGTGCCGCTGAAAAAGAGATGGGTCGAAGGTATGATGTTCTGGCTGACGCTGTAGTGAGAAATATACAGGAATACCGAGACAAGGCGGAAAAAGACGACAGCCTGGAAAACATGCCCTACATTGTGGTGATAATCGATGAATTGGCTGACCTGATGCTAAGGGCGCCGAAAGAGGTTGAGCAGTCCATTGCCCGTTTGGCTCAGATGGCTCGTGCTGTGGGTATTCATCTTGTACTGGCAACACAGCGTCCCTCTGTGGATGTCATTACCGGTGTTATTAAGGCAAACTTTCCGGCTCGGATCGCGTTTCAGGTTGCGACAAAAGTTGACTCTCGAACAATTATTGATATTAATGGCGCTGAAAAACTGCTGGGCAGAGGTGATATGCTTTTCCTACCACCCGGCACATCTGATGCAATCCGGCTTCACAATTCTTTTGTTACACTTGAAGAGATTAACAGGATCGTTAAGCATATTGAGTCACAGCCTACAGCCGATGAAATTAAACTGGAAGGTACAAAGACACAGCTCGGTGTAGAAGGAGACCTTGGCGGACCTGAAGAGAGTCAGGATGAATTACTCACAGATGCTATTCGACTTGTGATCACTCACCAGCAGGGATCCATTTCACTCATCCAGCGGCGTTTCAGGGTTGGATATTCTCGGGCAGCTCGTCTTATTGATCAGATGGAACAGCTCGGTATTGTGGGTCCTTTCACCGGCAGCAAGGCGAGAGAGGTTCTTGTTGACGAATCCTATCTTCAGGTGCTGGATGACGATGAATCTCCCTAAGAAAAACTTGTTTTTTCTGAAATATTTTCTCGTTTCCATTGTGGGCTTTTCCCTTGTAAGCAGTACCGCGGCTTTTCAGGTTGATGAAGAAATCCTGTACCAAATATCAGCCACTGTGCTTGATAAAAAGGGCCATACTTTTGAGGTGTTCTGGTTCTACCGTTTAGATGAGGAGTCGTGGAAAGGGAAGGGGACATTAACAATATTTGGTAAAGATTATCTCAGCCTTGACCTTCCTTTTATGAATGTACTAATACAGAAGTCTGTTATGAGTGTGAAGTATCCGGAGGAGGATCAGGTACTCATCGATTATTTCAACCGCCGTGATCCATCAAACCTTTTCGCCGTACTGTTAAGTGAGTTCAACGGCTTCATAGTAGAAAATATAGATGCCAATAATGAGCAGATCAGTCTGAGCCTAGTTCCTGAATCGCTTGTCGGTTTTGACCACCTCTGGATGACAGTAAAGGAAAACGAGTGGATTCCCAAAACCATAAAGGCAGTATCGGGAAAAGAGATGGAGATCAAGGTGGATGTTCTGTCAGTGGGGCCTCTTGTAAACCCGGATGATCTTATCATGGGAAAACTGACTGCTAGTGAAATTATAGATTTGCGGGAGTAGCGTGAAAAAAGTAATAATCGGAATTTTGTTCAGCGTGGGAGGCCTCTATCTCGCTTTTCGTCAGATGGATTTTGGAAGCCTTATTACAGTCTTAAGGTCTGTCGACTGGATATTGATTCTTATTGCTGTTGTAGTGATGATCTTTAGTGTCTGGGTAAGGGCTCTCAGGTGGCGCATTATCCTTTCTCCTATAAAAGATGTGAAGACACACCCACTCTTTGCCGCTGCTATGATCGGCTATTTTGGCAACTCCGTTCTTCCATTAAGGTTGGGGGAGTTTTTAAGAGCTTATGCCCTTAACCGTAACGAACGTTCTGTAACCTTCTCCACAGCTTTTGGTACCATTGTTGTTGAGCGTGTTGTAGACATGCTGGGCATCATGATTTTGATACTTGCGTTATTTTCATCTTATGATATTCCACAGTGGCTGACAAACAGCGGTCTCTCCCTTTCGGCGGTTGTGATCATTGTGTCGGCTGTTCTCTTTTGGATTTCTGCCTCACACCACGATTGGGTGGAGAAAATGGAAAATATAGCTTTTCTTCAGCATGGTGTTGGAAATCGCCTGAAGCAGATGTTTCATTCATTTGTAGGGGGATTGGTGACGCTCAGAAGAATTAGACAGCCGGTCTCTTTGGTGTTTTATTCAGTTTCTTTATGGCTGATGTATTGGGGAATTGCTTGGCTTTGTGCGAGATCTATAGGTGTTGATCTGTCTTGGCTTCAGTTGGGGATTCTTATGGTTTCGATAACAATGGTCATCGCGCTCCCTTCGGCCCCCGGCTTTATCGGCACTTATCACGCCGGAGCCGTTGTGGTTCTGGTGGAAGTTTTTTCTGTGGCACAAGCTCCTGCACAAGCATATGCCATCATTAACCATGCTGTCGGTTTTGTTCCTCTTGTTGTGGTAGGTGCCTACTATTTTCTGAAAAGTTCTCTCAATCTCAGCGATGTGAAATCTATGAAAGCGCCTACGAATGCATGATTCAGAGAAAAAGGGGGCTATTTTTCTTGACAGAGATGGAACCTTAAACCCGGATCCCGGTTACATTGATTCACCAGACGATTATGAACTTTATCCTGAGACTGTCCGCGCGCTAAAGAACCTGTCCACCACCGGACTGCCTTTTATTCTTGTAACCAACCAGTCGGGTATCGGCAGAGGTTTGATTGAAGAGACGGCTCTGGAAGCTATCCACAATAAGCTTGACACTTTGCTCAATCAGCACGGACTGGTGCTACTTGGCATATACTACTGCCCGCACACACCTGAGGAAGGGTGTAATTGCCGAAAGCCGTCTACCGGCATGTTTACACAGGCAGCAGATGAACAAGGGGTTGATCTCACATCTTCCTACATGATTGGCGATTCGGTAGCGGATGTGTTAGCGGCAAATGCTGTTGGTGTGCAATCAATATTAGTCAAGACAGGCAACGGCCAGAGGACTGAAAGAGAAATCTTAAATGGAAAACTGTCGGCCGATTTTGTTGGTGACAATTTGAGTGAGTGTGCTGAATACATTGTTAATTTAGAGGCACAGCGGTGAAGATTGCTGTCCTTATGGGCGGAAACTCTGCCGAACGAGAAGTTTCTCTTCATAGTGGCGAAGCTGTGGTCGAGGCTCTTCAGCGGAGTGGGACAGATGTGTTCGCCTGTGATTATGAAGGCGACATCCGGAATTTCCTTTCGAAGCTTGCCGAGGCTGACGTTGTTTTTATGGCCCTTCACGGTGGAGAAGGTGAAAATGGAACTGTTCAGGGTGTTCTCGAAGAGGAGAGCATTGTATACACCGGCTCAGGACCTGATGCATCCGCCCTGGCAATGGACAAAGTGGCTTCAAAAAAGCTGATGGTTGAGAATGAACTTCCCACTCCGGACTGGGAATTTTTTACTAGTTGTGAAGACTTTGAAGCCTCCGGTGAAAAGAACCGTAACTATCCTTTGATCGTAAAACCCAACGGTGAGGGGAGTACCGTGGGACTCACAATTGTGAAATCAGAAGCTGAACTGTTGCCAGCTGTGCAGACAGCCGAAAAGTGCGGCAGTGGTATTCTATTGGAAGAGTATATTCCCGGCCGGGAACTCACCGTAGGCATATTGGGCGAAGAAGCGCTTCCGTGCATTGAAATCCTTCCATTACACGATCATTATGATTATGAGTGCAAGTATACAGCGGGAATGTCTAATTACATTTGCCCGGCGGAAATATCTGCAGCCCTGGCCAGTCAATTGGCTCAGTCTTCTCTTGCCATTCACAACCTCCTAGGCTGCCGCCATTACAGCCGTGTCGATTACAGGCTCTCTCCGGAGGGCAGTTTCTTCTGTCTGGAAGTCAACACTCTCCCCGGGCTGACAGACACAAGCCTTGTGCCAAAAGCGGCAGCAGTTGTGGAGATCTCTTTTGAAGATCTTGTTCTGAAACTTTGTACAATGGCACTCCATGGAAGATAACGGTAGAGAAAAACATTGGTTGGCAGTCTATACCAAGCCACGGCATGAAAAGACAGCTGACAGCGAGCTTATGAAGAAAGGAATCGAATGTTATCTTCCGCTTGTGAAACGCCGGAGATTCTGGAAAGACCGAAAAAAGTGGGTCTGGATGCCCCTTTTTAGAAGCTATCTCTTTGCCCACATTCCGTTGAGGGAGACGCTGTATGTACTTCAGACTTATGGTGTTCATCACATAGTAAAAATTGGGGGTAAGTATGCCGTTGTTCCGGATGAGCAAGTGGAAGCTGTGAGGAAAATGCTGGAGGGGGGCTATGTTCCGGACGCCCACGACTATTTTGATATCGGTGATGAAGTTGAGATCGGTGGTGGTCCCTTGGTGGGCATGCGGGGAATTCTTTCGAGGAAAGCGGGCGAAACTCGCTTTGTAATCCGCGTGGATGGTATTCAGCAAGCCATCTCAGTCCACATCGATGCCGATATGCTTAAACCTGTTAAGCCGTTTTGAGCCTCAAACTGTTTAATACACTTTCCGGGAAGCCTGAATCTTTCAAGCCACTGGATGACAAGACTGTTCGGATTTATTCGTGTGGGCCTACCGTTTATGATGTCCCTCATATAGGGAACTTCCGTGCCTTCCTTTTTTTCGATCTCGTGAAACGCTACCTCCGTTTTCTAGGTTACGAAGTCAATCATGTAATGAACATTACGGATATAGATGACAAGATTATTGCAAGGTGCGGTGAAGAGGGGAAATCTCTTTCTGAACTGACAAACGAGTACCGCGCAGCTTTTGAAAAAGATGCCGTATCTCTCCGTATAGATTTACCTGATACCCTGCCTGCGGCTACCGATCACATTGATGACATGATTGATCTCATCAAACAGCTTATTGACAAAGATTACGCATACCTTACAGATGATGGGTCTGTCTTTTTCAAGATTGGCTCGTTCCCGAATTATGGTAGGCTTTCCAATATTGATACCTCGCAACTCTCCAGCACTGAGCGGGTAACGGACGATGAATACGGCAAGGAAAATCCTCAGGACTTTGCCCTTTGGAAGGCATGGAAGGAGGAGGACGGAGAGATCGAATGGGAGTCACCTTGGGGACGTGGCAGGCCCGGTTGGCATATAGAGTGTTCAGCCATGTCCATGAAATATCTTGGCGAGGAATTCGATATTCATTGCGGTGGTGTTGATCTCATTTTTCCTCACCATGAGAATGAGATTGCCCAAAGTGTCTGTGCTACTGACAAATTGTTTGTCAACTTTTGGCTGCATTGTGAACACCTATTAGTGAACGGAGCTAAAATGAGCAAATCGCTTCAGAATTTTTATACTATCACTGATCTGATAAACAGGGGATACACCGCTTCGGCCATTCGATACCTGCTTACTTCTTCACACTACAGACATAAGGTAGATCTCACAGAAGAGCATCTTCTGGCGGCAAGTCAGGCTGTTAACCGGTTTCAGGATTTCAGACGCAGACTGGAAAAGCTTGCAACGAGTTCTTCTAGACATGAGGCTGATCTTCCTGTGTTGGATGAATTTAGGAAAGCGATGAATAACGATCTGAATATAGCTAAAGCCATGGGAAAAGTTTTCGACTGGATAAGAGAAGTAAATAGAAAGATTGATTCGAATGAACTGACAACTGAGGAAGCCGGTAGTTTTATTGAGGTGTTAGACAAAATTGATAGTGTAATCGCTGTCGTTAGTGATGACAAACCGGAAATCACTGACGAAGAGGCGACAATGATCGATGAGAGGGAAAAGGCCCGACAAGAGAAGAACTGGTCCAGGGCTGATGAGATCAGAGACTATTTTCGATCCAGAGGTTTTGAGCTTGAAGATACGCCTGATGGGACCATTTTAAAGCGTTCAAAAGAGGGATCAGATAAGTTGTAAAAAATCCCACTTTCTCTTCTACAAATATATTTGTTTTAAAATACTTTTAAGTTAATTTTCGGGGCTGTGCGAAATGCGTACCATCGAAGATTACTTACCTCCAACTGCCCATCTGATGTGGTTCAGGTGGCGGAGCTGTATTATGCAGGTGTGCCTCAAGATTTAGCCACCGTAGCTCAGTTGGTAGAGCAGCTGATTTGTAATCAGCCGGTCGGGGGTTCAAGTCCCTCCGGTGGCTCGTATTGTTTCGAGTAGGATATCTTCGGCGCGAGAGTCAGTAATAGGGTTCACCTGGAGCGAGATCGTGGGTTCAAATCCATCTGTTCAAGTTGTTAATAATATGCAAAATCGTAATATGAGAGACCCTCATGGATATCTGGGGAGATGGCAGAGTGGTCTAATGCACCAGACTGTAAATCTGGCGGCGAAAGCCTTCGGTGGTTCAAATCCATCTCTCCCCACAGCCAGCGAAAGCAGCCAGAACAACCGGATGATTCATGATGGTAACAACTATGCGGTGGTAGCTCAGTTGGTAGAGCATCAGCCTTCCAAGCTGAGGGTCGCGGGTTCGATCCCCGTCCGCCGCTCAGATTCGTCTGGCTGTAGCACTTGGGCAAACACCCCACCAGTTGCCTACGTAGCTCAGTCGGTAGAGCACGTCCTTGGTAAGGACGAGGTCACCGGTTCAATCCCGGTCGTAGGCTCATTAATGATCTGTCAGTCAACATAGGAGATTTTCTCATGGCAAAGGAGAAATTTGACAGGACTAAACCCCACCTTAACGTGGGCACCATCGGTCACGTAGATCACGGTAAGACGACCCTCACCGCGGCCATAACAATGACATTATCCAAGCGTGGCTTGAGTGAGATCCGTTCTTTTGACAGTATTGACAACGCTCCAGAGGAGCGGGAGCGAGGTATTACCATTCAGACAGCACACGTTGAGTATGAGAGTGAGAACCGTCACTATGCACACATAGACTGTCCCGGTCACGCTGACTATATCAAGAACATGATTACAGGTGCGGCCCAGATGGACGGCG
>SCKS01000024.1 GCA_004124465.1 Fidelibacterota bacterium
GGATCTACAACAATGAGATCATAGATGTCGTTGAGGTAACCGTTACCAAGAGCCAGTTTACTGGAGCAGACAATATCGTTTCTGTCCCCTGTCTTGAACTGAACGCTACTGTCAAATGTATCGCTAGGCATGGGTCTGATCTGAAGCAAGCTGAACTCAGATGATACATCGGGTTTCACAGAATAATTACATGCGAACTCCGCTTCAACAGGGCACCCCATAGCATCGTAACCAAGGGTCAGTATTTCACTGATCAGTTCAGGGAGCGGAAAAGCGTGGGACTGGAGGATGCGCGAGAAAGTGACAATCCTAGGCCCGTCATAATTGAGAGAATCTCTCACAATGTTGTCCTCTGTGGAAAGCACACTCGCCACATGGCGTAATACCCCATCCTCTTCCGCTACTGAGAGCGGTTCCTTCGATAGATTGCCATCTTCTCCGGCGCTCAGCAAATCCTGCTCAGCATCAAGAGAGAGTGAATAAAACTCTGTTTGTGAATTTTCCAGCATGGCATCAGGTGAATAAAACTGCGGCATAAGGCGCGGATACTTCGGAGAGAAGCGAAGAACTCTCCCCCCTTCAGCAATCATCCGGCCCAATCCGAGAGCCAGGTATGAAGCACCGTCTTCCCGTTTCATGTATGATATGGGATAATAATTAATGCTTTGCGCCACGCCGCTGAAAGTGGGATAAAACCGGGAACCGTGTCTCTGCCCTACGGCCTCCTGCATGATTATTGCCATCCTTTCATCTTCCAGGTGATGACCGCTTGAGGCGGTGGTGCTCTTCACCTCATGAGAAAACATGGATGCATACACCAACCTGATGGCATCAGCAGCCTTTGCAACACGAATTTTCAGTGAACGCTCATTGTTGGGAAGTAAAAATGTTGAATAGAGGCCTGCCAGCGACTGATACTGCATATCCTCAAACAGCCCCGATGAGCGTATGGCAATAGGTGATTTCATCTCTTTTAAGTAAGCTTTGATAAAATTCATCAATTCTTTGGGAATGGATGCACTTAAGAATTTCTTCGCCAAACGCTTTGAACTCTTTGTTTTCAGTGCTGTAGCCCAAAGATTATTCTCGTCCATGAACACTCCGAACTGATCCGTGCCAATAACAGCGACCTTAGGAATCCTGATATTGATGTCAGGAAACTTCTGTTTTAATTCATCTGATTCCACAAGGGACTGCGCAAATGCAAGTCCGCGAGCCTTGCCTCCCAAAGAACCTCTTCCAAACTTGACAAAATCAGCAGTCGTGTCCTCATCACCACCACGGTACTGGATCACACGGCCATGTACTCTGGCCTGCCTGGTCATTCCCATAACTTCAATAAGATACTGCCTCAAGCCTTCCACATTTTTAAAATCCGATGTCTTAACCTTTCTGACACGGGAGGCGATCCAGAATTCACTGCGGGCGGCCAGCCAATTCGAAAAATGATTGCTGGATGCATGATACTCAATGGATTTGCGCGATACCGTTTCAAGAAGTTTTTCCATTTCTTTGAGCGTTGAAGCTCTTCCCACCTCCTTGCCGCTAGGAAGACGAAAAACAAAATCACCGAAACCAAAATTCTGACGAATAAAATCAGACATGTCCTGTAAAAAGGTCGATGACTCTTTATAGAGAAATCTTGCATCAAGTTTCTTGGCCCGAAACTCTCCCTTAGGCCTTGTGCTTTGCAAAAGAATGGGCATTGCGGTTTCACGGTTTCGAATCCAACGAGCAAGTTTGAATCCCGCCGCAATATCTGATTTTCCATTTATTGGGAATCTGACATCAGAGATAACACCCATAAGATTATCACCACACAGATCAATTAACTCAATAGCTTCCTCATAATGTGAGGCAAGAAGAATTTTCGGCCTCGCTCTCAACCTGAGTAGCTTATGAGTATCGTTCAAACTTTCATCTATAAGGGATGTGGTGTGATGCATTACTTCTCTGTAAATGCGCGGCAAAATGATGGAGTAAAACCGGGGACTATCCTCCACTACCATGATAACACGTATATCTCCCATCTCCATATCGCTCTCAACATTTTTCCTGTCCTCAACATATTTTATGATAACCGGAAGAACATTCGCATTGCCACTCCAAACGAACACCTTGTCAATAGCATCACCCTTCAAGAGTTCTTTCATTCTTTGCAATTCTGTGGCATCAAATACCAATAGAATAACCGGCAAATCAGGGCGATCCTTTTTCACCTGTTTCCCAAAGGTGATGGGATCCATGTCCGCAATCCTCAGCATGGTGATAATTAGATCATAACTTTTTTCCTCCAACATTTTCATGGCTTCGGAAGCTGTAGAAGCGCGAGACACATGAGGGGCATAATTAAGATGCATCCCTATATATTCAGTGAGAATCTGTTCTGTTATGCGGCCGTCTTCTTCCAGTATGTAAGCATCATATGGGGATGCCACCAATAGGATTTCATGAACACGATGGGCAATTAGATCATGGTAATTCCACTGCGGCGTCGAGGCGACTTCAAGACGAGTCATTATCTATAATTACGTACTAAAGGTAAAAGATACAAACAGAGATTGAGATAAATAAGAGTGCTCAGTCGAGCTGAACAGAAACAATTTTTGAGACACCCGACTGGGCCATAGTGACACCGTAAAGAAATTGCGCCGCCTCCATCGTGAGTTTATTATGCGTCACAATGATGAACTGTGTCTGTCCGGAAAACTTCCCGAGTACGCGGGTGAATTTGGCAATATTGTTATCATCCAGAGGTGCGTCCACCTCATCGAGAATACAGAATGGACTGGGTTTCACAAGATAGATAGCGAAAAGAAGCGAAATAGCTGTCAGCGCCTTCTCTCCTGATGAGAGCATCCGCAGGTTTCTAGTATGCTTTCCAGGTGGCTTGGCGAGAATATTGATGTCGGCTTCCAGGGAATCATCGTCGCCTATCAACTCGAGATCCGATTCACCTCCCTCAAAAAACATGGTGAATGTCTTTTTGAAATTGGTCCGAATCTGCTCAAATGTTTTCAAAAACTGTTTTCTGGCTGCCGTGTCAATCTTGTTCATTGTTTCAAGAAGTTTCTGTTCCGATTCTAAAAGGTCGGTATGCTGGCGCTGTAAGAATCCCAGGCGGTTGTTTTCCTCTTCGAACTCATCTTTAACGGCCATGTTGATAGGACCAATTCTTTCAATACTTCGCTCAAGCCTGTCAATCTCCAGCGCCAGATCGCTGTCCGATATGTTTCGTTCCACCACATCGGGAATCTTTTCACTATACTTCTCCTGAATCCTCTCTTGGATACGGCGCAGCTCACCTTCATGATCGGCAATGCGGAGTTCAATTCTTTTAGCTTCTTCAGCCATGCGCTCTCGTTCACGCTGTTCTTCCCGGATGATCCGTTCCTCCTCTTCAATCTGGCGATATGTCTCCCGAAAAGCATCATCCTTAAGATCTTTGACCGAAAGCAACTTTTTCAGTTTGACTGAAAGTTTCCTATGGTTCTTTTCGGCGTCGGATCTCTCGTATTTCATTCCTTCGATTTGGTCTCCTAAGGATGAGATTTCCATTGTAATAGCATCTGCTCTCTCATCATTTTCCTTTATAGCCTCACCAGATGCTTTGATTCTGAACTCAATATTATCCTGAGTACCCTCAAGGGAAATGAGCTGGATTCTACAATCCTGGACATTTTTGTTTTTCTCTTCCTTTTCATTTTGGTCTGCTTCAACCTGCTTTTTCGCCTCATCCAGTTTTGTCTGAAATGTGGCTAGCTTTTGTTCTTCTTTTTTCAGAATAGGGATAAGGTTATCCAGGCTTTTTTGATAGTTAAGCAATTCAGATTTCGCGGAGATAATTTCATGGGTTGTAGCTTGCTGTGCTTCAAGATTTTGTGAAATACCATATTCTATTTTGTTGATATCATTTTCAGTTTTTGTTAGTAGATCAACAGCTTCCCCAAGTTCAATTGATAGCTTTTCATGCTTTTTCTCAGCATGATCAAGAGCCGCATCCATAGAATTAATCTTCGATTTCACTTTTTCACTATTTCTAACCAGTGTGCCGATCTCTCTGTCTAGAAAATCAATCCTTTCTTTGCGGCCGAGAAGTGTAATCCCGTCACTGCTCTCCGGTGACATAATGAGACCTGTACCTGAATAAAGGTTACCCTGTAAGTCCACCACATTTCTGAAATAATCACCTTCGGCGAAGTACTTTTCGGCATGGGCAGATGTTTTTACAATGGGAGTCCCTTTAAGAAAACAGTCAACGATAGGCTGGTACTTGCTTTCGCACTTTACAACAGATGATGCATCAACACCGGTCAGGGACTCTTCTACAGTCGATACTTTGTTGCGAACGGCGTCCAGCGGAATGATCCACACTCTGCCCATACCTTCATCTGAAAGCTGCTCTATGAGCTTCATGGCGTCACTTCTCTCTTCGCAAATAAGGCTTTGAGAGACAGGACCTAGTGCTGCCTCCACCGCAAGGCGGTACTTTTCCTTCACATCTATTACATCAGCCACGGTACCAAGCACAGTGGGGAATTTTTCCCTGTTGTTCAGAATGTGACGGGCGCCACCAGAATAGCCTTCTCCTCTTTCAACCACTTCCCTGTAAAACTGAAGTTGAGATTCCAACGTCTCCACACGGTTCGCTATGCGGTGAAACTCCAGTGTATACTCATGTTTTTTAGCCCTAAACTGGGTAATTGATGATTCCAGCTCTTCCATTTCCACTTTATTCTCATCAACAGTTTTTTCACACTTTTTTCTCTCAGCAATGAGTGATTTTTGTTTCGACTTAAGCCGTTTATTGTCTTCATCGTGATCAGCAGAGCGCTTTTCCATTCCTGAAAGAACCTGGATTTTTTCATCAACAATTTCCTCCGTCCTTTCCCGAAGAGAACGTGAATTGTTCAGTTTTTTCAGATGCTCAATCTGTGCCTCAGATAAAGAATCGAGCCGTTTCTGGGCATCGCTGTATTTTACGTCACTCCTTTCCAGTGCATCTATTAAGGACTCGTACTCTTTTGTCACCGATTTAACTTTCGGTTCCACTGCCGCATACTCAGCTTCCAACTCTTCTATGCGTTGATAGTGAGATTTTTTCTTTCGCTCACCATCAGTCTTCTCATCATTAAGGCGTTCAATGGTTTGTTCAGCACCTCGCTCCTGCTCAGAAAGAACAAGCATTTGATTGCTACAAATCTGACGTTCCTCGGAAAGTGAATCGATTTCAGTTTGAATCTTAGATAGTTCTTCCCGCTGCTTCTCATATCCCTTGCGCAATATTTCAAGAGCGTCTTCCCGACCTTTCTCTTCATCCATACGGTTAGAATACTGTTTGCCAAAGGTGTCAACATTTTTCCTGAGTGGATCCAATTCTTTCAGGATGGACTGACGCCTGAGAGATGCAAGGGTGATTTCACTGTCCCGCAACTGTTCTACCAGCTTTGCATGCCGTTTGTACCGCTTCATCTGAAGTTGCAGACTGTGCACCTTATTTTCCACCTCACTGATGATATCATCGACTCGTTCCAGATCCGCATGGGTGGCGTCGAGCTTTAAAAGTGTTGCCCGCCTTTGATGCCGGTACTTGTTTATTCCGGCGGCCTCTTCGAACATGCGGCGCCGGTCATCTGCATTCTCACTGAGAATATCTTCGATCATTTTAAGTTCAATAACAGAATAGGCATCGGCGCCCATGCCCGTATCCACAAAAAGGTTGTGAATATCTTTCAGACGGCAGCCGTTGCGGTTGATCATATATTCACTTTCACCATTGCGGAAAATGCGACGGGTTATCTCCACATCGTTGTACTCGAGTGGTAGCATCCCCTTGTTATTGTGGACAGTGAGAGAAACTTCGCAGACACTCAATGCTTTCTTGGCATCCGATCCGTTAAAGATAATGTCATCAAGGCGGGCTGACCGAAGCATGCGGATTTTCTGTTCTCCCAAAACCCAGCGAACGGCATCCACAATATTCGTTTTTCCACATCCGTTGGGACCCACCACCGCAGTAATCCCTTCTCCAAACGACAAACGTTGTTTGTTTGCGAATGATTTAAAACCGTGCAACGCCAGTTCTGATATATACATACCTGCCCCTGTTTAAGATTTAATTGTGATTATTTTGTAAAGGTAAGTCCGAGGTGTCATCCTGAAAATTTCTCCGCGATTGAGAAACCTAGCCCGGCGGCCAGCTCATTTTTCGCCCTCCAAGTAGATGAAGATGAATATGAAAAACAGCCTGACCAGCATCGCTGTTGCAATTGAAAACTGTCCTGTAACCGCTTCCGGAGATGCCTCGCTCAGCAGCAATCTGTTTTGCCACCAGATGAAGTTCACCAACTACATCACGGTCACTATTTGAGATATCATTCAAAGTTGGAATATGTTTCTTAGGTATGATCAAAACGTGATGTGGTGCCTCGGGATTGATGTCGTTGAATGCGAGAACGGAATCACTATCGTAGACAATATCACCAGGAATCTCTCCATCAACAATATTACAAAAAAGGCAATCACTCAACTGTCGGACCCTGGTTTAGAATTTGTTCACAAAGCACCACAGCCATGATGGCGGCCGTCTCAGCCCGGAGGCGCCTGCGACCCAATGATGCTTGTATAAAACCGGCGGCAGAAAGAGCCTCTACTTCCACAGGCGAAAACCCACCCTCCGGACCAATCACAAGCCTAACTTTAGAATGGGCTTTGTACGCCATTAACTGAGCCATAAGAGGAGCACTTTCAGGCGAATCGTGAAGCATGAATTTTAATTCTCCGGAAGAATTTTCAGACCACTCATGAAGTGTCTGCGCATCGTTCACATCAGGGAGAAGACCTCTGCCACACTGTTTAATAGCGGAGAGTGAAATCTTTTTAAGCCTTTGCAGGTTGATGTTTTGCTTAACACTGTTATCCAGAACCAGAGGTGTAACAGACCGGACGCCCAGTTCAGTACACTTTTCTATGACGGTATCCATCTTCACACCTTTCAAAATACCAACCCCAAGATGGATGTTTACAGTCGGTTCGTGGTATCTGTCGATTTTGTCAATAATCCTACCCTCTATCCTGTCACCATTTACAGTATCTACAACCGCTCCGTAGGCAGCACCGGAACCGTCCAGCAAGGTAATTTCATCATCCGAATTCATTCTTGTAACTCTGGCCGCGTGATGACCCTCCTGACCATTCAGGATAAACCTGTCACCGGTAAGGTTTTCGGGATTAATGATGAAATGTCTGCGCTCCGGCAAAGCTATTTCAATTTTCGGCCGATCATGATCTTCAGGACAGTTCCTCCGTAGTGATCCCGCCCTTCAACCACATCGCCAATACTAATATAATCGTAGCCGAGAAAAAGAGACATAACTCGTTTGGGTTCCATCATGAAATCGATACCGACACCAAAAACAAAACCACCATTGTATGTTGTTTCAATATTTCTCATCTTGTAACTGAACTTCCCGATTTCAGGCACATCCATTATGATAACAGGGCCCGCTGCCAACATTACAAAAGGTGAAAAATTATTGGCGATTTGACCAATAAAAGGATGAAACTTAAAACCAGTCAAGGCAGGCATGAGCCAAAGGTTGAACGGATTAGTCTTATATACATACCCTGTCCAGTAATCAACAACAGGCATTTCTGCTTCACCAGTAACATCCATCATTTTGAATTGTCCAAACCACTGCAATTTCATATTGATCGGACGCGAAAAGAAAATACTCCCCCCATTTCCAAAATCACCGGTTTCAAAGGACAATCCATAGACTGGCCTGGCTAACCGCATTCCAAGAATTTCCTCATCGGTCTGAGCCGAGACAGAGTTAAAAATGAGTATCCCTGTGATAGCCAAAACCGGAATGAATATGCTCCGAGGTTTCATTCTCAGTTTCACGTCGTGAAATTTATAACGATTCCATTGAGAGTTCAATACGATTCAGTAATTATCTGTATTCTCCCAGCAGCTCTCTTGCTTCGCGAATATCATCCCTCTGTTCCACCAGAGCATGGGGTGACGGTTCAGAATTGACCACTTTTTCAAGAATTGAAATTGCCTCACTCTCTTGTCCGTCTTTGTAAAGCGCTTTCGCAAGATATACCATCTGAACCAAACGAGCATTTCCCGTTTCTACAGCTTTGCGAAGCCATATGACAGCGTCGTCATTATCCGGCCAGGAAAGTAGAAAAGGTATATAGGGTGATTCGTAATGAACAGCCCCGAGCATGAAATAGCCTCCGCCGTTCTCATAACCGGGATCGAGTTCAATAATTTTTTCAGAATGTTCCTTCATAAGGTCCGCTACTCCTTCCCGGGCAGCAGTAAGAATACCATAAGCTTTTGACCAACTTCCCAGATTGACCAAGTACCAGTAACGAAACAAAGCTGAGTCAGGGTAACGATCTATATAGTTTTCCGCAAACCGCTTTCCGCGGTCGAAAATAGTCTTTTTCTCTTCCTTGTCATTTGTGGTGTATTCACCTTTAAAATAGAAAGCTTTGACGAGCATGAGGGCAGCTTCTTTCTCATCTCCACCATCAAGCGAGCGTTCAAAATATGAAATGGCAGAATCTATGGGAGCTGACGCGGCCCTAACGCCGCTTGCCCCTTCGGCCCGCCGGTTATACCATTCATTTCCCTTATCAAGGTTCGATTGTGCCGAAACCAGTGTGCAAAGCAATGTTGTAAATATGATAACACTCTTTTTCATTCCGAAACTCCCCCCATTAATTTTCAGATTTTTAACTTTTTTTTTTGCGCATCGCTTAAAATAAGCGTTTCACTTTAGTTCCATGAAAATGTAGCGAAAATCAGATTGGTCTCCGAAGAATGGTGGCAATTCCCTGTCCCTTACCGATACACATGGCGGCGAGACCGTATGTCGCCTCTTTCAATTCCATCACATTGATCAGTGTGGTCAATATACGAACTCCTGAACAACCAAGTGGATGACCAAGGGCAATGGCACCTCCATGAAGATTGATCTTCTCTTCCGGCCAATCACCTTTCCTGATAACATAAAGAGCCTGAGCAGCAAATGCCTCGTTCAGTTCAATAATGTCAATATTATCCATTGTTAGTCCAGCTATGTGCAGCGCTTTCTCAGTGGCCGGTAACGGACCCATACCCATCCGTTCCCACTCCACGCCCACCACAGCCCGTGATACGATCTCAGCACGAATATTCAGACTGTGCTTTTCAGCAAACTGACGACTGGTTAGAATGGCCGCACCGGCCCCGATGGAAAAGGGAGAACTTGTGGCGGCGGTTACCGTACCCTTTTTCGAAAATGCGGGTTTTAAAGAGTGAATCTTCTCAAGATCGGGAGAACGGGGTCCTTCATCAGCTTCAACAGTTGTTCCGTCCTCCAATTTCACAGGAACAATTTCATTGTGGAAGCGGCTTTCAGCCTGTGCCGTCAACGCTTTTTCGTGGGACGCAATAGAAAAGGTCTCCTGATCTTCACGAGAGATATTGATCTCTGCCGCCAGATTCTCCGCCGTCAATCCCATATCGATATAATAATTCTGCTTTTCCAGTTCAGAATTATAAACTGGATTGAAACCGCCCCTAGGTATGCTGAACATATCCTCAACACCGGCGGCAATTCCCACCTCAAGATCACCAATTTCAACCGCCCGGCTGATCTGATGGACCGCGTCCATAGATGAGCCACACAGACGGTTCACCACCTTGGCACCAGCCTCGATGGGAATTCCCGCCAGCAACGCCGCTGATCTGGCCAAAAGCATCCCTTGACTCCCCTCTGGATAACCACATCCTAAAACGACATCTTCTATACTTTTCAGAGGAAAATCGGTATTTATATCAAGTAATGCTTTAAGTGTTTGTGCGGTTAAGTCATCGGGCCGAATATTGCCTACCATTCGGCCTTGTTTTATTCCAATTGGTGAACGAACTGCATCAATAATTACCGATTCAGTCACAGTTATATCCTCTTATGTCACGGATGTTTTATTGAAAGGAGAAAGTATACCCAAACGGTCACTGTATTCTATCCTGTTTCCGTTTGCATCAGTAAGAGGAAGAGCGGGTGAAGTCTTTGAAGTGATGAGGGTAACAATTATCAACATGACCAGTCCAACACACCACCCGATTACGTCAGCGGGCAGTTCAGGTGTGACCCACATAAAGAAGATCCATGCTAAAGTACCGCTGAACATGGAGACAACTCCTCCTGGCGTATTGGCTCTAGGCCACCAGATTCCTGCGGTCAATGGAATGAATAATCCGACCAGAAGAATAGAAAAGGAGTCCAATAGCAGATTGTACACCTCCCCTACATAAAGAGCTACCAACATGGCGATGAGTGCCGAGATTGGAATAGTACAACGTGTCCACCAGAGAGTCCCTTTTTCTCTAAGACCGCCAGGCAGATGTGGAAGAAGATTATTACCAAAAACAGAGGCAGTGGCGAGGATAGAACTGTCGGCACTGCTCATGGCAGCGGCCAGAAGGGCGCTGATGAAAACCACAATGAGTAACGGTGGCAAATAAGCCATTGCCAGCTTTGGGATGATAAGCTCCGGGTTCTCAAGCCCAGGCATGAGGACGCTTCCGGCAATACCCATCAATACAGCAAGCAGTCCGAATATCAAATAGAGTATAGATGACAAGTATGCTGAATTCTGTGCCACATTTTCATTCTTTGAAGAAAGTGCTCTCTGGATCAAGTCCTGCCCAGCAAGATAGCCGAACGCCGCCACCATCCACATTCGGATGTAACCGAGCCATTCCGGAAATGTGGCATCCTGAGGAATCATACGGAAACTACCTTCCGGCGCTGCGGCAAAAAATTCCCGTATGCCACCGAATTGATGGGCAATGATAGGAAAAGCAACAGCCAGCCCAGTCATAAGAATGATAACCTGAAAAAAATCAGTGAGGGAGACAGCCCACATACCTCCTGCTACAGTATAGATAAGAACAATAACAGTACCGATGATAATACCCACATTTTCCGGGATTCCCGTCAGTGCATGAAGAACAAAGCCGATAGAAACAAGTAGGGAGCCTGTCCAACCGATAAAAACAACAATCATGATAACGGATGAAAATAGACCGGCGGTCCGGCCGAATCGCATTTCGAAAAAATCAATAACAGTCACCAGTTTCATCCGCCGCATCATCCTTAGATAAAAAAGACCGGCAAGAAAGAGACAGATGGATGCACCAAAAGGATCGGCGATAACACCGAGGAATCCCCGCTCGTAGGCGGCACCGCCGCCGCCCAGAATGGCTCCGCCGCCCATCCACGTAGCTGTCAGTGTAGCGGTACATAGCCAGAGAGAAAGTCGCCTACCGGCGATGAGAAAATCGTCTGAATCCTTGATCTTTCGGCTTGCATAGAACCCCACCCCAAGCATCCCGACCAGGTAGAGGCTAATGCCGAAAAGTATGGCGGGATCGATTGAATTCACCTGTTAACGGTGGAGACCTTCTATTGTTGACTGGATATCATTTGAGGTAATTGAACCGAATTGACTGAAGACTACCATGGCCAAGGCACTCGCCGGCAATCCGTAAAGGATAGCTGACAGAGGCGGAGCATCCGGATTGAACTGAACGGTAAGATAGGCACCCACTCCCATGACAATAGAAGCAATACCACCAAAAAGATTGGCCTTTTTCCACCACAATCCCGCAACAACCGGGACAAATAGTCCGGCACTTAGCAAGCCGATGGCAGCGGAATAAAATTCAGTAATCAGTTTTGGAGGTGAATAGGCGAAAATCATGGCGGCTATACCCACAACCCAGACAATGGCCACATTGATTCTGTTTTCAGTTTTCTCTGAAACATGTTCCTTTAAATAACCACCCAGGAGATCGTGGGAAATGGCCGAGCTACAAGCCAACAGCAAAGCGTCGGTAGTGGACATGACAGCAGCGATAACCGCCGCCACCGCAAGACCCCTGATAAGGGGTGAAAACTGATTTTTCATTACTTCCAGAAAGATCTGGTCTGCATCCTGAAGATTGGGAAAGGACATCTTTCCCACCGGAACGATTACCATTACAGCTGCAAGGATCATAATGCTGTACATCACCATGGCGATATTGAGAGACAGCCGTGCCCCTTCCGAATCTTTGGCGGTAAACACCCGCATTACAATGTGAGGAATAACAGGAATGGCCGCGGCCCAAATGACGAATGAACCGAGATAGCTGGCCAGCGGCTGATTAGCTACCTGACCCAGTTCAGGCGCTTTAACTGACGCTTGAGCAATAATGGCTATGGGTGTTCCGTTTTGCATCATCATGGCAAAAGCAGTACCAAGAATCACCAGCAGCATGAGGGCTCCCTGGACAACATCCGTCCAGGTGATGGCCAACATTCCGCCGATGGAGACGTATAGAACAAACACAACTGCCGAAAGAGTAACAGCTTGCTGGTATGGGATTCCAAGCAATGTCTGGGCGGTGATTCCCGCCGCCTTCATTTGTGCCACAATGTAAACCGTAAAGCTCACAACAATCAGAGTAGGAACAAGGTAACGGACAATAACGTGGGGATACCTGAATGTGAGAAAGTCTGTGATAGTGAATTTCCCGAAGTTACGGAGCGGCTTAGCTACCAGAATAGACGCCAGTGGAAAACCGAGAACAGCCCCTGCAAAAAGTGACAATGTATAAGGAACGCCCCGACCGTAGGCCAGACCCATGACACCAATAATGGAACCGCCACTGGCAAGCGCCGCCATAATGGCCATGGCGTTCACCCAAGTCCCGATTCGCCGGCCGGCCACCCAGTATTCGTCCCGGGACGCCAGCACTTTTCGTGAAGCGAGCACACCTATGGCGATACATCCCAGGAGATAAAAAATGACAAGCGTCCGTTCAAGAGCCACTGTTCTCTCCCCGTTTCCGGCGAATGAAAAGCTGGGCAAGAGCAATTGCCGGCGAGAAAATCATAAGGATTGCCATTAACCAGCCGAAAAGGGCCATCCCTCCCACTTCCACCGTCCTTGCCCAAGGCATGAAAGCCAAAACTGAGAAAATGGTGATGGCTAAGAGATACCACCTGTCACCTGAATCCATAGAGAAAAATTGTGACATATTAATTTCTACTATCTGAGAATAAAACCATCTTTCAGCGGATCATCGGGATCGACGAAGAATGTCTGGCGACCGGTTATGTAAGCATTTCCGCCCACTTCGGGAATAACACCGTCATATTTCCCTACTTTCACTTCGTTAATGATCTGTCCGGTAAACGTGGTGCCAAGGATCGAATCAATGGTTATCATCTGCCCCTTTTTTATCTCACCTTTGGCGTGAAGAATGGCCAGTCTGCCACTGACGCCGGTCCCAGTGGGACAGCGATCTACCTGCCCGTCAGCGAAAATGCAAACATGCCGACTGTGATAATCTGATCTATCACTTTTCCCCACGAAAATGGTTCCATAAAGATAATTCATTTCCGGTTCAGCTGGGTGATCCATTTCCACCGATTGCGACACCACTTTCTTTATGGCCATTCCCACTTCAATAAGATTCGAAACATTTTCAGGAGAACAGTCGATTTTTATTTGCTCTGTATCAACATAGGCATAAAATGCGCCACCGAACGCAATATCAACTTTCACAGGACCAAGCTCCGGCACGTCAACTTTTTTATCCAAGTGTTGAACAAAGGACGGAATATTCCTGAATCGTGCGCCAGTAACTTTCCCTTTTTCAGAAAGCACCTCGGCGTGAATCCTGCCGGAAGGGACATCCATAACAACAGGAGTTATGGGGCCTTTCATGGGAATAAGCCCCGTCTCCACAAACACTTTTGCCAGCGCAATCACCGCATGGCCACACCCTGTGGAGTAACCTTCATTGTGCATAAAAATAACGCCAAAATCAGCCTCGGGGGAATTGGGTTCGACAATGATGGCACCATACATGTCAGAATGACCCCTCGGTTCCCACATAAGGGAGGTACGAAGATAGTCGTAATTTTCGCGGACATAGGACCTTTTTTCAAGAACTGTCGTACCTTCCAAAACAGGAAAACCATCTACAATAATTCGTAAGGGTTCACCACCCGTATGGGCATCAAGTGTTGATATCTTCAACCAGCTTTTTGGAGCCTCCCAATTTCCCAGATTTGAAATGTCAGTTAAATACATTTGAATTATTCCTATCCTGAAATCCCAGTAAGAAATATATATATAAAAACAGTAATGCCTATGATAACCCAAGAAGCAGTTTTGGCATGGGACCAGGGGGTCATATCGACCGGAGACTTAACTGAGACCTTGCTGGACGCTATTTCTAATTCAGAACGAGGTCGAATCAAACCTATGAACAGCATTACGCCCACGGCAGCCACAAAACTGATGAAATAACCGTGTAAGAAGTGCAGTTCGCCATCTGCATTGGCGAAAAATGACGGAACAGATTTAAGGTTTACGAAAGTAAAAAATGCGTAACTCCCCATACCAACCAGCATTCCCACCTTGGCTGCGAGAGCAGGGACGCGCTTGGTAAGGATACCAAGAAGGAATATTCCGATAATGGGGACGCTATAAAGACCATTGACCTGCTGAAGATACTGGAAAATTGACTCCAGCTGAGCCAGCAGGGGCGCAATAATTATTGCTGCTATAGCCAAGATTATACTGAAAATTCTTCCTACCTTAACAGTTTGGTCTCCCCGTGCACCTGGGTTGATATAGCCCTCGTAAAATTGCAGTGAAAACAGTGTGGATGCGCTGTTCAGAGTGCTGTTGAAAGAACTCAGAATAGAACCCATAAGTACGGCCGCGAACAGCCCAAGAGACCAATCCGGCAGAACGTATCGAACTACCGCCCCATATACCTGATCTTGTTTTTCGATATTTAATTGAGGTAAATGAAGAGCTATAATACCAGGTAAACAAAGCATAACTGGACCTACCAGTTTCATGGCCGACGCAAATAATACCCCCTTCTGCCCTTCTTTCAGGCTACGCGCCGCCATTGCCCGCTGAACGATAACCTGATTTGTAGACCAATAGAATACTTGAATAAACATCATTCCTGTAAGAAGTGTAGGCCAAGGAACCGTTACGATCTTACCATCAGTATTGCTTTGTGTAAGAACGGCCAAGTAATCGGGATTTTTACTTCCTAATATGGTCAGACCGTCAAACAGAGAACCGCCACCTAGTGCAATCAGAGCCAGGACAGGTACCGCGAGCCCGCCAATCAATAGACCAATCCCGTTAAGAGTATCGCTGACCGCTACCGATTTGAGCCCTCCAAAAATGGCGTAAGAACTCCCCAGCACTCCGATAGTAGCAGCCACCAGCCATAAAGGTAAATTGAGATCAAACATGCCGATCAATGCCAAAGATCCAGTATATAACACGACCGGTAAAAGCACTGTTATATATCCAAACAAAAATAGTCCTGACACCATGGATCGAGTCATTTTGTCAAATCTTTTTTCCAGGAAAGCTGGCGTCGTTGTGAAACCGCTTGCTAAATAGGTAGGTAAGAACAATAACGCAGTAGCAATCATGGCAAAGGCCGCAAGAGCTTCCCAAGCAATTCCAACCAAAGCTTTATCTCCAAACACGTCACCGTTCAATCCTACCAGCTGTTCTGTTGAAAGGTTTGTCAAAAGCAGTGATCCAGCTACAACAGGCCATGCCAGTGCTCTACCTCCAGTAAAATATTCTTCAGTTGCATTTTTTGATTTTTTCATTCGACTAACAATGAAATAGGTAACAATTGCGACAGTACCCGTCGCAATAATGAATGAAGAAATGGATATTATATTCAGTGAGTTAGACATTTGAAAAACGGGAATGACACCAGCAAGATAATAACAGATAGAAACAGGTTATAAAACAAGAAACCCGATCTAGTAAGAGCGAGTTTCAAAGCAAAAGATCAGGGTCGTTCCGCCTTAGACGCCTTCCAAAGTTTCAACTCCTAATTGATCCACTACTGATTCCATACTGCCAGTTTTTTCATAACAAGCCAACTGTCTGTCCGCACTGGCTCCATTTTTTAATATGGTCCGGATATTCTCTACTTCTTCCCTAGTTCCAAGGGGGTCAAGAACATCGTCAACTAGATCAATAATTTCTTCAATCAATGAAGAGACAAGCCCTTCCGTCTTTTTCCCGAAATCAATAAGGCTCCCATTTATACCATCTTTCATTGCTCTCCATTTATTCTCAGCAATCATGGAAGACCTGTAGGTACGCCAAGTCTGATTGCTTCTTCTGTACTGTATAAGCTTGGCAACCAACGCCTGAACAAGAGCAGCTATTGAAATAACTTCATCAACTTTAGTTGTACAGTCACATATCCTGAATTCAAGCGTGGGAAACTTCGGATGTGGGCGAATATCCCACCATATCTTGGAAGGCTCATCTATGCTACCGCAACTGATCAAAGTGTTCACATAATCATCATATTCAAGTGATGAACTGAACTTTTCGGGGATTCCTGTCCTGGGAAGATCTTCAAAAACAATACTACGGTAAGATTTAAATCCTGTTTTCTGTCCTCTCCAGAAAGGGGATGAAGTTGACAGCGTAAGAATGTGCGGCATGAAATAACTCATCTGGTTCATGATATCTATCTGAAGATCTCTGTCTTCGATACCAACGTGAATGTGCATTCCAAAAACGAGCAGACGCTTTGCCACCAATTGCATTGAATCGAGAAGCCCGTGATAACGTTCCCTGTCCGTAACAAGCTGATCCTGCCAGCTTGAAAAGGGATGTGTCCCAGCGGCTACGATCATACTGTCATTCTTATCTGCAATTTCAGCAACCATACTGCGCAACCTGCACAATTCTTGACGTCCCTCCTGAACATTCTTACACACCTTGCTTCCCACCTCAATCTGAGATTGGAGAAATTCCGGTTTTACCTGGTCCCGGAAAAGGACCGCCCCTTGTTCTAAGAAGTCAGAAACAAATGAGGTAAGCTCGCGGCTTTCCTTATCAACAATCTGGTACTCTTCCTCAATTCCGATGGTAAGATCTTTAAGAAAATCCATAAGGGACTCAAATTATGTGGAAATTATATTAGATAAAAGAAAGAAGGA
>SCKS01000025.1 GCA_004124465.1 Fidelibacterota bacterium
CCATGTGAGTCTGAAATTCTGGTTTTCCCGGGGACGGTACACCAGGCCGATCTTTGGCGAGATTTGCATTCCTTCAGTTTTGCTGAAATTGAATTTCCAGTTAGTAGGGCTGTAACTATAGTCGTAATTGTTGAATTCAATAAAATCAGTCAAGCGGTCGTGAGCATCAAAACGAGTGGCATGGATCAACTCATATTTTGGATTGAGCTTCCAATTAATCTGATAATAGGCACCGAACTCATTAACAACATAGCGGTTGTCCTCAGATTTCTCATCAATGCCTTCATCAATGAGGCCGTCACCATCATTGTCAATTCCGTCCGACGCTACATCAGCCGTCAGGCTATAGGCACCCCAGTTTGTGTAATTTTTTGTGATAAGCACTTTCTCCTCACGAACATCAAACCACTCTACGCTAATTCCTACACTGTAGCGATACTCGAGTACTTCTTCCATTTCAGAGTAGGTGTATGGCTTATCTTCTACTTTCTTTATACTTCCTCTGAGAATTGAATCACCCTGGTCACTGATCTTCAAGATATTCTCCTCAAGAAAGACATTTGTCACCTCATCGGTTACCGCCTCAGCAATGCCAAATTCAGCTGTTTCATTCACAAACAGGGGTATGGAAATACTCTTAATATGTGGCGGAATGGAACCAGAAAAGGAGTAGATGCCACAGCCGGAGAAAACCCATAAATATATCGACAGTATGCTGGCACGGATTAAACGACAAAATTTCAGATTATTATTCATCTGTATCTTTAAAACGCTTCTGCTTCTTTTCTAGCCCGTAATCATTGATCTTTCGATAGAGCGTCCGCTCGCTAATTCCTAAAGCCCGTGCTGTTTTTCGCCTGTTATTATTGAATTTTTTCAATGTACGGGAGATCAGTTCTGCCTCAAGATCTTTTACACTCATATCCCCTATGGCAGCCGATTTAATGAGGTTTCCTACATCACCTTCTAAAGCGCGGAAATTCAATCCGCCGCCGGAATCGATATAGCCAACTTCGCCGCTGCGATCGATCTGGCCTCCGGAGAATAGACCTTTTATCTCCCGCATATCCTGTCTCAGGAAAAGCAATTGTTGCAGGATCAGTTCTCGTTCCGCTTGCCCGGAAGATTTATCTACAGGAACAGGAAGATTTGAAGAAGTCCCACCTACCATGGGCTCCAGATGTTTAAGTACCATTTCACTCGAAATTTTGTTCCCTTTTTCCAACAAGATAACACTCTCAACAAAGTTCCGAAGCTCCCGAATATTACCCGGCCAGTCGTATTGTTTCATCACTCGGATGGCGTCCGAACTGAATCCTCGAAAAACAATATCGTTGGAGCGAGAAAAAAGAAGCGCAAAACGTTCCGTTAATAGATCAATATCTTCCAGCCTTTGACGCAATGGTGGTACATCAATGGTCACCGTTCGGAGACGGTAGTAAAGGTCTCGGCGAAACCGACCTTTATCCGTTTCTTCAGCAAGATTTTTATTAGTAGCGGCGATCATTCTCACATCTACCTTTCGCGTTTTGGCATCGCCTACACGCATAAATTCGCCAGATTCAAGCACTCGCAGAAGTTTTACCTGTGTCTCAACGGGCATTTCGCCGATTTCATCGAGGAATACCGTTCCATTGTCAGCTTCTTCAAAGTATCCCTTTCTATCTTCAGCCGCCCCGGTAAAAGCCCCTTTCTTGTGACCAAAAAGTTCGCTCTCGATGATTCCTTCCGGGATAGCACCACAGTTCACGGTAACAAGCGGTTTCGATGATCGGCGGCTCTGTTTGTGTATCGCCTTCGCCACTATTTCCTTACCTGTGCCTGATTCACCGGTAACTAAAACAGAAATATCCACTGGTGCTACCTGAACAATCATTTCCAAGACCTGCTCAATTCCCTCAGAAGTCCCTATAATACCTGAATCGCGCCTGACTCTTTCTAGATCACTCATGCCAAAACCTCAGGCTCTTTTACAAAATGGTGTTGGTATACTTTCCACATGGATAACAAAATTTCCTCAAGAGTGGAATGTTTCGGCTTCCATCCCAGCGTCTCTTGGGCAAATTTAGACGTAGCCACCAGCTCAGCAGGGTCGCCGGGACGACGATCTACGACTTTGTAGGGTATATCTCGGTTTGTCACCGTTTTCGCCATTTTTACCACGTCCAGAACAGAATGGCTCTCGCCAGCAGCAAGATTGACTGTTAAGCAATGGTGAGACTGTAAATAATCCAGTGCTAGCAAATGTGCTGAAGCCAAATCGGTGACGTGAATATAATCCCGGATACCGGTGCCGTCAGGTGTCTTATAATCGTCGCCAAACAGTTCAAACCTCTGTTTTTGTTCGCTCGCCACCTCCATGACAATTGGAAGAAGATTGGCAGGGTTCTTTTCCAGCCCAAGGACACGACTATCTCCATCATAACCAGCGGCATTGAAATAACGGAGAGCAGCAAACTTTATCCCTTTCAGCTGACCGTACCATTGCAGGTACTGTTCTATGGCCAATTTTGTGTAGCCATAGAAGTTGATCGGTTCTGTTGGATGATCTTCGTCCATGGGAAGATACTCTGGATATCCATAGACTGCAGCTGTGGAGGAGAAGACGATTGTCTTCACCTCAGTAGCTGCCATGGCATTCAGCAAACACAGTGTACCTGAAATATTGTTTGTGGAATATTTCTCGGGATCGATCATAGACTCTCCCGCGGCTTTGAATGCAGCCAAATGGACCACAGCCTCCACCCCACCGGAGAGTACTTCTTTCACTTTATTCTCATCCAGTGTTGAGCCAAGAATAAATTGTGCCTGAGTGTGGATGTTTTCCTCGGCACCTCTCGACATATCATCCAGGATAACGACCTCATGATCCGCATTTATCAGGTCTAGTACAATATGGGCACCGATGTAGCCCGCTCCACCCGTAACTAAAACTTTCATTATTCTTTATTCCAAGACATAATAATAACGTTCCACATCAGGTTACCAGTTCTTTTCTCAGTTTCTCAATTTCATCTCTCAAACGGGCTGCTTTTTCAAATTTCAAATTTTCAGCCGCTTCTAACATTTCGTTCTTCATCATATCGAGGGCAGCGCCTTTGTCCAATGTATCAAACCAGTCGCCCTTTCTCCCGTATTCCATATGATCCGTTTCTTTAACGGCATCAGCAACGGACGTTGTCAGGATCACATCATCCATGGACTTGTAGATGGTCGTTGGTGTGATCTGATGTTCCTCATTGTAAGCTTTTTGAATCTTCCTCCGCCGATTAGTTTCGCCTATCACTTTCTCCATGGATTTTGTCACCTTATCGGCGTAGAAGATAACCTTCCCGTTCACATTTCTAGAAGCGCGGCCGGCAACCTGCATCAATGATCGCTCGGATCTCAAAAATCCCTCCTTGTCAGCATCCAAGACGGCCACAAGAGAAACCTCGGGCAGGTCTAACCCTTCCCTTAATAAGTTGATACCTACCAGTACGTCAAATTCACCGAGCCTGAGATCTCTCAGAATCTTTACCCGCTCCAGTGAATCGATCTCAGAATGGAGATATCGTACCCGGAGGTTCATTCCCATGAAATAATCTGTAAGATCTTCTGACATTCTTTTGGTGAGAGTTGTAACTAGAATTCTCTCTTTTCTTTTGACCCGGGCCCGAATTTCACCAATGAGGTCATCGATCTGTCCGTCCGTGGAGCGAACATCTATTTTAGGATCCAACAGACCTGTGGGGCGGGTGATTTGCTCCACAACACTGCCGCCGGTGTAGGCGTGTTCACGATCAGAGGGTGTGGCGGATATAAAAATGGCTTGGTTAACGCACTCTTCGAATTCTTCGTATTTCATTGGCCGATTGTCTAGTGCTGAGGGTAAGCGAAAACCATACTCAACAAGCGTTTCCTTCCTGCTCCTGTCACCGTGATACATGCCTTGGATCTGGGGAAGAGTGACATGCGATTCGTCAAGAAACATGAGAAAATTCTCAGGAAAATAGTCAATGAGTGTATACGGCCGTTGCCCCGATTTTCGCCCGGCGAAATACCGGGAATAATTTTCAATACCGGAGCAATATCCCACCTCTAACATCATCTCCAGATCAAAGTTGGTTCGCTGTTCTAGTCGCTGTGCTTCCAGCAGTTTATTGTCACTGCGAAGCTTTTCCAACCGTTCAGCCAGTTCATCTCGGATAGAATCAATAATGTCTCCAAGGGACGCCTCATCAGTCACAAAATGCTTAGCTGGGTAAACAAAAAGATTTTCCACCGAACGTGTAATCTCTCCACTGATTGGATTGAAAAAACGGATCGATTCTACATCATTTCCGAAAAGCTCTATCCGCACAGCCTGATCTTCATAAGCTGGATAGATTTCAATCACATCACCCCGTACTCGGAATCGTCCCCGCTCAAAAACGGCATCACTTCGGACATAATATATTTCCACCAGCTCCCGAAACAACTTCCGGGTTTCGATTTTTTCACCTTGATTAATTTGTACAACTTTGTTTTGATACTCTGTTGGCGAGCCGATGCCGTATATGCAGGAGACAGAACTGACCACAATCACATCGTCTCGAGTCAGAAGTGACTCAGTGGCCTTGAGCCTGAGTTTGTCAATCTCTTCATTTACGGAAGAATCTTTTTCTATATAAGTATCAGTAACCGGCAAATAAGCCTCAGGTTGGTAATAATCATAATAACTAATAAAGAACTCTACGCTGTTATCCGGGAAGAGATTTCTGAATTCTCCGTAAAGTTGCGCTGCCAGCGTTTTATTGTGGGAAATAACAAGTGTAGGCCGTTGGACTTCCTGGATAATATTGGCCATGGTAAATGTTTTCCCACTTCCTGTAACGCCAAGTAGTGTTTGCCATTTTTCTTTCCGTTTCAATCCGGCTACAAGGTCAGACATGGCCCTTCGTTGATCATCAGTAACAGAGAATTGACTATTTATCTTTAATTCTGCCATATTGACCTGAAATTTACTTTCTTATGAGAAGCGAGTCAACAGATAGAGTCGGAAGAATTTTCAGTACAAAGGAACCTTTCTATGAATACATTCCCTGTTCATAGTGATAATTCCAGCAACCGGGATGTGAATATTAGGATTGAATCTTCGGATTGAGATTGCGGAGGAGATACTGGATCCAGCTGACAGATGCTAAAACGGTTGAAACCAGTATAAGGTAAAATCCAAAATTTTCCATTTTCACAATGTAGAGAAGAATTGCCAGAGCAGTAACCCCTACAGTCCACTTTCCAATGATGTTGGAACCAAAAACCAGGTGTGAATGATTAAGCATATATACACCGCTCAGAGCGATAGTTAACTGACGTATTATATAAAAAGCAAAGAACCAGAATGGAAAATTTCTCGTCTCATCTAGAGAAAGAAATAGAACTACGGCAGCAATGGCGATAGAGTCAGCAACGGGATCCAGGAATTTTCCGAGATCTGTCACTTCGTGAGCACGCCGGGCGAAATAGCCATCCAACCAGTCGGTGACAACGGCGAAAAGAACAAGTAACACAGCTAACATAATTCGATCACGGGCAAGACTATAAACAATAGGCAAAGCAAGAAAGGCACGAAGTATGCTCAGCAGATTCGCTAGTGTGATAACCCTGCTGGGATGGGTAATCCTCGTTTTCTGCTGATCGTCAGGCATGTGTTCTTATCGCTGATCTTGAATTGATTGTTCCATTAGAAATTACCAAAGATAGTTCGGAAAGAGCCGTTGCCTCCATCTCATCGTGTGTAACAAAAATAAGATATTTTTTCAATAGAAAAGCACCGATATACTCGATCATTTTCCTCCTTTGTTGAACACCCAATGAGAACATCGGTTCATCAAGGATCAACAATTCATATTTTGCGTGGCTCAGAATAACAATCAAGGCAATCCTCGCCTCTGAAAGACTTAACAGATGAATTGGAGACTTAGAAATCCTAGACCAGGGGATTTGAAAAGAGGCAAGTGAAGCTGTGATGTTATCAATAAATTCAACGGAAGCCAACCCTTCAAACAGAATCATATTTGCCACTTCTTCCGGTGTGTTTCCACCGAACAACCTTTCGGGCGATTGTGGTAGGTAGACCATTGAGGGTGAGCGGCCGTCTATCATCATCTTGATATCACCGTCATGGGGATTTTCCATTCCGGAAATAAGTGCACCCAATGTCGATTTCCCAGAACCATTCTCGCCAATAACAGCCAATGATCGAAGTTTTTTCAATTGAAGTGACTGGCCATAAAAGATTTTTCCGGAATCGGGATAAGAAAATGAGGCCTTATTTAATTTTACTGACAGATTTCCTGGTGGGACTGATATTTTCGGATAATCTTTTTCCAATCCTTTTTCAAGCTTCTCCAAATGATCCAAACACAGTTGCCAACCATTTACACTGTACTGCAAATCTGAAGGGTCTGATGTGAGCCACAAAACGACCGTCTCTGACACTTTACACCACTCCCTTAGGATTGTGACGCACTTCTCTTTCATCTGCCCGCTCAGGAATGAAAGTCCGTCATCTATGATCAAAAAGTCAGGTGAACAGGCAAGTGCCGAAGTCAGATTGAGGATCTCTCTTTCTCCACCAGACAGCGTCGAAGGATGTCTTTCAAGTTCAAATGTGAAATCGAATTTTTTAACCATGATTTGAATCTTGTGCTGGATCTTTTCCGCGGGCCAGCCAGCGTTCTCAAGATTGAAGGCTAGCTCTCTGGCTACTGTTGGAGCAATAATTTGGGAATCAGGATCTTGGGCTATAATCATGGGTGAATCATAACCAGAAATGCGAGATAGAAAAAAATTTGATTGGTCTGATTCATGTGAGAGTGAAGCCATTCGCCGTCCAAGGCTACTCTTACCTACCCCGCTCTCGCCATAAATAATATGTATTCCCCTCGTAAGTTGGACTTTCTGTGAAAGCGCATCAAATTTGGGGAACTGGATAACAAAACTTATTTCAATCACGTAGAATCCCCCTAACTACCCGAGTAGCTGAACCAATATTCTTATGGATCACATTAGTAGCAGCTGTACTTGAGTTGAGAAAAAATAGTTGATCATCCAACAGTCGATTGACAGTATCGCTAAATTCATTTTTTGTATTGACCGTGAAACCACCGCCATTTTCCAGCAATTCTTCCGCTGCATGTGAATTGTGATATTTCGGACCAAAAATAGTGGGAAGACGGGCCATTGCTGGTTCCATAACGTTGTGAATCCCGGTGGTAAAACCACCACCGACGTAGGCAAATCGCCCTTGCCAGTAAAGCTGTGAAAGATAGCCAACTTGATCCATAATGATCACACGGACACTCTGGACACCGTTCCCAATTTGAGAGTACAGTTTAGGAGCTAAATCGGCCTTTGAAAACAATTCAAACGTTTTACTTATATATTTTTCATTTGGCTCATGGGGAACCCAGGTAAAACCAAATTCAGGCTTAGCCCTAACAATCTCCAATATTGAATCTAGAATGAGCTGATCATCTTCAGGCCAAACACTTCCAGCTACAAATCGGAGGGGGCGCTCAAGGATTGACTTTGAAAGGTCGGAAACTGATTCTTCAGCCAAGTCTTTGACCCGGTCGTAGCGGGGACTCCCCAGAACCCGCACAATGTTCCGATTCTTTTTTTGAAGCAATCGTCTCAGTTGAATGTGATCTTTTTCACTGATAGTATAGACAGATGCGAGTGATGAGTATACATGGCTGTAAAAATTGTTGATCACCGGCCACAGTTTTGAGCTTTTTCCGTGCAGCCGGGCCGAGAAGAGGGTTGTATGAATTTTGAGCCTTTCCGCTGACCAGACAAGATTTGGCCAGACGTCATATTCGGCGAATATGAGCTTGTGAGGACGGACCAATTTGAGCATTTTTGAAACAGACCAGGGTAAATCAAATGGTAGATATATTTTTAGATCTATATAGTCATCACTCACATTTGTATAGCCAGACGGTGAGAAAAAACTGACAACAACGGTGCAATCACTCTCTACCTCCTTCAGACCGCGCAAAACTGGCCGAACCTGCTCATATTCACCATGAGAAGCACAATGAAACCAATAAACTAGACGGGCACGATCAACATGAACAAAAAAATTCCTTACCTGATTGACCATTCCCCGCCGCTCATTTAATGCACGCCTTATTTTAGATCTAAATGGATAAAGAAGAAGAACAAAAGTAAAAAGAATGGGCAGGACAATAAAGTTATAAACGGTTAGCCAAAAAAGTTTCATTTCACGCCTCGGCAATAATTCTGTTTACTGCCTTTGAAACTTCCTTACTGGTGACATTGGTTAGGCAATACTGTTCATTTCTGATGCAGTTCCTTTGCCCATTTTTTGAGCAAGGTCTGCACCACATATTAGAATAAAGTTGTTGAGATCCTGGATGCCGAACGTTGGCGCCTGTTTCTCTGGATGTAGGGCCTGTGATCATCACCACCGGCGTCCCCAACGCCTCAGCCGCATGGATAAGCCCAGTATCTGCACCCACTGCTAACGATGCGAGAGAGAGAACAGTCATGGATGTCCGCAGGTCGGTCTTCCCGCAAAGATTAACGATATTTTCGCATTCGCTAGAAATCTCATTACAAATTATGTTATCAGTCCCACCCAAAATGACCACCTGATGTTCACTCATTAAATCAACAAGCTGGCTGTACCCAGCCACCGTCCAAATTTTGTTGGGCCAAGCCGCTCCCGGAACAAGCGCGATAAAATTTGACTTGATCCTCAAACGACTAAGCAAGCTGTAACACCGTTCTTTTTCTTTAAGTGAAATGTACAATCGGGTGAGAGCTTTTTCTTCCAACTCCATAAAATTGGACAATTCATCAGTTAATTCAAAATCTGAAGGAAAGCGGTTCCATTTTAAATAATAGAGCAAAAAACGGTTCATGCGCGGTTTCCTGAAAACTGAGCAGGGTGATTTTATCCCACGGCGGATAATTCCTGATCTGAGAGAACTATGGAGATCAAAAACACGAGAATAATCTTCCTTATCCAAATTTCTCGACAGCTCCGTCAGACGTCCAAAGCCCGCTTTTCTGTCCAATAGAATTATGCGACTAATATGAGGATGACCTTCCAGAATTTGTGAATAATTACTAAGCGTGAGATAATGAATTTCACAATGGGGGTATTGACTTTTGAGTGCCTCCACTACAGCTGTTGTGAATATAATGTCGCCAATAGAACTGAAACGAACTATCAGAACCTTTTCATACACGGGTAATTTACTGTTTAGGAGCGCAGCCCGATCTCATCTACCGCGTCCTTTGGACGTTGTAGAGACAAAGATCTATCATGGATCTTTTATATGGTGAATCGGGAAAAGGTGATAGTGCGGAAACAGCCTGATCAGAAAATTCTTGAAGCTTCTTTTTAGCGTAATCAAATCCCCCGTGTTCAAATACAATCTCTTTCAGTCGGTTCACATCTCTCCTTTTTGCACCATTTGATAGTGTCTTGCGTAATTGTCGTCGTTCAACAGTTGAGAGAGATGACGACATGGTATGAATGATGGGCAACGTAATTATATTCTTGGACACATCTGCATTGGTATCCTTTCCGGTATCCTTAGTGGCCCCGAGGATATCGAAAAGATCGTCTTTAATTTGAAACGCCATTCCCAGCTTTTCTCCATAGTCTCTTGCCGCAGTCTTGTGGTATTTATCTTTTGATGTGGTAATGACACCAAGTTCACAACAGGTGGCGATAAGTGAGGCTGTTTTATCTTTTACCATCCTGAAATATATCTCCTCGGACATGGACTTTTTAAAGCTACGTTCGATCTGAAGCATCTCTCCTGAACTTAGGCGTTTAGCCGTATCCGAAATGAGATCCAGTGCATCGAAATCCCTCAAGTGGATCAGGTTTGTGAGGACTTGGCTCAGAACGAAATCGCCCATAATGATGGCTGTTTTATTCCGCCAGATTTTATGAATAGTAGGAAAACCGCGCCGTTCATTGGCTTCATCCACAACATCATCATGCATAAGTGTAGCAAGATGAAGTAGCTCAACCATGGCTGCCGCTTTATAGCTGTTTAGTGTCGGGCCTCCACTCACCCGCGCTGACAGAATAGTGAGAACAGGCCGAATGGCCTTTCCTTTATGCCTCAAAAGATAGCGGGCGATGATATTGATGAGACGAACCTCAGACTTTAGTGCAAGTTCAAACTCATCCTGGAAAACTTTCAGATCTTCCATAATGGGCTCAATGATTTTTTTTAGTTCAGCAGTCTCAGTCATTGGTAAAATTTACTGTAAGCGTTACCGTTCCGCACTAAAACTTCTTGGCGAAGATGTGTGAAATACCAATACTAATCTCATAAAGTACCATGAGGGGAGCCGACATCATCAAAAGGCTAACTGGGTCCGGCGGGGTTAACAGAGAGGAGAGAATCAGAATGGTGACCACAGAGTGACGGCGGTATTTACGCATAAAGGCTGGTGTCAGAAGTCCTATGGCTGATAGGATTAATACAATCACCGGCAGTTCAAACAGTAGGCCGGCAGAAACAAGAATCCAGAGGATGTAGTTGAAATAGTAGTTGATGGAAAAATTGTTAGCGACGTCAACGTATCCCATCCCGGTGAAAAAATTGAGCGAAAAAGGGATAACCACATAGTAGGCAAACAGGACACCGATTATAAAAGCGATAAAGGAAAAAAGGATCACTGGAAAAGCGTATCTTCGTTCATTAACAAGCATACCCGGCGCAACAAATTTCCAGAACTGGTATGTAATGACAGGAATAGCCAGAATGATCCCCCCAACGAAGGCAATCCCCCATTTAATCATGAACATTCCATGTACTTTCAATACCTGGAGATCGGGTGGGTTCTCCAGAGATGTGGCCGGTTTCAAAAGAATCCTGAAGATAGGATCGATGAAGAGAAAAACAAGTCCAGCTCCCAAAACAACAGCCATCAAAGATTTGATTATCCGCCATCTGAGTTCCTCTAGATGGTCAAGAAATGGCATTTCTGTCTGATCAATCATGGTTCAATTTAAGTGAATTGATGAGATAGCGCGCTGCAGAATAGGGAGATCGACCATTTGCCAATTGCAATAATATTTCTGAGTCAAAGTCTAGTTCCGGCTGGCTATTCCAAAACCCTTGAACAAGCTCATCCCGAACGGCACCCCTAACACGGTTAAGGTACTGTTTTTCGCGACGTTTTTCCAGTGTGCCAGATTTTTGAAGCTGTAAAATGAGATTTAACGATTTTTCATAAACATCGGCCACGCCTTCACCTGATGATGCGGTAGTAAGAATAATTTCAGGCGTGAATTCCCGGCTTTCAACTGAATCTTTGAGGTAGTCAGATAAAAGTTCGGCCGCTCGCCCAGCCCCGTCTCTGTCCGACTTATTCACAACAAAAAGATCGCCCACTTCAATGGGGCCCGCCTTCATGAATTGCACCTCATCCCCTGCTTCTGGCACCAAAACAACGACTGTGATATCTGCATTTTTTATGATCTCTGTCTCGGCCTGTCCAACACCAATTGTCTCAAATATGATTATCTCTTTCCCTGTGCATGATAGAATGTCTCCCATAAGATGGGATTTGCGGGCAAGTCCTCCTGTCATCCCACGACTTCCCATACTCCTCAAATAAACGCCACTGTCCATTGCGTGTTGATTCATCCTGATGCGGTCACCCAGAAGTGCCCCACCGGAAAAAGGGCTGGTGGGATCAACGGAAACTACACCAACAGTTTTTTCATTATTCCGGAAGAGCTCTATCAGTTTGTCAATGAGTGTGCTCTTACCAGCACCCGGTGGGCCTGTAATTCCAATGCGAACAGAATTCAGTGAATGTGAATAGAGTTCCTCAATAAGGGTTTCATCAGTCTGGCTGTCGTTTTCAACAGCAGACATGAGTCTTGAAATGGCCTTAACATCATTCTCTTGAAGACTCTCTATAACTGTCTTACTCATGATAAATAAAAAAATGGATTTTGAGCTGATATTATAGCCCAAGAGGAGTTTACATAAAAGCATTCCTGAATTTTGTATAATCAAGAATAGATAATGTATGGGCTTTCCTTGATATTAAACTTTTGTCTTCAAGGAGTTTGAGCATACGTGAGACGGTTTCACGGGACGTTCCGGCCATATTTGCAATATCTTGCTGGTAGGGAAGTTTGGCTATTCTGACCACGCCTTTATGGATTGTTCCCAACTCTTCAGCTAGTCGTAGGATGGTAATACCAATTCTCTGCTCAGCATCGCTCAGAGCAAAGCTTTCAATTTGTTGATCACTTTTTCGTATACGAATTGCAAGTTCTGATAACAATGAAACAGCAATTTTAGGAAACTTTTCAAGAACCTGAAGAAAATCATGGCGCTTCAAAATGAGCACATGACATCCGGTTTGAGCTATGGCGTTCGCGGAGCGCGTTTGGCCATCCAACAAAGACATTTCACCAAAAAATTCTCCTTCGCCCAATATTGCAAGAATTACTTCTCTTCCATCTTCACTTACCCGCGTAATCTTGATACTGCCTTTATTGATGATAAATAAAGTATCACCGAATTCGTCCTCCATGAGAATAATATCATTCTTTTCAAACTTTCGAATGGACATTCTTGAATGGAGTTCCTCAAGATCAGTGGATTGAAGATCAGAAAAAATAGGAACTGAGGAAAGAAGTTCTATTTCGCTCATGTATTAAAAATAGTGTTCAGTAAAAGACTTTCAAAATAAATTCCCGGTAAGAGAGTTTGGTTCTTCATACAAATGCACATAAATTTGCGGCCATTGTTTAGGGACACTGAAAACAGATTGTGAGAAAAAATGAGTAGCAGAACAAAGTCTGTCTTAAAACGTCAGCGACAGCAAGCAAAAAACTACGACCGTAATCTTCATTATAAGTCTAAAATGAAATCGGTTGTTAAGAAAGTAATGTCCTCCAAGGAAAAAAATGAAGCTGAAACGCTCTACAGAGAGGCTGTATCCATCATCGACAACCTGACATCAAAAAAGATACTCCACAGGAACACAGCTGCCAGACGTAAGTCATCGCTGACAAAACACGTTAATTCCCTATCTTAGAATAACGAAAGCTTCTGTTTCCTAACTGTCTTTTGGCTGATAGTTAGGTGCATCCTTTACGATCCTTAGATCATGGGGATGACCTTCCGAATAGGACGCTGAAGAAATTTTTATAAACTCAGCCTCCGTCATGAATGTTTTGATATCCTTTGCACCACAGTATCCCATGCTGGCACGGAGGCCACCAACAAGCTGATAGATAATTGAACTTAAACCACCTCTATATGGAACCAGCCCCTCCACACCCTCCGGAACTAGCTTAATTCCGGATTCTCCTTCTTGAAAATACCTATCAGCACTACCTTCTCTCATTGGACCAAGCGATCCCATTCCACGAAAGGATTTAAATTGACGGCCATCGTGAAGGATCACTTCGCCGGGACTTTCATCCAATCCTGCAAGCAAATTCCCAAGCATAACGCAGTCAGAGCCAGCTGCCATGGCCTTAGCCATATCTCCCGAGAAACGGATACCACCATCAGAAATGACAGGTGTGTCGCTTTTGGCAGCGGCCTCTACAGCATCCACTACAGCCGTAAATTGAGGAACACCGATGCCACTGACAACTCGGGTGGTACAGCTCGCCCCGGCACCGATGCCAACTTTTACACTGTCAGCTCCCGCGTCAATAAGAGCGCGTGTGCCGTCGCTAGTTGCAACATTGCCAGCAATGAGCGGAATATCACTGTACTTTGTTTTAACTTCTCCCACAGCGTCCAATACGCCCTGGGAATGACCGTGGGCGGAATCGATCACAATTACATCAACGCCAGCATCAGTAAGTCTCGAAACTCTATCATCAAGGCCATCTGCAGTACCTACTGCGGCAGCAACCAAAAGCCTGCCGTGAATATCCAGTGAAGCGTCAGGATATTTCTCCTTCATCAATATATCACGCACCGTCACCATCCCCGCTAATTTCTTTTCATCATCCATCAAAAGAAGTTTCTCGATTCTGTTTCGCTGGAGAATATCTTTTGCAGACTCAAGGGTGGTCCCAATCTCAGCTGTAATTAATTCTTTTGTCATAACATCAGAAACCAGCTGATCAAGGTTGGATTCGAAACGAATATCACGCTCAGTAAGAATACCAAGGATATTATTAGAATCATCAAGGACGGGAAGACCTGATATCTCATAGTGCTTCATTATGGCAATGGCGTCCTTCAATGTCTTATCCTGGGAAATAGTGACGGGATCTAAAATAATACCGCTCTCGGCCCGCTTCACTTTAGTTACCTCTTTAATCTGCCGCTCGATAGACATATTCTTGTGAATAACACCCACACCTCCCTCGCGCGCCAGAGCGATGGCCATATTACTCTCAGTAACTGTATCCATGGCAGCACTGAGGATTGGGATGTTTAGTCTAATAGACTTAGTAAGTCGCGTAGAAACATCAACTTCCCTGGGAAGGATTTTTGAATGCTTCGGTACAAGAAGTACATCATCGAAGGTGAAAGACTCTTTGAAGTTTGTGTATCTGGCCATTTTCAGTTCAATTTTATCTTTGAATTTACTGCTGATATTATCTTCTCATTCTGAATCAATTCAACAGCTTTGGCAATTTCTGGAGATAAAACCCGGTCACGACTGTTGAAAGGGATAACACGGCGGACCGCATCACGGACTGCTTTAGTCACAGGAGAAGACTTAAGAGGCCGGCGGAGATCTAACAGATGTGTGGCAACCAGCAACTCGATTGCCAGAATGTTTTCCAGATTATCTATAATACTCAAAAGTTTTCGACCGGCGATTGGCGCCATAGAAACAAAATCTTCCTGTCCGTTTTCGGTAGTTATTGAGTCAACAGAAGCGGGAAAAGCCAATGTTTTATTTTCAGAAGCCAGAGCCGCTGCAGTAATCTGTGCTATCATATACCCGGACTCAACACCTGGTGAACCAGCAAGAAATGGCGCCACCCCCATATTTTCCCCATCCATCATCCTGTACACCCGTCGTTCAGAAATACCTCCTAATTCCACAGCGGCAATGGATAACATATCCGCCGCCTGTCCCACCGGCTCGGCGTGGAAATGCCCAGAATTGTACACACCTTGAGACTCCCACATTACAAGAGGATTATCGCTCACACTGTTGATTTCATTATTAATAACACGTTTGACCGACTCAAATGTCTCCCGGCATGCACCGTGAACATGAGGAATGCATCGGAAGCTATAAGGATCCTGGACGCGGTCGCAATCCTCGTGAGATTTGACAATATCACTCTTATTTAAAATGTTCCAAAGATTCTTTGCCGACTTCCTTTGTCCGGGGTGTTTTTTCAGACGATGTAAAGTTGGGTTAAACACATTACGGGAGCTAAGGGTCGCCTCTACAGAAATTGCCGAAACCAGATCGGCCGTTATGAGAAGATTTCGCATCTTTATTAAACCGTTAACCGCCAATGCGGTTGAAACTTGCGTGCCATTCAAAAGCGCAAGTCCTTCTTTTGCCATAAGAGTCAAAGGATTCAATCCAGTTTTTTTATAGGCAGTTGAAGAGGAAATGGGACGATCTTTGAAAAGGACCTCCCCTTCACCGATGAGAGCCAAAGACATATGTGACAACGGTGCAAGATCACCGCTGGCGCCAACTGATCCCTTTGAAGGAATAACTGGTAATATATCATGATTGATGAAGTCCCTCAACAGAGCAACCACATCCCACCGTACACCGCTATATCCTAGGCAAAAATTGATCAGTTTCAAGAAAAGAATAGCCCGGGTTACACCCGGTTCGAACGACTTCCCAACACCAGCGCTGTGACTCCGAACCAGATTAAGCTGGAGTTGCTTCTGGTCTTTTTCATCGATATGTAGTTGACTAAGTGCACCAAAACCGGTATTGACCCCGTAAATGGTCTTTCCTGAAGAAATTTGATCTTCTAACACTCTTCTTGATCGAAGGATAGAAGATTTTACTTCACCTTTTACTAGAACTTTTTGTGAACCGGTTACAAAGGGTTTTAAATCCTCAAAAATGTACTCTTGTCCTGAAACAGTGATCATGGTAACTGGGAATTTAGCCCATGGTTGAGATTTGAATCAAGCAAGGACATGAAGACCGGATTCTTCAGAAAATGTTTTCATTGTAACAGGAATAACTGATTGAAAAACATGCCCGTACCTTTTAGTTACAACACGATTATCCATATTTATAAAGATTCCCTCATCGTTCATACTCCGTATTAATCTACCAAAACCCTGGCGAAGACGAATAGCTGCCGCCGGAACGGAATGTTCCACAAAAGGATTTCCCCCCAATTCTTCAATTTTCTCATTATAAGCTTCGGTAACAGGCTCGTTGGGAACATCGAATGGAATTTTGGCAATAACAAGAATTTCCAGAAGATCTCCTGGCAGATCAATCCCTTCCCAAAATGAACTGGTTCCCAAAAGTATACCGTCGCTCCTCCGGCGAAATTGTTTAATGAGGGCGGGACGAGACCCGTAAGAGAGCTGGGCAAGCAAAGGTGCTCTCTCCGTAAAGCCACTTCTTTCTAGTCTTTCAAGACACTCCCTCAGCATTGCACGGCTGGTAAACAAAACGAGGGTTCTTTTCCCATATTGATAATAAAGGGACTCCACTAGTTTTGCCAGCAAAGGTACATAGTTGGGGTCTCTCGGCTCCGTATCCCCCGCCCACTGCAAATAGGTACACTGATCCTCATAATAAAATGGACTGGGAAACGATTTCATTTTTACCAGTTTTTCATCATAGTCAGCGATGCCGAATCGACCAAGGAAGTAGTTGAACTCGGAATTGAGAGTGAGCGTTGCTGAAGTGACTACAGAGGC
>SCKS01000091.1 GCA_004124465.1 Fidelibacterota bacterium
GCATGAATATTGTGGGGTGGGGAATGGTAACTGATATCAATATGAGTGCTGAAAAATTGCGGTGGCTTGGTGAACAGAGATATAATGTTACAACACTTCTCCACGTGATGAAGCTAAAGCGACGTTCAGCAAAACTGGTCATAGAAAGAGAGGAAAGTGAGGGTGATTTTTTGTTCACCATCGCTTGCAATACACAACACACAGGCCGTGGCATGAAAATGGCTCCCAAGGCTGAACTCAATGACGGACTCATAGATCTCGTTCTGGTAAGAGATGCCAGCCGGCTTAAACTTCTGCAGATGTTTCCGAAGGTATTTGACGGGTCTCATATTGATGATCCCATTGTGGAGTATCACCAAGTAAAAGAATTTTCCATCACACCGGCGGAAAATGAGATTCTTAATCTGGATGGTGAATTGAAAGGTTCCACCCCATTCTCCGTTCGGATGATTCCGTCAGCATTTTCTGTTTTTGCCTGATGAATAAATATCATTTCCTTCTTATTGCTTATTTCTTAAGTAGCGGGGTGCTTCCGGCCCAGGACTGGGAACTTGTGCTTGCATCAGGAGATACTGTCCGGGACCTTACTTTCAAGGAATTACAAGATGAAATACTGCTGGCCACACAGCTGGGCAAACCGATAACTGATGTTCAAACTTTTGATATTGAAAAGATTGATGAGCTGAGGTATGTGGTAGAGAAAAAAGTTCGAGCACCCTGGAAAACCCGAGCTGTGGGTATGACGGGCGGTACGGTTATCGGTTATGGCGCTGGCTTCATGATGGGCAATATCATATTGTGGTGGCTTTCTTATGAAGAATTGGGCTCGCTGAAACTGTTTGGTCCAAGGCCGGAAAATATGAACAGTGGTGAAGAGCTTATTACCGAGATTGCAATCAAGATGGTAACGATGATGGGATTACTGGCCGGCTATGACTGGAAGATGGAGATTGTTGGTGATGTTACAGGCTATGAACTTTCAAAACTTTCCATGGAGGAGCGGAAAACAACCGTTAGAAATGCCATCTGGCCGGAACGTCCAAAGCGACTCAAACAGTTTATTAAGAAATCCGCCACCGCAGTAAGAGATAAAATAAGGAAGAAATGACCAAAGAATTACGCCGCCAGTTGGGGCTGGTGGCAGTCATGGCCGTAGTTGCCGGGGATATGATGGGCTCCGGCATTTTTTATACCCCTCAGGAGCTTGCTCCCATCGCCCAGGCCACTTGGCAGATATATCTTTTCTGGGGACTTTGTGGTGTTATCACTCTGACGGGGGTTATGACCGTAGGGCAGTTGGGTGCTGCCCTTCCGCGATCAGGTGCAGACTATCATATTATCCGGGAGGGTTTCGGTGAGCTCTTGGGATTTGTGAAACTGTGGCAGAATGTGTGGGTGTCAGGGCCTGGCTCTGTGGCAGCAGTGGCAATACTTTTCGGGAAGTTTTGTTCTGACATCTTGGCTTCCACCATTTCTCTTTCCCCTGTAGCATGGGGCGTAGTTGCCATTCTTGTTTTTACAGGGATTAACTTGCTTGGCGTTGAATGGGGTGGCAGAACCCAAATTGCTCTGACTATAATAAAGATATCAGCACTGCTGATTCTTGTTGTTGGAAGCCTTTTCTTGGTGGAGGGAGCTCACTCTACATCAACTGCAAATATGGCTGTCGGGAATTCTTCTGAAGGGATTTGGGGATTTTTTCGCCTCATCGGACTTGGTGTAGGCGCTGTCCTTTTCACCTATGACGGCTGGGTGGATATTATGCATGCTGCTGGAGAAGTGAAGGATCCGAAAAAAAATCTACCGCTGGGGCTTACCTTGGGGGTGGTTCTTATAACTACAGTGTATCTGCTTACAAACTATGCTTACCTGAGGGTTGTGCCTCTTCATGAAATGGCAGGAAGTGAATCATTGGCAGCTGTAGTGGTGGCTGAAAAAACATTCGGGAGTACAGGAGGGAGTTTTATTAGCCTGTTGATGATGATATCCATCCTTGGTGCTCTCGGCGGACTAGTGATGACATTCCCACGTCTGCTTTTCGCCGCGGGCGTTCAGTACAGTGAGGAGGCAAAGAGCGGAGGAATGGTGGGGAGATTATTTCAGCTTCTGGCCACTGTTTCATCCGGCTCAAAAGCGCCATCAGGAGCCATTTTGATGAGCTGCGTTACGGCTATTTTAGCGTTGGTCTTTTTTCAATCTTTCAGCCGGATTGTCAACTTTTTTGTGGTGCCCAACCATCTGTTTAACATATTGTTGGTGGCTGCAGTCTTTAAATTTGCTCAGGGTAATGATGGTGAGAAGTTCAAATCTTTTGGATTTCCCGTTATGCCTATTATCTATATTGTTACAATTTCGGGGTTTCTCATCAGTGCCATTGTTTTTCGCCCAGGGGACACTTTGATGGGTGTGGCCCTGTCGGCGACTGGGGTCCCCGTTTATTATTGGCTTGAAAGGAGAAAGACATGATAGAGTTCGGGGTTGCCACGGCATACGGTACAATGAAACGGGTCCTTATGCATCGGCCGGGAGAGGAACTGCAAAAAGTTACGGATGACACCCTCGAAGAGTTCCACTTTCAGCGACCCGTGAAGAAAGAAAAGTTTCTAGCTGATTACAATGGTATGCTGGAACTGTTCCAAAGTCACGGAGTGGAAACAGTTCTTCTGACGGATGTTTTGAAGAGTGATGATGACGCCATGTCTTACATCCGGCACCGCCCAAATATGACTTATACTCGTGATCTTGCTTCTGTTTTCAATAGCGGTGCAGTACTCATGGGACCCCATTTGAAAGGGCGGTGGGGAGATCAGTGGATTGTTGGTCGAGCTCTTGAAAGATTGGGTGTTCCCATCCTCGGGAGTATTGATCAGCCCGGGTTTCTTGAGGGTGGCGGCGTGACACTCATTGGTGATGACATTGCTGCGGCATCCCTCTGCGACCGGGCCAACGAAGCAGGGACCCGAGCGTTGAGAGAGCTAATCATGGGTAAGGATGTAAAATATTTTCTTGAAGTACCCCTACCTCATGGGAATGTGCATATTGATGGTCTGTTCATGGTACTTGACGAAAAGCTTTGTGTCATCTATGAACCGATGTTTGATGTCTTTCCATGCCGGCTTTATGAGGACGGCAATTCAAGTTTTAGGAATGTTATGTTCCGGGAATTACTGGATGAGCGAGGATTCGACTGTATTGCCACCAATCACCAGGAAAGGGAAATGGGACTTCTGAACATAGTAGTGACGAAACGGTCAGAGCGTGCCATCGGCTTCGCAGGCGCTGCAAGAATTGGAGAAGAGATGGCAAAGTACGGGATAGGCTTGGAGAGCTTTTCTGCTGATGAAATGTGGCAGGGCAATGGTGGTGCCCACTGCATGACCTGCCCTTTTTTATTAGGCTGAGCTTAGTTTACAAAACTGCCGAAAGGGCGTCAAACAGGCGATCTACATGGTTATCGGTGTTATATAAATGAGGAGAAACTCTCACTGAATTTCCTCTCACACTGACATAAACCTTTCTTTCCGCCAGATTCCCTAAAAGTTCTTTAGGCACACCATCTAGAAAGTGAATGCCCATAAGGTGTGATGCCCGTTCATTGGCCGGCGCCACATTAAGGCCTAATTCAGTAGCTCGAAGCGCAATAGTTTCAGTGAAAGCGGCCAGCGTCTCACTTACATTTTCTACATCCCATTCAAGTAATTGCTTCAACGCTGCCACGGCCATGGGCATAAGGGCAAAGTTGCTTCGTTCTCCCACATCAAATTTTCTGGCCCCGGGTTGAAATTCATCTCGGTAATTAACAAGGCCGGCAAAGTCTTCACTGTTAGCACGATCGATCCAGTTATGCTCCAGAGGATCGCAATCTTGCCATCTCGGCGCAACATAGAGGAAGCCCAGCGAATAAGGCCCCAGAAGCCATTTGTAGGAAGGAGCTATAACGAAGTCAGGATCAATCTCTTTGACAGAGAAAGGTATTGCGCCTGCAGACTGAGCCAGATCAAGCACGAGTGCAGCACCGTATTGCCGACATTTTGTACTTACTTCTAACAGATCTAGAACGGTCCCATCTGTCCAATGACAGTTGGGCAAGGCCACCACAGCTGTCTTTTCATTTATTGCTGTTAAGACAGCTGTGGTGAGCGATCCTTCTTCCGGACGACTGACCACAATCAATTCACCATCGGCACGTTTAACATTTTCTACCCATCCATAATAGTTGGATGGAAACTGTTCTTCAAGCACAACCACATTTTCATTTTTCTTTATTGGCAGATTTAAGGCAGCTGTGGCAATGCCGTAGCTGACAGCGGGTATAATAGCAATATCTTCCGAAGAGGAACCGATGATCTGGGAGAAAAGACTCCGAGCCTCCTCTGATTCCTTAAAAAAGTCTGGAGGGGTTATGGTCCACGGTTGAGATTTTTTCCCCATTCCCCGGCGCCCCGCCTTAGTAACGGACTTCAGAGAGGGTGAGATATAGGCGCAGTTGAGATAAGTTACGTCATCAGGGATATCAAAAAGATGATGCTGGTTGGGCAGTAACATAATTTTGTTTTAAACGGCGGCAAATCTTGTGGTGTCAGCTCTAAAGATGCAACGGAAAAACTGATCACACCTTGGTAACTTCTAGGAAATTCAGAGGGAGAGATGGTAATGATCAATCAAAAAACATTTACTCTTTTTTCCGTGTTATGGCTTATAGTTCTTTCAACGCATCTTTTGGCTACCGAGGCATCACACTACAGGCCTGTGTCAACTTATTCCATTATTGCTTTCGACCCCGAAACCAGGGAGTTTGGAGTGGCGGTCCAAAGCCACTGGTTTTCTGTAGGTTCATTGGTGCCTTGGGCACAAGCGGGCGTGGGTGCTGTGGCGACCCAATCTTTTATAAAAGCTGATTATGGGCCTGATGGACTGGAACGGATGAAAAGCGGATACACGGCGAATAAAGCATTAAAGGAATTATTGGCAGAAGATGATGGGGAGGCTTTGCGCCAGGTTGCGATGATTGACATAAACGGGAATGTCGGGGCGCACACAGGGGATAAGTGTATTCAGGCCGCTGGGCATCAGACCGGTAAGAATTATTCTGTACAGGCCAACATGATGGAAAAAAAGACTGTCTGGCCGGCAATGGCTAGAGCTTTTGAAAACACTCAAGGCGACCTTGCAGACCGCATGATGGCTGCGCTGGAGGCTGCTGAGACTGAAGGTGGCGACATTCGTGGTAAGCAATCCGCGGCAATGCTTATCGTTACTGGCGAACCCACCGGTGTTCAATGGAAAGACGTTGTCCTTGAC
>SCKS01000026.1 GCA_004124465.1 Fidelibacterota bacterium
ACATCTGCGAGACCAGTTACGGGATAATATGCTCCTCCAATTTCGGGGATCTTACCGCCCATGAGACACCGTGCTCCCGCATCCACGGACTTCTTCACCTGATCGTGGAGTTCATCCCGGAGGTCGTGGCGCGCCATGGGTCCAATATCGTTTGATTCGTCTGTGGGATCGCCCATTGTTTTCCCTTTCTTCACTACCAGCAGTTTTTCTTCGACTGCCTTGGCCACAGATTCCACAACAATAAACCGCTTTGCGGCGATACAGCTTTGTCCGGTGTTGATGAGTCGTCCTGTTACACAAGCAGTTACTGCTTGATCAAGATCAGCATCTTCAAGAATCACGTACGGGTCACTGCCACCCAGTTCAAGAACAGTTTTCTTAAGTGCATTTCCGGCACGGGCTGCCACCGCCTTTCCTGCTGGTGTGCTTCCGGTCAACGTGACCGCTTTCACAATAGGGTGATCGATCAATTCTCCCACCTGGTCGCTTCCCATAACCAAGGTGTTGAAACACCCTTTAGGATAACCAGCATCACGAAATAGCTTTTCAATGGCCAGGGCACAGCCTGTAACGTTGGAGGCATGCTTAAGGATACCCACATTACCAGCCATGAGGGCAGGTGCTGCGAACCGGAATACCTGCCAGAAGGGGAAATTCCAAGGCATTATAGCCAGAACCGTCCCGATAGGTTGAAAAGTGATATAACTTTTTGATGCATCCGTTTTTACAGGTTCGGATGCAAGGAATTCTTCCCCGTTTTCAGCATAATATTCACATGCCCAGGCTGATTTCTCGGCTTCCGCCCGTCCCTCTTTGATGGGTTTACCCATCTCTGCAGTCATGATCTCAGCATAACTTTGAGCATTTAAACGCAGGTCTACTGCCACTTTTAATAAAAGATCTCTGCGATGCTCAAAAGTGGTCTCACGCCACCTCAAAAAGTCATCTTGAGCTTGTTGAAGCATGACTTCGGTCTCTTCTTGAGAGGTCTCCTGATATTCTCTAATCTTTTCGCCAGTGGCTGGATTGATTGAAACAAGGGACATAATTATCTCCTTACGGCTAAGAAAAAAATCTGATTAACTATTGGAATTTATTCGTTCAAGGTTATGAACCAAAGAACCGTCGGTAAACCCGTTGAACCTGACCAATTCGCCCTGTAAGTTTGTCAGCCTCGTATTCATTAATTAAGGAGACCAGAACTTGAATTATCGCCGATTGGGAAAATCAGGCCTGAAACTGAGTGAACTCTCTTTCGGTTCGTGGGTTACATTTTCCTCCCAGATGGATGAGTCAGCTGCGGCGGAATGCATGAAAACGGCTTATGATGCCGGTGTCAACTTCTTCGATAATGCCGAAGTTTACGCGTCCGGAAAATCTGAAGAGATCATGGGTAATGTCCTCAAGAAAGTGAAATGGCCCAGAGACACATACTGTGTCTCCAGCAAAGTTTTCTGGGGTGGTGAAAAGCCGACCCAGCGCGGCCTGCATACAAAACATATCACTGACGCCTGCCATGCTGCTCTGAGAAGGCTCCAGGTGGATTACCTCGATCTGTATTTCTGCCACCGTCCTGATAGGCAAACCCCAATTGAAGAGACAGTCCGAGCTATGGACAATCTTGTCCAGCAGGGGAAGATTCTTTATTGGGGTACTTCCGAGTGGTCAGCTGATGAAATCCGGGCTGCCTATGGCCTCGCCCGTCAGTACAATCTGATGCCGCCCACTATGGAGCAACCACAATACAATCTCTTCCATCGTGAAAAGGTAGAATGGGAGTATCTGCGCCTCTTCCAGGATGAAGGGCTCGGCACTACCATCTGGTCGCCGCTGGCATCAGGCGTATTGACTAACAAGTATAAAGACGGCATTCCTAAAGAGTCGCGCATGACGCTGGAAGAATATGATTTTCTCAAGCGGCGGCACGAGTCGCCGCAAGGACAGGATTGTGTTGAGAAAACACGAAGATTGACCGAATTTTCCAAGGAGTTGGGAATCTCCATTATTCATCTCAGTCTCGCCTGGTGCTTGAAGAATCCTGATGTCAGCACAGTCATCCTGGGTGCGTCAAGCGTGGATCAGTTGAAAGAGAATCTGAAGGCTGCAGATGTGGTGGAAAAGTTGACGTCCGACGTCATGGAGCGGATTGATGAGATCGTCCAGTCTAAACCGAAAGCGTGGATTGACTGGTAAATCAGGATTGAGCAAAAGCACGCGTCCAATTACGTCAGTGATTGAAGGAATCCAGACCAGTGATGGTGCTGGCGTTAAACTGAAGCGTATTATCGGCTCCCCTGAGCTGGACACCCTCGATCCATTTTTGCTTCTGGACGAATTCAAGAACGATGATCCAAAAGCTTATGGGAGTGGCTTTCCTTCTCACCCTCACCGCGGATTCGAAACGGTTACCTACATGCTACATGGAAATTTCCGTCACAAAGATTCTGTTGGAAATGAAGGTTTACTGACAGATGGCTCCGTACAGTGGATGACGGCCGGACGGGGTGTGATTCACAGCGAAATGCCGGAACAGACGGAGGGTCTCGTCTGGGGTTTCCAGTTGTGGATAAATTTGCCAAAGAAACTGAAAATGGTGGAACCAGCCTATCAGGATATCCCTTCCGATGCTATTCCTGAAATTGTTCGGGATGGGACAACAGTTAAAGTGATAGCGGGAAAGTTGGGGGAACAGGAGGGTCCTGCACAAACGAAGATCGGCGCGCTATACCTCGATATTTACCTCCAGGGTGAGTCGGACTTTGTCGCACCTATCCCAGAGGGTTGGAATGGATTTCTCTATGTATATGAAGGGTCTGTTGAGTCGGGAGACGGTACTACCGTTGGGACAGGACATCTGGCCGTTCTTGGGATGGAAGGGGAAGTCCGATTGACAGGCGGCTCCAGTGGCAGCAGAACACTCCTGGTTGCCGGTGAACCAATTAATGAACCCATTGCCCGGGGTGGCCCTTTTGTCATGAATACGAGAGGAGAAGTACTTCAAGCGTTTGAAGACTACCAGAATGGTGTTTTTGATAAAGCAGTTTCCTGATGAGAACTCACTATCTTGGGCATATTGTTTTCTACGTTCGTGAGCTTGATGCTTCTTTGAAGTTCTACGAGAAAATCCTAGGACTTAAACGTATTCAAGGAGGTGAACTTTCCTTCAAAGCAGCAGCACTTACTTCCGGACGAACGCATCATGAATTGTTGCTTATAGAAGTTGGCGATAGGCCCGGTCCGCCGCCGTGGCTTTTACCATGCTGGTTTCAAGATTGGGGACTCTCTTGATGAACTGAAAAAAGCTTACCATGAATTACTCTCGGCCGGTGTTCAAGTGAAAGGGATGAGTGACCACACCATCAGTAAGAGTATCTATCTTCACGACCCGGACGGTAATGAAATTGAACTTTACGTGGATGATCCTGATGTTGACTGGGAAGATGATCCTGCTACCGTACTATCACCTATCCGGCCGCTGGATTTGTAAAGTCAGTCAGTCTCCCACAGACCAAAATTCTCCTTCGAGCCCAATTGAATCAAAGATAGTCTGAATTCTTTTCCCCGATTTGGGTTGCCAATCAATTTGGAGTCTGTCAGGATACCACAGCTTGGACAACGACCAGCAGGTTTCAACGGAGACTGTCATACCCTTAGGAATTTTTTCTCTTATACAATATCTGTCTACATGCTTTTCCGACCGGAAGAATTGAATTGTCGATCACGTAAAACCGACGTCGTCCCAGAATTTTCGTGGCGGTACGGAAAAATGGATGACGCCCTCTGAACTGGTCAGTTTTCCATCCTGAACGCCGAATATGACCGGCACCTCACAATCGGGACAGGTAGTTTCAGTTTCAGAATCAATCTCTAGGATTGCAGGAATGCCGAGCGCGTCCCAAGCACAGTTGGCATAATAAGTCAATTGGTATGTTCTCACCGGATAGGATGTTGGCACAGCGGAGAATGGGTGGGCCATCCAGATGTCAAAACTGTCCGGTTTGAGCACAAGGGCGTGCTGGGATTCCAATGCCTTAAGGGATGCCTTTGCCCCAGCTTTAGTAATGGTCAGCTCATCTGTTATAGCCCTAATGGGTGGAGCTTCCGCAGTATCAATGAAGTACTGGTAGATGAAAAGACGCACCTCACTCTCGCGTGAACTAAACAGCATCTAGTTTAAAGGAAAATACCGCGGCCAGATAACGGCATCAAGAATTGCCGTTTGAATTATGAAAGGGGTGAGCCCCGCCACCGCCGCCCAAAAGAGCCAGTCGCCCCGCTCAGCATTCGATGCGAAGAGTGAAACCAATAATGTCACAGAAGCTATACCCGTCACAGTGAGAACCGACCGTATCGCAAACCATATACCATCGCTGGGAACCTTCATCATTGAGAAGGTGAGAGGCATCCAGAGGGCAGAGGAGATGAGGAAAGTTGCGTAGAGGAAGATGATCCACTCAAAACCCAATCTGTTGAAAAAGAGTGCCCCTGATGGCAATGCCCGCATCAAAAAGTGAGCGGTGAAGAAAAAGTAGCCACCCGCTGCTAGGAACATGTTAACAGTGTAGAGCGGTCGCCACGCTTCTGGTACTTCACCCCATAGTTTCGATCTTAGCGCTACCTCTGTCAGCAGACCATGGGTATAGCTTCCTAATACAGCTACGCCGCCCACCACGTTTACGATGAAAAAGATGATTCTGAGACGGTCTGTCGTTACCACTTTAATCTACCGTTGCCCAGCACTCAATCTCCACCCTGGCACCCAGGGCGAGACCGGTACCGGCAAAGGCGCTACGGGCCGGTTTGTGATCCGGGAAGAATTTCACATAAGCTTTGCTCATGTCACCCCATTCTGAAATATCGGCCAACATGCACAGACACTTCACAACCTTGTCCATTGAAGAGCCATATTTCTCCAGGACATTACTGATATTTTCCATGGTTTGTTTTGTTTCAGGCCCTATGCCTCCGGAGATTAATTCAGCGCTGTTTGGTAGCGTTCCTATTTGGCCGGAAAGATAAAGCATATTCCTAACCCGAACAGCCTCGGAAAAGGGATAGTTCAAAGCGGCAAATTCTTCCGTTTGAAGATACTCTACATCATGTTTTCCTGTCTCGACATTCACATCACATGTTGTCAGCATCAAACTAAGCATTGCGACAGCCACAGTTTTGAATTCCATAAATGACTCCTTTCTTGACCTTCCCTAATCCCGCCAGACGAATTTAGATGAGCGCTTCCGAATCCACAATAATACACCTTTGATCTCTTGACATTGTGTCACTCCAGCCGTTAATTCACATGTGGTGAAAAAGCTCGTACCCATCTCAAAGCTAATAACAGATGCTGATGTCCAGGGTTTTTACCTCTGCAAAGAGAAGCACCTGAGGAAAACCCGGACGGGGGAGCTTTATCTTGACCTCACTCTTGCAGATGCCACAGGAGAGATTGGTGCTAAGGTGTGGGATCAGGCCCAGGAGTTTAATGAAAAGTTTGAGCAGGGAGACGCCGTAGCCGTTCGTGGCAGAGTGGACACTTTTCAGGACCGAAATCAAATCATTGTGGGACGTATCAATAAGGCGACGGAAGCTAAGTATGCCAGGTACGGCTTTAAGCCGGAAGCCCTGGTTCCTACGTCACCCTATGATCCGGTTCGGATGTGGGCATCCCTGGTAACCATCATCCAAAAAATGGAAAATCAGTTTCTCAAGAGACTTGTATCTCATCTTTACCGTAAGCATAAAAATAGACTCATGTCCATGCCGGCTTCCATATCCATGCACTACAGATACCGTTCCGGATATTTGGAACATGTGCTCTCAATGGCAAAGCTTGGTGTTACACTGGCAAAACACTACAGTGCCGATGTTGATATGCTTCTTTCAGGAATACTTCTTCATGGTATTGGCAAAGTTCAAGAGCTCACCGATGCCTTCATGCCGGAATACTCTGATGAAGGCAATTTCATCGGTCATTCCGTCCTCGGTAGGGATATGGTCAGGGCGGCTGCTACGGAGATTAAAGATTTCCCCAATGATCTGTTACTGGAGTTGGAACATCTTATTATGTGCCATGAAGGGGGTTTCGATTCCCGCTACAGGAACCGTGCTCGGACAAAAGAAGCACTCTTACTTCAGGCTCTGGACAACTTGGATACAAAGGTTAGCGTATTTAACCGAATTTTGGCTGAAGACAGTGAAGACGGTGGCTGGACCAGCAGAAGGAATTATTTCGGAGCAGCACTCTACAAGGGCGACAGACCGGAAGCTAAATAATCTCAGCCGCGGCGCAATGTTTGTAGCGTTGGCCGTCGGTTCTGGATTCGCCCTGCTTATGGTTCCCAACATTGAACTAATTACCGCTGTGGTATTTGCTTCAGGAGTCTATCTCGGCACAGGATGGGGACTCACCGTGGGTGTCGTTGCCGAATTCATTTTCAGCGCCGCCAATCCACTTGGATCGGGAGTCGTTTTTCTTCCAATGTTGCTAGCACAGATGTGCGGTATGGGACTTGTGGGTGCCGTGGGAGGGTGGTTCAGAGGTTTTGCCAGCCCACCAGACTGGACGTGGCGGCGAAGAATGTTTTTCGGTGCCGCCGGTATGGTGTTGACATTTATTTTTGATGCACTGACGACCCTCAGCTATCCTCTGGCCGCCGGCTACCCATTCACCCAGACAGCCGCCCTTTTTATCACCGGTATCGGCTTTACTTTCCTTCATCAGGTGGCCAACGGTGTCATCTTTGCCACCGCCTTGCCGAAAGTTTTTTCCAGACTCAAGCCGTGAACAGGCGCAAACAGCTGCTCTCGGTTCTCACTCTGATTGTGTCGCTCTTACGCGCAGATGGTTTCACAACAGGAGAAGTTCCTTTTGACTGGAGCGGTCAGTGGGGTTTGGTTCAGAGGTACGGTTTTTCTGGATGGGGAGTGGAAAGGGTGACGCCCCCCCTTCATTTTGACGGCAACTTTGCTCATTGGCCTGCAAGGTACCGTTTCCCATTTCTTTCCGGTATTGATTTAGAAGGGAGTGAGCCTAGTTTCAATACGTCACTGTGGTACAGGATGGGTGACTACAACCTTGATGAGTTAAGCTTGGATATTCTCTCAAAAGCGTCTGAAAAGAGGTATACACGCTTTCGGGCCCTGAAGAAAAATTTTGAGGATTACCATGGCCTGTTAGACCCGCTGGCTCGGCCTGGTGGGACGGTCCAGCAAAACTACCGTTTTGATCATGTCACCGAGAAATCCAAGGTTAGCCAATGGCAGATTGCATCAGCATTTTATCTAACCACAGATGCCATTCCGTACGGAGCTTACGGCATTTGGGAGAAGGGGGCTGAGCGGAGAGAAAAAATCATCTCCAACGGCATCAGTTACAACGGCAACAGAGAATGGGTCAAATACAGGGTTGAGGGATCGTCATTTCTTCAGCGATACAGAACCAAGCGGTTGCTGGAGAGCGTTACCCCATGGTCCGCTGATCTCATGAGCAATCGGTTGCACGCCATTGGTGAGATGCCTGTGAGAAGAGGTTTTTCACTCTTCCTTTCAGGAACAGGGCGAATGAGCGTTTTCAACTCAGACAGCCTTGGTAATCAATCATTGTCTTTTATGGGGGTCTCGGGGGGCATTCGCATGCGGGCGTCGGCCCTAGAGAGCAGAGCAGGCATGGGGGTTTCCGCTGTTTCTCCAGGGGAAATGACGCCCAATTTTCACGGCCATTTCCGACTGAAGGGGGAGAAGAGCGAACTCTTTCTGGATCTGAGACACGACCTTTTTCCACTGCCGTTTCAGTTCACAGGACGCCCATTTCTTTTTGTGCCCGATTCATTTACGCCTACCATGGTTCCTGCCGTCCGCCCCGATTCCGGTGCCACTGTGCCGACCCGAACGGTGATGCGGGCCGGTGCCGAGATGAGATGGGGCAGAGCGTCCGGTGAAGTGACGCTGTTCGCTTCCCAGGCTACACCGCATCATTACTTTGAGAGTACTACGGAGATCGCAGGTATTAAGATGATCAGATTAAACAGTGATCAGGTTTTGAAAGTTACTGGAGCCATGTGGGATAGCCGCATCAACTACTTCCGTGATTGGTTTCTCTCACTGAGAGGTATTTCGCTCTTTGGGAGCGAGTCCGGATGGGGAAATCTCTTCGATCACCAGGGAGAGGTGGCTTTACGTTTCCGGGAACATCTTTTCCAGAAAAGGATGGATGCCCGAATCAATCTCTCCTTTAATTACTGGAGCGGCCGAACCAGTTTTGTCTGGGACCCCATTCTTAATATGGGCTATACTGATGCTACCACCGCACGTTCACACAATACGGCGGGCATTATCACCGCCGAGTTCAAGGCTGTTATCTCATCGGTGGAAATTTCTTATGTGCTCACTAATGTGCTGTACGTCATGGAAAGTGCATCGGGGGACAGTCCCGGCACCACTTTTTCTGCGTCTCCCCTTTTCCCTCCTGCTGGACGACTGGCCTACTTCTCTGTTCGGTTGAATCTCAACGACTAAAGTTCCAGTCCAACAGCCATAAAAATGGTTCTGCCGGGCTCGGGGTAGTCATAAACGGACTGGAGATCTTTAATGTCCAGCATATTCCGGGCGCCTCCTTCCATATTGACGTTGAACTGACCTACCGAAAAGCTGTAGTTCAGGGCTCCGTCCATCCGCTCGTAGGGTCTTAGGAATGCTCCTTCACCGTAGCTGTAGCGGCGCTCACCCAGGCGCCGGACGCTAAGGTTGGCAGCCAATTTCCCCAGCTTCAGTTCCACTTCAGCCCAGTGTGAAGTGGGGGAGACGTAAAGGAGGGATTTTCCTTTGTCATCACCTTCAGAGAGAATCTGGCTCTCCGTACTTTCACTGCCTAAGCGTATGACAACGGGAAGGAAGATCGGAAGAAACTGAGCTGACACCCGTATAACGGATGATTTAGATTTCAGAATATTTTGTGGCGAGTAGACCCATGCATCATCCGGCGCCCACTGGATGAGGTTGTCAGTAGTGAAATAGGAAACGTCAGCAGAGAATTGCAATTGATCTTCAAGTATGGGTCTTAAGTCCACTTTCATGTTTGATGACATGCCTTGCTCAGGTATTAGATCGGGGTTCCCTTTGGAGTATCCCATGGCGTCTTCCCAGAAGAGGTCGTTAAAGGTAGGGCTCCGGTAACTGGTTCCACTACTAACCGCCACCGACTGTACCGTACTCTCCTCGGGAGCCCACAGTAACGCCAGGTTCCCAGTGGCAATCCTGTTGCCTGAATGGTCATCCCAATCCAGCCGGGCGCTTGGAAAGATCGTGAGTTGTGACCCCATACGGATTTGAGAAAGGAGGCCGGCAGCACCAGTGGCCATGACGTGATCACCCGCATCGTCGCTATTAACATCCACCTGGGCAACCTCCAGACTCACCGTATTCGCAAAATTTTGGTCAGGCTGAATCCGGTGGATGAACCGGAGGCGGTTATTGATTGTCTTATGCTGCGAATCGATGGTCCAGTCCGGATTGGTGTAATGTTCATCGGACTGAAAAGAGCCGGCATAAACTTCACTGTATCCCCATCTGGAAACAGTCCGTCCGCTCACAAGTAGAAGCATATCTTCATTATTCTTGTGGGCGCTAGGTGAGGGGTACTGAATCGATCCGGGAATACCCCTTTCAGTCTGGGAAGCCAGAAGATGGCTGTTAACACTCCAGCTTCCCACGGCTGGCAAAGCCAGTTTCAAACCCACCGCATCCTGGGCGAACTTGTTGTTCTCACGGTAATTTCCCTCACTTTCGAAGCGGTTGCCGTAAAGTGATGCGGACCTCTCTCCCACCCGAAATGTCGATTCACCGTTGACTCCCTGTTCACCCAGTGATCCACCGCGGAACTTCAGAAAGTTTCTCCCCGCTGCCGGCAGGAGATTGAGTGTTCCGCCTACGGCGTGGGAGCCGTAAAGAGAGGAAGCTTGTCCAGGATAGAACTCACCGTGGGAAAAGAACTCCGCTGGCAGGGTACTGAAATCGACAATGCCGTTCTGGGGCGAGTTCAGCGGGAAGCCGTCCAACATCACAAGTATGTGCTCTGAATAACCTGTAGGGGAAGAGACAGTTTTCAATCCCGCCGGGCCGCCGTAATCGCGGACCTGAATCCCTAGGCGGTCAAGCTTTTCCCCGATGCTGTTTCCGCTGGCGGGATATTTTTTCAGTTCCACAGCACGGTGACTCACCGGTAGCTGAAGGCTCTCCCGGTTGTAGAGGTTGCCATAAACAACAACAGGATCGAAACGGTATGTTTTTATCTCCATGGTGATCTCGCCCCTGAGCCTGTTCATCTCCTGCATGGATATTTCTACCGACTTAAATGCGGAGTGACTGATAATGAGCTTCCAGCTCTTTTCACCATCGGTTTTCAGGATGAAACGCCCCTCCCTGTCAGCGGTGGTGCCTGCCTCGCCGTCTTTGAGATATACGTTTGCGTATGGTATGCTTCTGCCGTCCGGATCTGTCACTCGTCCGGTGATGACCATTGTAGTCTTGCTAGCCCAAAGTTGAGCCACAGCCAAACCTATGATAAGGGAAAAAATATATTTAAAACGAGGTGTCATCATTCTCTCCTTTCCCTCGAAAGTACTTTCTGCCAATGGGCAGATTCCGAGAATTTCAGTTGGGCAGATATCCTGACTTGCGCTTCACCGTCTGGCTCCACCTTCCCATCCGTCATCAATCGGATAGTGGCTTCCACACGTAAATGTGGATTGGAGCTTCCTCAGCGCTCACAGTAGCGGGGCTGCACCCGATTTACACGGGTTTCCCTGCCGCAATCAACTTGTCAAACAGTGCCTGAATGTACTGTTTTTCTCGTCGGAGAGCAAAGGCTTTTGCCTTGATTCCGTCTGAGGCTTAGGATAAATTCCCCGGTTAATTTGATTGTGGTTCAGTCTTTGTAATGAAAACTATTAAAAACCATGTAAACGGAATTCTCAACAGGCAAGTTCTGGTCTTGAACCAGAACTATCACCCCCTTCTTGTCTGCACAGCCCGCCGGGCCATCTCCCTCGCTTATCTTGGCAAGGTAGAGATTATTGAAAAGTACCGGGAGACCGTTCATTCACCCTCCATTGCCATGCCCCTTCCCAGTGTTGTGAAGCTCGACAGGTTCATTCATGTAAGGGAGAGCAGTATTGTCCTTTCTAGGCGGAACATTCTTAAAAGGGACAGACATCAGTGCCAGTACTGCGAAAGGCGGAGTGTTCCTATGACATTAGATCACATCATTCCCAAAGAACGGAATGGTCCGGACAGCTGGGAAAACCTGGTTTGCTGTTGCCACACTTGCAACAGGGCAAAAGGGAATCGTACTCCGGAGCAGGCGGGAATGAAGCTAATGCGGCGCCCCAAAAAACCTACCAGAATCCACTACATCAGACAGTTTGTGAAGCGGGAGCAGTCATCTTGGCGGCCTTACCTCTATATGGAACCAATGCGGACAGGAGCGCTTGCTTGAAGAAAAAGCGCGTCCTAAGCGGGATTCAGCCGTCTGGCAACCTCCACATCGGAAACTACTTTGGCATGATGAAGCCGATGATCGATTTGCAGGTTGAAAACGAGCTGTTCTGTTTTCTCCCAAACTATCATGCTCTTACATCTCAGACTGATGGAGAAGTATTGAGGAAAAACACTGTTGAAGCTGCTGCCGATTTTCTCTCTCTCGGCATGGATCCTGAGAAGTCTGTTTTCTGGGTACAGTCTGATGTGCCGGAAGTGACAGAACTGACCTGGGTTTTGAACAATGTTACCAGTGTAGGAATGCTTGAGCGAGCAACCTCATACAAAGATAAGGTGAGTCAAGGTCTGCCCGCTCACCACGGTCTATTCAGTTACCCCGTTCTTATGACGGCTGACATTTTGCTCTTTGGAACTGAGGTCGTCCCAGTGGGAAAGGACCAGAAACAGCACCTTGAAATGGCTAGGGACATAGCCATCAAATTCAATACCATTTACGGGGAAACTTTTGTTGTACCAGAAGCTCTTATTGCTGAGGAGACAGGTCTTATTCCTGGTACAGATGGGCAAAAGATGTCCAAATCTTATGGCAATACGCTGGAAATTTTTTGCGAAAAGAACGACCTTGCTGAAAAGGTAATGGGTATTGTTACAGATAACACACCACCGGATGAACCGAAAGAGACAGAAAACAATACGCTGTTCATGATCTATTCTCTTTTTCTTGAAGAGAGTGAAAGAAATTCTCTCAAGGAAAGATTCCAAACGCCGGGTTTGAAGTATGTTGATGTGAAGAAGGAACTGGTGGATGTTATCTGGGATTTTTTTGCGGCTTATCGTGAAAAACGTAACGGCCTGTACGCTGACGATACTACTGTTGTGAAGATTTTGAAAGAGGGAGCGGACAAAGCGAGGGATGCGGCGGAGCCCTACCTGAAAATGGTCCGGGAAAGAACGGGCATCCTGTATTGGGATTCATGAGCTATCAGATTGAACTTGAAAATTTTTCTGGCCCTCTCGATCTGCTCCTCTTTTTCATCAGGCGGGACGAGGTCGATATCATGGACATACCCATCGCACACATCACTAAGGAGTATCTCGACTATATTGAAGCACTCCAGACCCTTAATGTGACTGTGGCTGGTGATTTCATGGTGATGGCGGCAACGCTTATGCGCATCAAGGCGAAGATGCTTCTGCCTTCCATGGGTGAAGGGGATGATGAAGAATTCGATGATCCAAGGACCACCTTGGTGCAACAACTTCTAGAATACCAACGCTACAAGGAAGCCGCTGGGAATCTTAACGAAATGAATATGCTCGAGAGCCAGAAATACGGTCATTCGGTGGCTGTGGATTCGGCGACAATGGAAGAGGATCCGGGCTTCTATCTGGAAGATGTAACCCTTTTTGAACTAGTTACAGTTTTTAAGAAGGTCCTTGAGCAGGTGCCGCCGGCGATTCAGTATGATGTACACCGGGAAGAGGTGCATGTTAAGGAGAAAGTGGCCATGATCTTAAGCCGTTTCGTGGAGAAAAGTCAGATCATGTTTTCAGAACTTTTCCCGAAGTTTTCTTCACGGCAGGATGTTATTGTTACATTTATCGCCATCTTGGAGCTGATTCGGGACGGCCAGATCATAGTTCGGCAAAAAAAACTTTTCGACGATATTTTGCTGGAGCGAATTGAAGCGTAATGGCAAAGGGCAAAATTTCTAGAGAAGATATTCGTGTGGTGGAGGCACTGTTATTTGCCTCTGAAGAAGTGCTTACTCAAGCGAAACTGAATGTCTGTTTTGATGATGGTACTGTGCCGTCACTTCCTGATGTGGTGGAGACGCTTAAGAAAGAATATGAAAAAAGTGAACGTGCGTTTTCCATTGAAAAAGTGGCAGGAGGTTTCCGGCTCACCACTCTTGTCGAATACGCTCCATGGGTTCGTCGGCTCTTTACACGGGTAGGCAAAACACCTCTCTCACAAGCAGCCCTGGAGACCTTGGCCGTGGTGGCCTACAAGGGTCCTGCCAGTCGGGCCGTAGTTGAAAGCATAAGGGGGGTTAACAGTGCTGGTGTAATCAAAACGCTTCTTGAAAGGAAACTGATTAAGATCAGTGGCAGAGCAAAAGGACCGGGACGCCCTTTACTCTATTCCGTTACAGAACAGTTTTTGCTCTCTTTCGGTCTCAATGCAACTTCGGACCTGCCCAAACTGAAGGAAATCTCAGAGCTCATTGCCGAAGGAACCGACGATGCAGTTACAGATGAAAATTTCCAACCGGCTGAGGATGAGGCTGATTAGGTATCTTGCCAGTGCCGGTGTAGCATCCCGCCGTAAATGTGAATCAATTATAACAGGAGGCCGAGTCACTGTTAACGGGAAGGATGAGACGGACCCTTTTAGAATCATCTCAACGTCGGATAATGTTGAACTGGATCAAACTCCTGTCAAAACGCCCATTGAAAAAACGGTTGTTATGTTGCATAAACCTGCCTCCGTAGTTACCACCGCAAATGATACTCACGGCCGAAAAACGGTCCTTGATCTGGTCTCCAATATAGATACCCGGCTTTTTTCTGTGGGGCGCCTTGACAAAGAGACAACTGGAATTCTTCTTCTGACAAATGACGGGGATCTTGCATACCGTCTTACCCATCCCAAGTTCGGTGTGGAGAAAATTTACGAGGCCACAGCTGATCGGTTTATTACCGATGCTGAAATTAGCTCCATCTCTTCCGGTGTTGATATTGGAGAAGGGGAAACGGGGCAGGCGGAAGTGGTTGATCAGACGGATACGGCAAACGGAGTCAAGATCACAATGAAACTTCACCATGGGAAGAAACGAGAAATCAGAAGAATTTTTCGGGAGATGGGTCTGGAGTTGACACGCCTTCATAGAATTACCTTTGCTTGTCTGGAACTGGGAAATCTCGCTTCTGGCAAACATAGAATTTTATCTAACAAAGAGCGTCGTTTGTTGGCAAAGACAGTTGATTTGTTATAAAATTCGTTTTGAGGTTACTGTTTTGGTCATTTTCGGATCATACCTAAATTACTTGGCTTTTTGAAAGACAGTTGATTTCAATAACCACAGCAAATCGTTTCGGTTGAGAGATTAGGGATGATTGTCGCTATTGACGGCCCAGCCGGTTCCGGCAAGAGCACTACTGCAAAAGGTGTTGCTGAGAAACTCGGTTATCTCTATTTGGATACCGGTGCCATGTACCGGGCTGCCACAGCTGCTGTCCTTGCAGCTTCAATCGATAGTGATGATGAGTTGGCGGTGTCAGATTGTGTTGAAACCATCGAAATCGATTTTGATGAAACCGGTCGCCTCATCTTTCTTAATGGTGAGGACGTTTCCCAGACCATCAGAGGTCAAGAGGTGACTCAAAACGTCAGCACTGTCAGCGCTTACCCGCAAGTAAGGAAACGGATGGTTTCCATGCAACGGGGAATTGCCGGCCATCGCGATTCTGTCGTGGAAGGAAGAGATATCGGTACAGTGGTTTTCCCCGACGCCGATTTCAAGTTCTTCATAGTTGCAAGCATTGAGGAACGGGCGGAACGCCGGCAGAAAGATTTGGCCGGGCTAGGTGTTGATCAAACAGTAAATGATATCGTCGAAGATTTGAAACGACGTGATGCTTTGGACTCGTCCAGAGATGTATCACCTCTTACAAAGTCTGAAGATGCTCTGGAGGTGGATACGACATCAATGAACATAAAACAACAGATCGATCTGATTGTTAGGCATGTAAGAGATCGATCGGCAAGAAAGGAGACGCAAGCAACTAGTGAGTGATGAAATCGTAACAGAAAAAGAAGTAACAGAATTGACGGAAGATACGGTAGAGACCGTGGCTGAGGAGCCTGAATCTGCGACCCCGGATGGGGACAATGGAGGAATAGATTCAACTTCTATTGAATATGAGGAGGTTATAAAGGACTATTTGGATCCGGGCCTTATGAACGGTATCCGGATTATTGAATCTTCCGAACTTTCCAATGAGGATATAGAGGAGGTTCCTGTCTCAGATGAAGAGATGGGGAAATATATCGAGACATTTTCTGATATAGCCCAGAATCAGATTATTACAGGCCGGGTGATCGGGCAAAATGAAAAAGAGATCATCATGGATATCGGCTTCAAGTCAGAAGGGATTATCCCCAGGTCAGAATTCAGCGGTGCCGAGCCGCCCAACCTCGGTGATTCTATTGAAGTTTACCTTGAAAAGATCGAGGACAAAAATGGCCAGACTATCCTCTCCAAGGAAAAAGCTGTCTGGATGAAAGGGTGGCTGAAACTGATGCAGATCCATAAGGAAGAGGGTACAGTGAACGGCACCATTACCCGCCGCATAAAAGGCGGTCTTGTGGTGGATGTGGACGGTATACAGGCATTTCTTCCCGGTTCTCAGATAGACGTCAGACCGGTTCAGGATTTTGACAATTTCCTCGGTAAGGAGATGGAATTCAAGATTGTCAAAATCAATCAACTCAGGAAGAATGTTGTCTTGTCCCGAAAAGCTCTACTTTACAACACCATGAAGGAGCAGAGAGAATCTCTGTTTGAAGAAATCGAAGTTGGTCAGATTGTGGAAGGTGTTGTAAAGAATATCACAGATTTCGGTGTTTTCGTTGATTTAGGAGGCGTGGACGGCCTCCTCCACATCACTGACTTGTCGTGGGGCCGCGTTAATCATCCCTCGGAGGTGACCGAAGTCGGAGAGACCATTAACGTCAAAATTATCGATATAGATAAGGACAAGCTGCGTATTTCACTCGGTCTGAAACAACTGACGCCCCATCCTTGGGAGAAGGTTGAAGAAAAGTTTCCTGTGGGAATGAAGATTTCCGGCAAGGTTGTCAGCCTGACAAACTACGGTGCTTTTGTAGAGCTGGAGACCGGCGTGGAAGGTCTTGTGCATATATCAGAAATGTCTTGGACCCGCGGCGTTCACCGTCCCGATGAGGTTGTGCAGCTTGGGCAAGAAGTAGAGGCGCAGATTCTCTCTATCGATTCAGAAGAGAGGAAGATCGCACTCGGCTTTAAACAGCTCCTGCCCGATCCATGGGAGAATGTTGACGAGCAGTATGCTGTCGGATCCACGCTGAAAGGGACTGTCCGAAATCTTACCCAGTTTGGTGCTTTCGTTGAGTTGGAAGAAGGTG
>SCKS01000027.1 GCA_004124465.1 Fidelibacterota bacterium
TTCTACAGGCTTGGCCTCGACTTTGAAACATGTTTCACCGAAAAGTTCTTCCTCTCCGAGGATTCTATAGGTGTCATCATCAATATCTCCCCCCTCCATATCTTGGTAAGTGAAATCAGATCCCATAAAGCTCTGATTCTTCTGATTGGAAATAATCCGTTTTGTTTTTTTTAGTGCCGGCAGGTAGAGCCACTGGTCATTGTCTTTGCCGCTTTTTCGATATTCCCACATGAGGAGACCCGTCCCTTTAACATCGGCCGGTTTTGTGAAGCGAATGAGAGATTTGGATAGAAAGTTTCCCTCCGAAAAGTACTTTTCATATCTCATGATCTCACGGCTTCGGTGGCGCTCCTTCGCCTTCATTATTTTGGTTAGTGTCAACACTGTTTTGGAGACAACATCTCGCGGCTCCGGCTGCGCCTCTAACTTCTTCATGATCTCGAGACCCGTCACTTGCGGTTGCAGTGTGGAAAAAGTAATGAGAAGACAACTGGTCAATCTGAGCATGGTTATGAAAACTAAGGTAAAGTGTTTCAGCTAGAAACTGTACTTAAAACCGACGGACATATGAGAAAAATCTTCCAGTTGTGTAAAGGGATTGGTCGGATCTGCCTCATCACCAAAAAACTGAGTCAAGCCGAGCTCAACTTCCCAGTTCTCAAGAGGGGAATAGGCTACTCCAAATCCACCCATCATTCCCGCCTCCTCAAGATTAACTAAGGTAGTAGCTCTAAGTTCAAGGCTATTGTCCATCAGGTTGCCTGTTCCGGATAGCATGATAGCCTGTTTGGCAAACATGGCGAAGGGGGTTCCCATTCCCGGTACAAAACTGTCTTTCGTTAATTCAGTCTGTTGCAATATCACTTGATTAAAAGTAAGTCCTTCAGCTTTTTGCACCGTACTGCCGATGAACTGGCCTGAAAACTGGATGTCGAAAGGTCCTGTCACTTCACCTTGGAGAACGTATTGCAGATATTCCGCTTCTAGCGGTAACAGTGCATCACAACAATCATTTGCTTCATTTTCAGTCATGAAAAAACCCATCTCGCCCCGAAGAGTTAGATCTCCGAAAAAAGTGACAAAGTCACCCCCGAGAACAGACGTTGACCTGTATCCAAACTGAGGTAACGGCAATACCATATTGACGGATTGGAGTTGGAGGTAGTTCATGCCTATAAGGCTGAATCCCCTATCATGACTTTCGAAATAAGAAACAGAAAGATCACTCTCCCCCACTGTCGTCTGGAGACGAGCACCATACTCCAATGGGTCCTCTACTTTAATGTATTCTTCCGGCTCGAACGGGGGCTTGATTGGAAAATCCTCCTCGCCGAATGTATAACGATTGGGCACATGCTCAGGAATAACGACAGCCTCAATCTGCCAGGCCCCAAGGTAGGCTGATGCCGCCGCCGAAAGAGATCCTATCTTCCGATCCGTACCCGGAAGGAACATATAGTAATAGTCGTAAGCATTGAGATTGTCCGTAGGATTATTTCCGTCAGCTGCACCCCAGGCATGGATCTGTTTCCCAACCTTCACCTCTCCAAACCGGGGATACCAAACAGCATAAGCTTCCCGTAGATCGAATTCAGTTTCACCAGTGGACCAGCGGTATTCTAGAGAGCTGCTGGTTTTGATGTCGAAGTTACCCAACGTGTAACCCAGCTTCAGTTCCGCCATCCGGAAAGGGAGAGAAATCTGCGATCCGTCCGATGAACGAAACATACCAGCTGGCTGAGCGGAGCCACTATAATTCAGTTGCGCTGATATCACAATAGGAAGTATTAGGAAAGCAAAACCAATCTTTGTTAATCGTTTTTTTGAATAGAAAGCTTTGGTGTTACAAAACACTTTTGTCAATAAATAAGGGCAATTGTTGAATTCCCTATTTTTCCTGCTGCGGCATCCTTTTCAAATTCTTCTCTTGAAAAAAGCTATCCTTGAGACCCGAATCCAACTGGATTTCATCAAACTTTACACTCGTGGTGTGATCTTTTTGAACGTCTCTCACAAAAATACTGGTCATGATATGGTAATCACCCCTCCTAGCGTTACTATAAACCTTGGTTTTCTTCAAGTTTCCATTTTGATCGAAGGATTCTTCTTTCACTGGTAACAAAGTCGATTTTTCTACCCAAGTCATATGTTTGGAATAGGTGGATTTGGCTTCAGGCTTCGGTGTTATCCCCAACACGAAACAATCTTTTCCATCCACCGCGGCATCGTCCAAACGAATAAATTCATTCTCTTCAAGCTCCCTGCTGGTCATATCTTCATAACTGAGGTCTGAGCCCATAAAAGAATTGCCCTTCTTTTTTGATGAGATTCGACGGATCTTATTAAAAGCTGGGAGCCACATTCGCATTTCATCATCCTTATCACTGTGCTCAATTTTTAAAAAAGCTACGCCCTTATCATCTGCCGGCGCAAGAAACCAAAGAATCTGTTTATTTCCACCATCAACTAATTGGGAAAAAATGATGGAGGTTCGTGTCTTTCCCTTTGAATTGGTCAAAACCATAGTTGTCTTAGAAGTCATATCTTTGGGCTGTTTTCGTTCATCCATCATTTTGGCAATATCATTGCCGGATTGTCCGTAAAGAACGGTGATGAAAAGAAGAACTAATAGTATTTGATTATTCACAACTATCTGCACCCTAAGCTTTCATTAATCTTGACTTAAACATTTCCGCAACGACCGCCAAGATTGTCAAAGTTCCTACGGATGTGGAAATCATAGCAAAAATAACCAATCCCCCGATATATTGAACAGGAACGAAAGTCGAAAATAACAGAGCACCGAATCCTAGGTTTGAGGCCGCGTCTAGGATAATGGGATAACCCACATCTTCCACAACTTCACGTGTTAGATCTTCAGATGAAATTCCACTTTTTGAAATATTGCGGTATTGTGCTATATAGTGGATGGCAAAATCAACTCCGACACCAATGATAATGGCGGAAAGAATTGCTGTAACATGGGAAAGTTCGACACCAAACCAGCCCATTAATCCAAAATTCAAGATAACAGCAAAAATAAGTGGTGTGACAGAAAGCAACGCCCACAATCCTTTCTTGAAGAATATCCAGGAAATAAGAAAGATCATTACAATTGAAACCATTATACTGGTAATTGCTGATCTTATAACCAAATCTACCAACTCACGCAAAACAACCAGGAGCCCCGTGATGGTTGTCTTGATATCATTCTTGGCAATGGACTGAACCTCTTTTTCAGTATCCTGAACAAACTTAACTATCATGTCCGTGGTAATATTCCCCATAAGAGCTGTAAGCAGTCCAGTTCTATAGTCATAATCAACCAGCGAGCTGAAATCATCTGAATCGCCAGACATGGAATATAACGTAAATAGGTTATTCACTTTTTCTCTCGATTCGGGTATGGTCTCAAATTGTGGATCATCATCCATGATTGTGCGGTGCATCTGCTTGATAACATCCACAATCGAGAATGTTGAGTGTACACTTGGACGCGAATCAATAAACGTCTGAATTTTTTGAACTTTATTCAAAACTTCGGGGGACTTCATATCTCCTTCGATTCTTATATCAATATCCATCACTCCGGTCATTTCCCGATTCATGAAATCCATACTGTCCCGGATTTCAGTACCCGGTTTGAAAAACTTGGTAAAATCAACTTCCACTTTCAAGAAGAGTATCCCAATGGCAGCTAAAAAAAATATCCCACTTCCAAGCGCCAAAATTCTCTTTTGGTATTGGGTAATTAGGTTTCCATATAAACTTACTATTCTCTCAAAGGGGCTCGGATGCGTCACCGCCTTCGACTTCAAGTCCCATTCATGTTGAACCATAATGGCAGGAAGAAAAAGAGAAGACAAAAGCCATGCCCAAGTAATTCCAAGTGAAACTGAGATACCATAACCGGTAAATTGTTCGATAGGAGCAAAGGTCAAAGATAGGAAAGCAACAATGGTAGTGAGACTCGTCAAGAATACAGGTAACAATAGTCTTTGCATGGTTTCATGGACTGCTTTCTCAACATGCTTTCGCTTGCGCATTTCGCGGAGGAACTTTGTGAGTAAATGCACTCCATCTGCAGCGGCAATTGTCATCAGAATAATCGGCATGGATGCATTCACCATAGTGAAATGAAATCTTTCCGAACCAGTCAAAGTCACGACCCAACCCATAAAGCCCATCATGGATAATAGAGATATGACAATCACACCCCAAACCAGTTTTACAGCAGTAGCACTGCGGAAGTTTACGGCCAGAACAGTGAGCAATATTCCTATACCAAGTAACATTAGAACCAATACATCTTCCAGAATCAGTTTTGGAATAGTTCCAAAAACATAAGGTGTACCACCAAAATGTATTTCATAATCACCCAGGAATCTTTCCGAGATCTGTACCATATTGTTTCGCAAAACATTATTCTCTATGGCTTTTTGAGGTTTAATCATGATATTCACGTAATCACCATGCCGACCTATCATCCGTTTCTTAAGTTTTGGAAGTTTCTCAAAATATTCCTCGATACTCCGAACTTCATCCGCAGTCAAATTCCTGGAAGGCTGTAGGCTACTTATTTCAAGAAAACCTTCGTCACTGTCCATCCGGTCCGCCGTCGATATGGACATAACTTCATCCACTTCCGGAAGTTCTTCTAAAGCACGGCTTGCATCCCATAGAGATGCCAGCAGTTTCTCATCAAAAACCGATTTTCCCGGCAAACCAAAAGCGATAAAACCCATATCGGTACTACCGAACTCATCTCTCACATTTTCCCAAGTAATACGAGATTCAGTGGTTTGCGGTAGCATTTTCATCACGTCTTCGTCAAAAACAACATGGGGTAGTTTTTCGGCAAAGCGATCATAAGACAAGGAAAAGACACGATTAGCAATCTCTTCAGGCAAAGCCCAGTCCCCCAGCGATTTTATAACCAAGAGAAGATTTCCACTCAAACCCATAATTAGAATAAGAGATAGAAGTATCATTACCCGGATGGTCCGTTTGGAATTTTCCATACTCTGTCGAATAAACCATTCTTTGACAGGAAAAATCATGTTAACTCCCATTTGATTTGTGAAAAGTCCTCCTGTGACCATCATGAGAAAGGTAAGAAGTGTCTAGCAAGATTATTTGAATTTATGGCCCCCTCTCAGTATTCCTCAATCTTAATTACCAATTAATAGTATTATAAATGATATATAAGTCTGTCAGAAAATAATAGTATATCAAATACAGTATTTAATAACACAAATGTCTTATAGTAGATACTGAATGATAATAACTAATTCATTATTCACCTGTTATCAATATGGCTAACAATTTGTATTTTTATAAAACTCTTTTAATCAATTAATCAATAGCGAGTGATAAATGAAATCAATCAAATGGATAATTTTTTTTTCGTTTATAATCAATGTTGAAACCGTAATGGGGAATAACGACACCAAGATTAGCTATCATATTTCCATGCCGGAACCACACACTCATTATTATGAGGTGGAGATGATGGTTAGCCACAACAGTGATAAGACTGTTAGGCTAAAAATGCCTGTTTGGACACCTGGATCTTACCTGGTGCGGGAATTCGCTCGTCACATCCCCCGGGTTCGAGCTTTTGCTGGAACACAGCAACTCAAAGTAAACAAGATAAATAAGAACACCTGGGAAGTAAATGCAGGTTATTACAAAAAATTTACCGTCATGTACCGTATCTATGCTTATGAACAGTCAGTGAGAACAAGTTATCTAAGTGATTCCAGAGGCTATTTCAACGGAACGTCTATTTTCCTCTATGTAGACGACCGGAAGTATGAGCCGGGAGAAATAAAGGTGACACCCTTCCGGGGTTGGCGAAAAATCTCTACCGGACTGCCCAAAGTAAAAGGGAAACGAAATACATTCTCTTTCCCTGACTACGACGTATTGGTTGATTCACCTTTTCTCATTGGTAATCATGATGTGCTCACTTTTAAAGTGAAAGGAATATCCCATGAAATTGCTCTTTACGGGCAAGGCAATGTTGATAAAGATCGATTGAAAGATGATTTTAAAAAAATTGTTCAGGCTACTGTAGATATTTTCGAAAATCTTCCCTATGATCGCTACGTTTTCTTCATCCTCATGCTGGACGGCCTGGGCGGCGGTCTTGAACACCTCAACTCCACCACCATTCAGGCAGACAGGTGGATTTTCTCAGATGACAATCGTTATGAACGATTTCTTTCCACGGTAGCCCACGAATATTTCCACACATGGAATGTGAAACGCATCCGCCCAGTAGCTCTTGGCCCCTTTGATTATGACAAAGAGAATTATACCGATGACCTTTGGATCTCAGAAGGAATTACCAGTTATTACGATAATCTCTTGTTGCTGAGAGCGGGCATAGTTGATGTTGAAGGCTATTTCAAACTTGTTGGTCGAGATATCAGGAGTGTGGAGACAGCGCCTGGTAGGCTGATACAGTCTGCTGTGGAATCTAGTTTTGATACTTGGATCAAGAATTATCGTCGAAATGAAGAGTCCCATAATGTAATGATCTCTTACTATTCCAAAGGGGCTGTTACCGGGCTAATGCTTGATCTTGCTATAAATGCCAGTACAGATGGAAGGAAGTCTCTGGATCATGTTTTTCAAGAACTTAACAGGCAGTATGAAAATGATTCATCTACTGGCTTTTCCTCAAAAGAATTCAGGACAATTTGCGAAAATGTGGCTGGCCAAACGTTAGATGATGTCTGGCGATACGCAGATACTACGGATGAGGTGGACTACAATTCAGGACTTGAGACAGTGGGATGCATCCTTGAACGCAAGTACGGAGAAGGAGTAACTGATTCAACTTCTTTCTACGGATTTGAGGTCAGAGGCGAAAGAAATCCCATTGTAAGCAGGGTCTACGCCGGAACCCCTGCTTATACTGGCGGTCTCAATGTAAATGATGAAATTGTGGCTGTGAATGGCACAAGAGTAGCAACTAAGACACTCACTGACCGCCTTAAAGATATCTCCATAGGTGATAAGGCCGAGCTTCTCATATCTCGGGAAGGACTAATGCAAACGGTGGAAATGACTGCTTCCGGGCCTCCTCACGACAGCTTTGTCATCAAAAAGACTGAATCACCCAGCATGGATCAGAAACAACTTTTCGAGGGATGGCTCGGCACATCGTGGGAGAAGTAGAGAACAGCATCCCTGAACCCGTTGTCGTTCTCGCCAATGGTAATCCTCCTTCCCATCGCCACCCATTATTCATCCTCAATAACGCGGCCATACTTATTTGCACCGATGGTGCCGCTATTACCGCTGTAAAACTGGGCTGTATCCCAGATGTCATCATCGGGGATATGGATTCCATGGAGGAGGCTCATATTCCGCCTGAATGTGAAGTGATCGCCATGACCGGTCAGCATAACACCGATTTGGAGAAAGTGCTGGAATGGTGTGTGGAAAAAAACGTCCCCTCCGCCACACTCCTTGGTCTTTCCGGGATGAGAGAAGACCATATGATGGCGAACTTTGCTGTTTTTTCAGAATATAGCCATAGGTTGAAACTGACAGCCGTCACCGATTATGGTATCATCCATCATGTGGCAGGAAATGAAAGTTTTGATTGCGAGCCGGGAGCAACTGTCTCTCTTTTGTTGGCCACCAGTGAGCCAGTGATCTCTTCCCATGGTTTAGAATACACCCTGAAAGCTGAAAAACTGAAAACTGGAAGTCATGGGATTAGTAATAGAGCGGAGAACGGACACTTTTCTCTGGAGGTGTCAGGCGGCAGTCTATTCCTATTCACGGGTCATATCGATTGAATCCTTTCCTACATCCCATCGATACCGCCATCATTTTGATCTACGGGGTAGGACTGCTGGCGCTGGGTCTTTTCAGAAATAAGGAAGAAACAGGTAATTCCCACTACCTTCTGGCGGGTCGGCGGCTGACGCTCATCCCTTTTACCGCATCACTGGTGGCCACATGGTACGGCGGCATCCTGGGCGTTGGTGAATTCACCTATCTTCACGGTCTTTCAAACTGGGTTGTTCTGGCGCTGCCCTACTACCTCTTTGCACTTCTCTTTGCACTTTTCCTGGCGAAGAGAATTCGAGAAGACAGTTTCGTCACCATACCCGACAGACTCCGCCAACACTATGGTGAGACAGCGGGCCTCATTGGTGCGGGATTTGTAACAATACTGACCACACCTGCACCTTATATTCTGAGCTGCGCGCTGCTCCTAACTTATCTTTTCGGAATCTCCCTGTTTCCCGCCCTTCTCCTGGCTACAGGGATCAGTCTAATCTATGTTTACAACGGAGGTTTCCGATCAGTGGTCCGAACGGATCTACTCCAGTTTGGGCTCATGTTTACCGGGTTCGCTTTGCTCGTCTTCATCTGTTTTCAGAACTATGGTGGCTTTCAGGCACTAAGAAAAGGTTTACCGGAATTACATCTGACCTGGCATGGTGGAAATTCGACACAGTATATTCTCGCCTGGTTCTTTATTGCCCTCTGGACGTTTGTAGATCCCGGTTTCTATCAACGGTGTGCGGCGGCAAAATCACCTGCCGTTGCAAAAAAAGGAATTCTTGTTTCTATCGGGTTCTGGGCGCTCTTCGATTTTCTCACAGTTTCAGCGGGACTCTACAGCCGTTTAGTTTTGCCCGAGGGGTCAGAGGCCGCCCTGGCGTTGCCTGCTTTGGGGTTGTCTGTACTTCCCCCTGTTATTAAAGGGCTCTTTTTCGCCGGTCTTCTTGCTACAATAATGTCCACAATTGACTCATTCGGTTTCATCAGCGCTATGACCTTTGGAAGGGACATTGTTTGGCGTATGAAACGGTCAGGGAATGAAGTGGCGTGGGTAAAACTGGGGCTTCCTTTTATTGCCGCTTTTTCTCTGCTTTTTGCTTGGTTACTACCATCAGTTATAGAGCTGTGGTATTCTCTTGGGAGCGTGATAATACCGGGGCTTCTTATCCCTTTTCTAACAACCTTTTGGCAAAAGAAACTTATACCAGCCGTTCCGGCAATGATGATACTTTCAACCGCTCTGAGTTTTGCGTGGTTTCTTTTTTGGTTTAAGGAGAATAAATACCCCTTGGGCATTGAGCCTTTTTACCCGGGGCTCATTTTATCTATTCTTTGGCTGCTAATTCCAGGGAAAATTTCGCCTAAATCAGGTTAACTATTCTGAAGTTTCCATCTCCTTGGTATAGTCGCCAGTGGTGGCAGCACCATTACATTTAGCTCGATGTAGAAACGCCTCTCTGGCATTCTCGACGTTGGCCGGATCACCACCCCATGCCTTCAAGGCCGGTTGCTGCAGAGCACGGCCGTAAGAGAAACTGAGTTTCCACGGTTTTTCTGTTCCCAAACAGTTCATAGCGTTTAAGTGCTCCGTAGCATGAATATCACTCTGACCTCCCGAAAGAAAACAGATCCCCGGTACCGCCGCCGGAACAAATCTCATAAAACAGGAGACTGTCGCTTCAGCAACTTCGTCAACAGATGCCTGCTCTGAACATTCATAGCCGGAAAGAACCATATTAGGTTTAAGGATGATTCCCTCCAGATAGACATCCATGCGAACAAGAGCCTCAAAGACAGAGCTTAGCACTTCAGAGGTTACCTCGAAACTTGCCTCTATATTGTGCTCACCGTCCATGAGCACCTCCGGCTCTACGATGGGGGCAATGTCTGCTTCCTGACAAAGGGCAGCATATCGGGCCAGAGCGTGAGCGTTGGCATCGATGCAGGCAAAGGAGGGTGCCTCTTCAGTGATGGTGATGACCGCCCGCCATTTTGCAAATCTTGCACCAAGGTCGTAGTATTCTTTCAGTCGATCCCGAAGGCCGTCCAATCCTTCAGTTACTTTCTCGCCCTCAAAGCCCGCAAGTTCCTTGGCACCTTTGTCCACCTTGATACCGGGGACGACACCAAGATCTGAAAGGTGTTTCGAAAAAGGAACGTCTCTGTCCACCGTGGATTGGCGAAGCGTCTCATCAAAAAAAATAACACCGCTGATGTAATTCTCCATCCCTTCAGTCGTAAAGAGCATATCACGGTACGTACGGCGATTTTCTTCCGTTGATTCTGCATTAATCTGATCAAATCTTTTCCCGATAGTTGGCGTACTCTCATCCGCCGCAAGAATGCCTTTCCCCGGTGCCGCCATGGCTTTTGCCGTCGATTCTAACTGCTCAAGATTCATGGTGATTTATTCTCCTTATTTCATCAGGCCTGCCCAATATGACCAAGCATTACATTGAACCAATCTGTTGTCACATCAAAAGATTTCCCACCTTTAATCCTGTCAAAATCTATAAGACTCAACTGACCGCCTTCATCCATGTCAAGACCCACTACGCCACTCTCCCTCTTAAGTGCGCATTCAGCAGCCATGGTAGCACTCCTCTTGACCAAGTCCAGATCTTCTTCGTTAGGTGCAGCAGACCGAGCAAAGTAGCCGCTTTTCTGAACAAGGATCTTATCTGCCTGGAGCCGTTCACCGAACTGTTCAGCGAACCACAAGCCGGGATTGATGAGATCAAGCTTCACATGCCCGTAAGCGTCTCGTGCCACTGCTTCTCCTGCTGCTTCCTTTTCCTTCACAATTGTCTCAATGCCTGCACCCTCACTCAGGAAAATGTTCACCCCGTCTTTTTCGTCCATTCTTTTCATGAGACGATCACATTCGGCTGAAAAATCGAGTTCGGTCTCAGGGACGTAAACCGCATCCAGATCCCACCGGTCTTCGGAGATAAGAATTTCAGGAAGAAATGTTTTTTGTTTCAACCGTTCACGGTATGCGTGGGCCGTGGCAGCGGTGAGCCAGCCGCAGTGGCGGCCCATCACTTCATGAATAATGAGTTGGCGATGGCTCGTGCTATTTTCGTTGGCAATATTCTCAAAAAAAACGGCTCCCTGCTCCGCAGCTGTAGCGGCGCCCAAGGTTTGAACAATAGGATAAACATCGTTGTCTACCGTCTTTGGTAACCCCACCACAGTGAGCTCAGCACCCATCTCCTTTAAAACATCAACGAGGCTCGCCGCCATGCTATTGGTATCATCACCACCGATAGTATGTAAAATAGAAATGCCGTCTTCCAGAAGCTGGCGGGCCGCAACCTGAAGAGGCTCTTCCCCCTCTTTAATAAAACCACGCTTTACGCAGTCTTCCACATTGGTAAGTTTCACTCGGCTGTTGCCGATAGGGCTCCCTCCAAAGGAAAGAAGAGTTTGGGCTCGCTCGCGAACGGAAGTTGAAATCTCAAGTGACTTGCCAAGCAACAGACCTCTGTAACCGTGAAGGTAACCCAACATATCACTTTCCGGTGCCTTGTGGTTATACTCCAACATCAGTGCACCAATGGATGCCGAAAGACAGGGTGCTAGACCACCAGCCGTAAGAAATGCAATTTTCGGTGTTGTCTCATGACTCATAACTGATCTAAAAATTAATGTGATTGTTACAGTGAGAAAAGGAGCATTAATGATATTTTGGAGAAAATGCAGTTAAACGAACTTCTTAACTGGATAATCACCTCGTACATAATTACTTTCCGATCTACTTAACAACAAAAGGATAGGGAGATTAAAGAATGTCTGAAGTGAAGGTAAATAATTTCAAAGCGTGCTGTGACCAGTTTGAGAGAGCCGCCGATAAACTTGGACTGGAAGAAAACTTTTCAAATTCACTCATGATGCCCGATCGGGAACTTGCCGTCGAAGTACCACTCAATAGGGACGACGGCTCGCTGGCCGTCTTCAAGGGGTATCGCATTCAGCACAACAACGCCCGAGGTCCTTTTAAGGGTGGGATCCGTTACCATCAGGAAGTTGATCTGGACGAAGTGCGGGCCCTGGCCGCTCTCATGACTTACAAGACTGCCGTAGTGGATATCCCTTACGGTGGTGGAAAAGGCGGCATAACCATAGATCCAAGGGACTATTCCGAACGGGAACTGGAACAGCTGTCTCGACGGTTCTTCCGAAGGATCAGTCCAATCATTGGTGTGAATAAAGACATCCCCGCCCCGGACGTCAATACCAACGCTCAGATCATGGCGTGGTTTATGGACGAATACAGTCAAAATCACGGTTATAGCCCGGGTATAGTCACCGGAAAGCCCATCGATTTGGGTGGCTCTCTCGGCAGGGAAGCTGCCACAGGCCGCGGTGTGTATTTCACTATTCGTGAAGCAGCTGCGGAGTTTGAAGTGGATCTTTCTGAAGCAACGGCTGTGATCCAGGGGTTTGGCAATGTGGGTTCTTTTGCCGCCAAATTCCTCCACGAAGCCGGCTGCAAAGTTATTGCTGTCAGTGATGTTAGCGGCGGGCTACACGAACCCAATGGACTTGACATTTCATCACTGACGGACTATGTGAAAGAAAATCGAGTTATTGAAGGTTCCGGCCAGGGTAAAAAACTTTCAAATGAAGAGCTTCTTACTATCCAGTGTGATTTCCTGGTTCCGGCGGCTCTGGGTGGAGTTATTCACAAAATGAATGCTGATAACCTCAACTGCCGTTTCGTTATCGAGGCAGCCAACGGCCCCACTACCCCGCCGGGGGACGAAATACTTTTTGATAAATCGATCCCTGTCATCCCCGATATTCTCACCAATGCCGGCGGCGTTACTGTCTCATATTTTGAGTGGGTGCAAAACCTTCAGCAGTTCAGATGGGAAGAAGATGAAGTGAACTCAAAACTGGAAAAAAAGATGGTTTCGGCCTATAGTGAGGTGAGCGCACTCCGTAAAGAGAAGAAAGTTTCTTTCAGAACCGCGGCCTTTATGGTTGCCATTGATCGGGTCGCTAGATCGGTAAAGCTTAGAGGTTTCTAGCTTCTGTCTTTATAATCTCTTAAAGTCTCGCCAATATAGATCTGTCTCGGCCTGTAGATTCTCGCCTTAGGCTCTTCCCTCATCTCCTTCCACTGCGCGATCCAGCCAGGCAGGCGTCCCATAGCAAACATGACCGTGAACATCTCGGTGGGTATGCCCATGGCACGATAAATAATGCCGGAATAGAAGTCGACATTCGGGTAGAGCTTTCGCTTAATGAAAAAATCGTCCTTGAGAGCCACGTCCTCCAATTCCTTTGCAATCTCAAGGAGAGGATCATCAACTCCGAGCTTCTGGAGGAGTCTGTCGGCGGCCCCTTTCAGTACCTTGGCTCTGGGATCAAAGTTCTTATACACCCTGTGCCCGAAACCAAACAGCTTGAAATCGGACTCCTTATCTTTTGCCATATCAACATACTTCTTGTAGTTCATATCATCATCACGGATTACACCGAGCATTTCAATCACTTTCTGGTTCGCTCCACCATGGAGCCTCCCCCAGAGTGCCGCTATCCCTCCAGCAATGGAAATGTACAGATTGGCCTGACTACTACCCACCATTCTGACCGCTGATGTGGAGCAGTTTTGTTCGTGATCAGCATGCAAGATGAGCAAAAGCCTTAGAGCATCAGCCATCACGGGATCTACTACATATTCCTCTGAAGGCAGAGCAAACATCATGTAGAGAAAGTTCGCTTCATAGCCAAGATCATTAATGGGATAGATGAACGGTTGCCCGCATGATTTTTTGTACGAAAACGCCGCTAAGGTCTTTAGTTTAGCGATAAGACGGACAATATTGATATCCAGGTCACCATTCTCTTCATCCGGATAGAACGTTGAAAGGGCTGCAACAGTTGAAGCCAGAACACCCATTGGATGGGCATTCATGGGATAACCATCAAAGAAGCGCTTAAAATCCTCGTGGATCATGGAGTGATAGGTCAGTTGCCTGGAAAACTCCGAAAGCTCCTTTTTTGATGGTAGATGGCCATAGATCAGCAGATAACAGACTTCAACAAATGTCGAATGTTCCGCAAGTTGCTCAATGGGAATGCCCCTGTATCTCAGGATACCTTTTTCGCCGTCGATAAACGTGATAGAACTGGCGCATGAACCGGTGTTGCCATACGCCGGATCAAAAGTGATATAACCTGTCTCTTTTCGGAGATGACCAACATCAAGAGCCTTCTCCCCTTCCGATCCCTCAATGAGCGGGAGTTCAACAGCTTTACCATCTAGTTCTATTTTTATTGAAGACATCTGTCTCTAACCAAAAAGAGCGGTGACATTATCACCACAATTATTGAATTGACATAGCAATAGTAATTTAGAGTTTTCACTCTTAATCGAAAAGGGGTGATGTTGACAATTTTCCCTAAATTCGCCCACATGGAAAAGCTTAATCAATCTGTTTTACTGGCTCTCCTGCTTCACACTGCTACGGTCTCGGCAGTTGATATTTCATCTCTGGTTTTCTTCGATCTGAACGGTTCAACCCAGGAAGCCATCAATCCTGCCTTCAGTGTAAGACGTGCCTACCTCGATCTGAGAGAGCAGTTGACAGATAATATTTCGTTTCGCTTGACCACTGATTCACAATCATCTAGTGATGGGAAAATGGAGGTATTCCTAAAACATGCCTTTGTGTCGTGGCGAACAAGGCTTGGTGAGTTCATGGTGGGCTCCCAACCCACAAACTATTTCGGCCCGTTAAAACAGACATGGGGCCTACGATTTATTGAAAAATTTCCGGGGAACCTCCACGGGTTCGATGATACTGCTGATCTTGGTATCTCACTTCGGCGAGTCGTTGGATCTGATTTACTGATTAATGTCGCTGTCTTCAACGGTCCGGGATTCAAGAAACCTGAAAATGATGCTTATAAAAGAATGTCTCTCCTTGTGAGTAAAGGGGAACAGAATCTTTCCCGAAATACCGGCCATAACTTTGGTATTGTGGGATCTGTTGAACCTTATGGTGACTGGAAAGATGATGTCTACCTGAATTACAGGTATGGTGGATTTGCAGGTTTTTCCAATTCACAGCTTCGGGCTGGCTTTGACCTTCAAATCGAGCACGACGCCGGTCTCGATCATCAAGAACGGATATTGGCTATTTACGCTTCCCTGAAAAGATCAGAACAGATTTCCCTCTTCGGGCGAATTGATCTTTATGATTCTTCGGTAGATTATCCAGACATGCGGGAGCATTTTGTCCTGTTGGGGATGATCTACAGCCCGGCCGCTAACTTCCAGATCGCCCCGAATGTCAGGTACACTTTTTTCGGAACCGATATATTGGAGCCGTACTGGGCAGGACGTCTAAGCTTTCAGTTCAGAATCTAGCGTTGGCTTTTAAACAAGTCTGAAGTCGCAAGTTCCGCGGCTTTATCAAGATCTTCCACGAAATCGATCTCTATGCAAGGCAAGTCCGAAACATCCACATAGTGAAGTTCGATTTTGGCTAAAAGCGGATGAATAGCAGCCTCAAAGTAGTCGGCCTTGCCTCCCGCTTCAATGAGTTGTGAAAGTGAATCTGCAAACCGACTGTTAAAAGCCTCGGACAGTTTTGCCACACCGATGAATTCGCCCAGTGAATTTTCTTCAATCAGCTCCTTCCCTATGGCTACTATCCGCTCATCAGCACCTTCAATTACCTTTACCTCCTCTTTGCCGCACTGCTTCGCTTCTACGGCGAGAACATTATCTTTGTCGTCATCGAGGACCCTCTGGAGAAGCTCAACAGGGTAAAGAACATCCCCATTCATGAGCAAACATTCGCCTTCACGAAGTACATCTTCACACAAATGAAGTGAATAGGAGGTGTTCGTTTCGAAGAAATGCGGATTATTGACAAAATTGAACTCGAATTCATCGAAACTGGTTTTCAAGTGATTAATGATCATACCCTTGTAGTAACCGACGACAATGGTAGCCTCGGAAATACCAACCCGTTTTAACGCTTTCACCTGGTAATCGAGGATCGGTTGACCCGCCACTTCCAGGAGACACTTCGGCTTGTCGAAGGTGAGGGGATAAAGCCGTCGGGCAACGCCAGCTGCTAGAATGATCGCTCTCATAAGGGGCCGAAACTACGAGGGCTTTGAGAAACAGTTAACTTTTTTCTGATCCTGATATAACTGAATACGCTTCCCACACCTGCCCCGGATCCATAGTGGTGTGACAAAGAAGTGGCTCATCACTGTTGTGGCACTGATTTTTTTTACACGGGCTGCAGTGAACGTTCTGAAAAATGATTTTGGTACGGTTTCCAAACGGAGCAGTGACTTCAGGATCGCCTGCACCAAACAGTGAAACAGTTGGCACTCCAAGGTTAGCCGAAATGTGACCCAAACCTGAGTCAGAAGCAATTGCACCGGCACATTGAGAAATCAGTGCAATGGTTTCTTGAAGAGAGGTTTTTCCGCAAATGGACTTCAAATTCTCGGCCGGGAAAGATTCCATAAGCTCTGTGGCAATGGAGACATCTCTCTTTCCTCCAATTAGCAGGACAGATACATCACTATTCAAGGCAAATTCGATGATTCCTTTCCAAAGTGTTGTTGGCGGTCGTCTTGAGGGAGCCATACTACCAGAAAAGATAGCTAAAGGAGATACCATATTGAGTGATTCCAGAAGGACCTTTGCAGATGTTACCTCATCATCAGTAACAGA
>SCKS01000092.1 GCA_004124465.1 Fidelibacterota bacterium
GCTGGCGCACAAGCAGCAGCCAGCCTTCCACCTTTGATCGCAGACAGATGTTTGCGAACGCAGTTAATTTCGTGAATCGTTGCTCCGCACTTCAGAAGTACAGAAGTAATTTCCTGCTTATCCTTCAAACTCAGTCCAGATGCAGGCAACGACAGCAGCGATGAACCTCCTCCGGAAATCAGGCACAGTGCCAAATCGTGCTGGGTCAGTCCCTCAGCTGTTTTCAGCATCCTGGACGAGGCTTCCATGCCGTTGTTATCCGGAACAGGATGTCCGGCCTCAACAATTTCAATCTGTTGACATGGAACGGCATGGCCGTAGCGGGTCACAATCAATCCTTCCAGAGCTCCTGTCAAATGTTGTTCAACAACTTGTGCCATTGCCGCAGAAGCTTTGCCTGCACCAAAGACAACTCTACGACCAGTGACACGTGTTTCAGTAAGAAATTGAGGAATGCATTGCTTGGGCTGGGCCTTTGCTACGGCAACTTCAAAAAGTGAATTGAGGAATATACTAGGATTCATTTTTTTTCAAACGCCCTGCCAAATAAACAACAGGGTGGAGGATATGAAGATCTATATTTTCACTCCGGATTCCTGCACGAATTTGGTAAAGGCATCCGGGATTTCCAGTGATAATGTTAGTCGCATTGGGGTTTGTAGTCAATGCTTGACGAATTGATTCAGTTTTCCGTTTCAAAACTGCTCCAGATAGTTCAGGGTGGACGAGGTTGTAAATTCCACCGGAACCACAACACCAGTCCGACTCTTTGAGCGGCACCAGTGTTACTCCCGGCAAATTGTTGAGGAGCTGGCGTGGATTTTCATCCACTTTTTGAGCATGTATCAGGTGACATGGTGCGTCATAAAGCACAGTATCTTCATCTTCGCGCCAGGAAAGTTTCTCCAACAATTTCGGATAGCGGGAAAGAAACTCTAGGACATCAATAATTTTCTTTTCAAAGTCTTGCCAATTGACAGTTGACCTTACGCCTTTTTTAGCTTCAGAAGTTTCCTTTGAAAAAAGGAGATTATATTCCTTCAACTGTGCCCCGCAGCCTGCGGCATTCGTGATTATTGCATCTAAATGACGAGGCTCAAAAGCTACCAGATTTTTCAGTGCAAGTTCACGAGCAGTTTCCCTGTCACCGCTATGAACATGGATTGCACCACAACATACCTGATTGCCAGGGACAACCACTTCACAACCGATATGATGCAACAAAGTCAGCGTTGATTCGTGAATTGCCGCTTCCGAAACATCCATAATGCATCCGGAAAACATTCCAACCCTTGGTTTAGATTTTAATCTTTTAGATTTCCCGGAAGGTCCAGTATATGGTTTTATTTTTTCTGAGACTTCAGATGAAATAACTTCATCGGCGTATTTTAGTTTGAAAGACTTACCTGAAAAGTTGGGCAGCAAATGTTGTTGAAAGACAAAGGATCTCGGAAACAGTTTTCCTACAAACGTTTTCGTAATAAGTTTGGGTAATCCCGTGGTAGCGTAAATTTTTAAGAGATAACTTGCAGTGATCATTAAGCTGGTTGAGCGAAACAAACCTTTCAGCAAGAGTCTCCGCAGCACCCGCTCTTTAAAACTTTGAGTCGTGTTTTCAAAAATAATACCGCGCGTTTTTTCCAGTAATTCACCATAAGGCACTCCGGAAGGACAGGCGCTTTCGCAGGCGCGACAATTAACACAACGGCTCAAAGGCTCAACCACAGACTGCCTTAGTTCCAGTGCACCTTCCCACAGACCACGCATTAAATAGAGCCGTCCACGGGGAGAATCTTTTTCATCGTCCAATTCCCTATACGTAGGGCAGCTTTCAAGACAGAGTCCGCAGTGAACGCATTTGAGAATGTTGTCAAATTCGGCAAGGCGAAAAAGTTCTTTAGCCGAAACTGCAGTTTTTTGTGAAAAATTAATATTCATTCGTTAAACTCCAAATCGTAGTAAGGGGCAAAAAAAACACCCGATGGATCCAGATGTCGTTTGAGTCTTTGTGCCAAAGAATATCCGTTCGCAACACCAAATTTCCCCAGCTCCTGGAATGAGGCTTCAGGGACTGCTCTCACCCAGCGGATTTTGCTGTCAGGATGAACCAGGGCTGATTTGATTTTTTCAAGATGTTGAAGCTGTTCTTTCATGTCAAAACTTTTGTGCATGAAATGAATATCACCCCCAATAGGATGAACGACAATTTTGAAGTTTTCTTTTCGGAATGTTTCAAAATGAAAGCGAAAGATTTCTTCAGTTGGCAAGGTTACAAAAACATGAAAATGGGATTCATCCATTTCCCATGCGTCACATATCGCTGGTAAAAAACCCTCAAATCTTTGTTCACCTGGAGTGAATTTCTGACCGGGAAATGATTTCCCATCAGGGAGAATAGCCAGAGTTTTACCGTAAACTTCGCGTATTTCACTTTCAATTCTGTTTCGATTGGGCTTGTTCCCGGAGAATCCCAGCCCTAAAATCCAGTTTGAATCAGGAGTTAACACAGCCTGAATCCAGTCCAATGGAATTCGGCGTTTGCGTAACTCTTCAACTTGCGGCAACCATGCTTCATTTTTGAAAATTCCATACATCCCATGCGGTTCAGCAGGCCTTGGTATAACCTTAAAATTGACAGCAGTGATGACACCCAATCCCCCTTGGCTTCCCAACATCATTCGCGTCAGGTCATAGCCGGAAACGTTTTTCACCACTTTACCGCCGGCCTCTACGATTTCACCTTTTCCGTTAATGTATTCGATGCCGATAATGCAATCACGGAGTCCGCCCATGTCCATACGGTTCGGCCCAAAATCGTTGCAGGCCACTATCGAGCCAACGCAAGAATCCGGGAACCACGGATTAACAGGCAGCAACATATTTCGTTCAGCCAGTATTTCCTGCAGACTCCGAATGTTCATTCCTGATTCCACGCCAACGACCATGTCGTCAGGATCAAAAAAGCGTGTTCCGTTGAGCTTTTGCAGAGAAAGGATGTCGCTAGAAAATGCTTCGAATTTTCCGGAAACTGTGGTCACAAAACGAGATCCTTTTCCGCAAATCCGGAATGCTTCCTGCACCTCAATTCGTGAAGATACCCAGCTTTGTATTTCTTTCAATGAGCCTGATTCAAATGTACTCACACCGCAATTCCTGATTTCGAGGCCACCATCTTTGATTTATCCAAAACCGTAGCATTCCGTGGAGGAGTCCCGCTTTTTGACTCTGCACAACGTCCGGGTTGTGGAAAAAGCTTCCCGGGATTAAGCAAATTCTCCGGATTAAAAAAAGTCCGCACATTTTGCATATTGTCTAGGGAATTTCCAGGATAAAGATCTTTCATCCATTCTGCTTTTTCAATGCCGATACCATGTTCACCAGAAAGCGTTCCACCATGACGGATGCACGATGATAATATTTCTTCGCCAATTTTATGTGATTTTTCGACCTCTTCTGGATTTTCATAATCATACAATATCAGCGGATGCAAATTCCCGTCTCCGGCGTGAAACACATTTGCGACCGTCAATCCGTGTTTTTTGCCGATTGCAGAAATTTCATTGAGTACTTCAGGAAGTTTACTGCGCGGAATCACACCGTCCTGCACATAATAGCTCGGTGAAATTTGACCAATCGCACCAAAAGCTTCTTTACGTGCACGCCAGATTTTGTCACGTTCAACTTCATCTCGAGCACGATTGACTGTAGTAGCACCGGACTCTTTGAGTAATTTTTCAACGATCTCAGCTTCTGCATCCAGTCCGTCTGCCAAACCGTCCAGTTCCACAATCAGCACAGCTTCAGCGTCCAGTGGGAAGCCTGGCTTGAGTGCTTTTTCGACTGCAGAAATGACAATTTTGTCCAGCATTTCCATGGCCGCCGGAATTATACCATGACGAATGATGCTCGAAACTGATTCACATGCATCATGAACCGATTTGTAAATTCCGAGCATTGTTACCGCTTTTTCTGGATTGGGGGTTAGACGACAGATAATTTTTGTAATAATTCCGAATGTTCCTTCTGAGCCGATCATCAAACCCAGCAAATCCGGACCGGGCATTCCAAGATGCTTACCGCCAAGTTTAATCAGTTCTCCGTCAGGCAAAACCATTTCCACACCAAGCACATGATTTACAGTCACACCATATTTAAGTGTATGAGGGCCACCAGAATTTTCGGCGACATTACCTCCGATGGTGCAGGCTTTTTGAGAGGATGGATCGGGTGCGTAATGGTAACCCTGAGATTGAACATCTTCAGTGATACGTAAATTGATCACTCCGGGATCAACAGTAATTGTACGGTTAATCCAATCAACTTCATGCACTTCCTTGAAACGCGCCATCTCGATAATAACGCTTTCATCTTGAGGAACTGCTCCTCCGGAAAGTCCGGTGCCGGCGCCTCTTGCGATAAAGCTGATTTTGTGCTTATGGAGCAATTTGACAACGGATACCAGTTCCTGAACTGCTCCGGGGAACACCACACCCATCGGTGGTGCAGTATAAAGCGTCAGCCCGTCACAGCGGTAAGTATAGAGTGTTACTGAATCATCCTTGACCCATTCTTTTCCAAGAATCTTTGCAAGTTCTTCACGAATATTACTTTCAAATGACATGTTCCTTACTCTTAAAATTTTTCATTATTTTTTGTCAAGATTCATTTCAATTATATCAACCTTAGTAAGAGTGATCAATAATACCTTGCCAAATTGATGAAGAAGTTGATAATCAAAGGGATATTTTTTATTATCAGGAACACTGATTACACTTATCAATCAAGTCTCCTTATGAGTATTTTGTTTGTTATTTAGTAAAGTAACATACACTTTTCTGTTTAAGAAAAATGAGTATTTACGGATATACCCGTTTAAACAACCACCGTTCAACTCCTAAGAATTTGGGCACACGAAATCAAGCCAAAATCATCCGAAAATGGAGTGAAGAACACGGGCTGGAAATTAAGAAGATCTTCCGTGATATTGAATCCAACAGTGCCAGCCTGGAGTTACCAAACTTGAAAAAATTAATCTCTTTGATTAAGCAAGGTAAAGTTGCAGTGCTCATT
>SCKS01000093.1 GCA_004124465.1 Fidelibacterota bacterium
GAAGATCCAGGTTTACCCATTGAAACCAACCCGCCTCCAGCTCACGTTTAACTTTCATTTTACCATCGGCAAGTTCAGTTGCCATAACCAGTGTAGCGGTGCTCATACCCAGCATCTCACCCAGAATGATACCCACCTGACCGAAACCAAAGTCATCAGACTGCAATCCAGTCAGAATCAGATCAAAATTTTCTCCTTTCAGAGCACTGGCAAAAGTTCTGGCAATTTGCAGTGGATCAGAGGCATAAGGGTACGACTCTTCAATATAAATACCCCGATCAGCACCTTTGGATAATGCCTCCCTTATAGTTCGTTGGGCTCGCTCCGGACCAAGGCTTACCGTTACGACTTCACCTTCGCCCAGCGTTTCTTTCAGTTGAAGTGCTTCCTCAACTGCGTAGCTGTCACTTTCATTTGTGATGAAATTGACATTTTCTTCCTTTATCCAAAGCTGATCATCGCTGATTCTAAGGGGGGAATCGCCACCGGGGACTTGTTTAACGAGGACGGCAATTTTCATGACTTATAAGTTTCTGATTTCAGCTGGTAACAAAAGATTATACTAATTTACAAAATTTCAGGGCTGTCACGATGATATGAATAGTTGTTCATCACAGTTTTTACACTCCAGTGTATATCGGTAACTTTGCAACCTTTTGAAAGTAGGATTAAGATGATTAGTCGAATTCCAGTAGCAATATTTACAACAGCTTGTACAGCTATTATTTCAATTGTATGGGCTCAGGGAGAGGTGGATTCCGAGAGTTTATTGTCTAAGACTACCCATGCTGTTCGAGTCGATTCTCCTCCTACAATTGATGGCTTTCTCGATGATTCTGTGTGGGAGAGGGCTATCCCAGTAACCGATCTCATCCAGACCGAGCCAGACAATCTTGCAAAGCCTACGGAATTAACGGAAGTGCGCATCGTTTATGATGACGACGCACTTTATTTTGCTTTTCGGTGCCATGATTCAGAGCCGAAGAAAATCATGAGACGCTTGGCCCGTCGTGACGAATGGCTTGAAGCTGGGAATGACAATTCAGATTGGATAGGGATAGGAGTGGATCCGCAAAACGATGACATAACAGGCTATATCTTTATAGTAAATGCTGCCGGGGTGAAAATGGATCTTTTCATGCCAGATGATGAGAACTACGACTCTTCCTGGAATGCGGTTTGGGATGCCAAGGTCTCCAGTAATGAAAATGGTTGGGCGGCTGAAATGGCGGTTCCTTTTTCAGTTTTCCAGTTTAACTCCCAGGGTGAACAGATATGGGGATTGGAGTTGAATCGTTCCATTTATCGAAAACAGGAAAGGCATGAATGGCCCGGTAAGCCTCGAGGGGTGAAGGGAATTGTTTCCCGGTATGGCATACTCACTGGCCTGGAAAACATTCCGCCTCCAAGACAGCTAGAAATTCTTCCCTACATTTTGGGTGGTAAGCAGTTGGGAAGTGTTACCGAAAATACAGGCAGTCTGGGTGTAGATATGGAATACGGTCTCTCCACAAATAGTGCTGCCTCCATTGCCATAAACCCTGATTTTGGGCAGGTTGAGGCTGACCCTTCAATTTTAAACCTTACAGCTTTCGAGACATTCTATCCCGAGAAAAGGCCTTTTTTTGTAGAAGGCGGTTCTTTCTTCACGCCGCAGTTTGGAGAGGAGATTGAATCTTGGCTTGAGGGCAGTTTCACTTTGGCACCCATCAGACTTTTTCATTCCCGGAGAATCGGAAGAGCTCCATCTTATTTTACTTCTTCGGATGGGACAATTGTGAGCAGCCCCGATGCAACCACAATTCTGGGTGCGACCAAAGTTTTGGGGAAGACACCCTCAGGTATATCTTACGGTTTTATTGAAAGTTTGACTAATGAGGAATACGGCACTTTAGAAATAAATGATGGAGAAAATGTAAAACGGGAAAACTTTCTTATTGAACCGAAGACTAATTATTTCATCGGTCGTGTTGAAGCACCTGTCATAAATAGTACGTCTGTAATCGGAGCAACAGTGACGGATGTTCGACGAGCTAAAGCATCAGGCTCATCCGTGGCTTCTGTTGATTGGCGACTGAAATTTGGCGAAAGTCGGTTCAATTTCAGCGGTCAGGCTGCCGTATCTCAATCGGAGGATAAAAAAGATTTTGCCTCCCGTCTTTACCTGGCTTATGACAACTTTAAGTGGTGGAGTGCCGATCTCATTGCAACCTACTACGGTGATTCATTTATGAACAACGACCTCGGTTTTCTTGAGCGAAACGGAGTATGGGCAATAAGAGCAGGTGGAGGAGTCCGTAAACAGGATCCCTGGGGACCTTTCCGAAGTAACAATTTTTCAATGAGATTTTTTCAATATGCCAGAACGGATGGCATTGTTTTGTCACGCCGAGTAGAGTGGAATCTTATGAATATGTTCAAGAGTTTTTGGATGTTTGGCATGGGAGGCATGTTTCTATTTAGCACCACCGATGACGGTGATCTGTTCAAGGATCCCAATGCCTGGATGATCGGTATTTCCCCGAGAATGAGGTTTTTTGTTTTTATGAGTACCGATCCTAGGAATCGTATTGTTTTGAACCCTTCAGTAGGAGTCGGCAAAGCCGAAAACGGGAGTTTTGGTATTGTCCCTACACTCAATGTGATCCTCAACCCGACCAACTTCCTGAGAATATCTCTTGAGACAAGGTATTGGAAAGAGATTAACAATGAACAATATGTAACTGTTTTGGAAGATGAAAACGCTTACCACAGGATATACAGTCCTTTTGATCAAGAGATGGTTGATACAAAAGTGCGAATTAATTGGACATTTTCTCCTGATCTTTCCTTCCAAGTTTTTGTTCAACCTTTTGTGGTAAAGGGTGACTATTATGGTTTCAAGGAGTTAACTAAAGAATCAACATTGAACTTTTCTCCTTATCCACAATACAGTTATAACCCTGATTTCCAACTGCGTAATACGGTGGGAACCTTTGTCATACGATGGGAGTATTCCCTGGGAAGTACCCTCTACCTGGTATACAATTTGAATGATTCAAATGCCTATTCAGGGGAAGCGGATGCATGGTTCTCAAACAAGTCAAACTCCCTATTCCTAAAGCTGAATTACTGGTTTCAGCCTTAGGAGTATTGATTTAACAACTAGTTACACTTAATACTAAATTTAATGCTATGGTGAGACGGATTTTCTGTGTATCCATAACCTTATTTTCCGTTCTGTCGGCGGTGAGGAGTGACTCGGACACCGATTTTGATCCCGGAACTTTGGTTCTTAAGGAGGTTTTTGCAAAAAGAACAGACACTCCTCCCAAAATCGATGGAGACCTCAGTGATTCTGTTTGGGATAAAGCGCCTGTCATTTTAGAATTTTTTCAGACAGAGCCTGAAGATCTGGCTCAACCTACAGAAAAGACTGAAGTAAAACTGCTTTATGATAATGACAATATTTATGTTGCTTTTATGAACTACGACTCTGATCCTAAAGCCATCGTATCAAGATTCTCCAGGCGTGATAGCTGGGCCCATAGTGAAGGTATGCGGGGTGGGTCGGCATCAGGGATTAACAATTCCGATTGGATAGGTGTTGCTGTCGATCCCAGGAATGACAATCTTACAGGATACAGTTTTATTGTCAATGCCGCAGGATCAAAGCTAGACTCTTATGTTTATGATGATAGCCGCTATGATATGTCTTGGGATGGAGTCTGGGATGCCAAAGTCAATAGAAACGAGCAAGGGTGGAGTGTAGAATTTCGTCTTCCATTCTCACTATTTAATTTTTCCAACATTGAGGAGCAGACTTGGGGATTTATGATAAGGCGCTTCATTTTTAGGAAGCAGGAACGGATGGAATGGCCCGGTAAAAAGCGGGGTGTGAAAGGGAATGTCTCCCGTTTCGGGGTGTTGAAGGGACTAAGTGAAATACCTCCTCCTAAACAGATAGAACTGACTCCTTACACTTTGGGAGGTTACCACGCCAATGGCGGCGGCGACCAATTCACAGGCAGTGCTGGTGTGGATATGGAGTACGGTGTTGGGTCAAATACGACAGCTTTTATGACTGTTAATCCTGATTTTGGGCAAGTAGAGGCTGATCCATCAGTGCTTAACCTGTCGGCTTTTGAAACATTTTATGATGAAAAACGCCCCTTTTTCGTTGAAGGAATGTCCATTTTCCAAAATCCCCACCAGGGTTTTGAAGGAAATCTTTTTCATACTCGTCGTATAGGGGCGAGGCCCAGCTACTTTTCACCTGAGTCAGGTGCCATTGTAGACCGCCCTGATGCCACCAATATTGTCAGTGCAGTCAAGATGCTGGGTAGAAGCAGGTCCGGGCTGGAATTCGCTGTGGTTGATGCCATGACGAACCATGAATATGCTACTGTAGAATCTAATTCAGGTAGTTTGAGTGAGTTTCTTATTGAACCTTATACGAATCACTTTGCCGGACGAATCAAAAAGAGTGTTATTAATGATCTTTCCACCATAGGTGTTATGGTAACTGATCAGCGGAGACAATCGGGGCATTCGGCCACAGTGGGCAGTGCGGACTGGCGGATGAAATTCGCCGATAACAGGCTCACTTTTTCAGGACAGTTAGTTTCATCATCCACGGATGGGAAAAATGGGAATGCCAGTCGAGCTCACGTTCAGTACGATGACCCTGTTTGGTGGAATGCAAGTGCCACCTTTCAGGCTTATGATGATAATTTTGATATTAACGATATGGGGTATCTGAAGCGTGCGGGTATTCAAACCTGGGATGTGAATTTCAGAATCCGTCAACAGAATCCTTGGGGGCCAATATTAAAAAGTAACCTCGGTGTTAATTATGATCTAAATCATCGGAATGATGGTGTCATGATTAGGCAACAAATGAACTTTAGTGGATCGGTTACCACAACCAACTACTGGAGGTTCGGCATTCATCACGGACAGATTCTACCCTCTTATTCCGATGATGATCTGTTCCGAGATTCCAGGGCTTTGATCAAAGAAAATCCTAT
>SCKS01000094.1 GCA_004124465.1 Fidelibacterota bacterium
GTGTAGTAGCGCCCCTTCATACCCCAGAGCTTCGCGACCGCATCGAAGGTGTGCCCACCATCAATCTCGTGGTTGCCGAGGACGTGCAGGGTTCTGGGATGCGCCTTCTCAAAGGCCTTGGTTACTGCCTCGTTTTTCTTTGTCGGAAAGGCAAAGTCACCGAGCTGTAGCAGGGCATCGGGCTTTTCTTCCTTCATGGCATCGAGGAAGGCCTTCAGTCTCGCCGGACCATCGTGCATAATATCCTGGTGCAGGTCGGCGATCATGCCTAGCTCGATGGGCTTTTTGATTCTCCTCAGGCAGGCCATAACCTGCCGGGGAAGGATGATTGAGGTCGCCACCACGCCGGTGGTTCGTAAGAAGTCACGTCTTGATGAGATGAATTTTTTCATTTAATTAAACAACAATATGTCTCTTTTTTTCATCTCAATTCCCCCGTCATTTCAGCAGAACCATCTTCATCGTCATTGACCTTGCTTGAAATAGAGCTTCTGAGCCGCGGCTTGTCTGGGAAACTCCTGGGTAGCGTTCTTTCCACTATAGACAATCCCGTTCTTAACAACATACTCAATGGATCTGCTGTTGCGGATATTGTCCATTGGGTTTTTTGTCATAATGACAATATCGGCCAGTTTGCCAGGCTCAATAGAGCCAAGCCTGTGATCGAGGCCATGGTGTTTGAATCCGTTAATTGTGGCAATTTCAATGGCGTCATAATTGGAAAAACCACCATGGGTAAAGAGTTCCATTTCCCAGTGAGCACCGAGCCCCATCATTTGACCGTGGGCACCCATATGCAGTTTGATGCCACGGTCATAAAGTTTTTTCAATGTTTTGCCCATTTGTGTTGAATAGTGATCATCGGGCCAGAAAAAACCGGGGCGCCGAAGGCGAATGAGCTCGTCCTTACGGAAAAAATTTAGCAGCTTTTCATCCTCCCATAGCCTTTCTGACTGGTGGAAATAGGTTTCGCCTGAAGGCCCGTTGTATACCACTACCAATGTTGGCGTTATACCCATTTCAGAATGGGCCAAAAGGTTGATCACATCTTCGTAAAGTGGCTCAAGCCCCATGGTGTGCTCCAACCCTGTAAAACCATCAACAATCTGTGTAAGATTCATTTGGGGATTCCCAAAAGATTCACTGATTATGTTGATTCCAAGTTGACGGCTGGCTTCCGCCAGGTGCTGCCTTGCTGACCGCGTGTGGTTGGAATAATCTTTCACAGCAGCTGCACCGTGATCTTTGTTAAACTGCACATGTTCCAGAGCATCTTCCAGGCTTTCGATGGGTCGGTGCATTTTTGATCTATACTTGGTAACAAAAATAGGGTCCCCTACAGAATAGATCCTGGGCCCGGTGATCTCCCCACGCTGAAGCATGTCTGATACCCAGAAATCCTTCTGGGTAGTGCCATATACATCATACATGGTTGTCACCCCGTACGCTAGATTTGCTTGTAATCCGTAAAGATTTTGCTCAATAACGTTGAGAGCTGAAATGGGGCTGCCGTAATGACCGTGCGCATCGAACATACCCGGCATGACCGTTCTGCCGGCAAGTTCAAACACCTTGGCATCATTGGGCACGCTAACATTTTTCCCTACTGCTACAATCTCATCAGCCTTAATAAGAACAGTTACATTTTCGAGAATCTCCTTCTTTTGGTTCATAGTTAGAACACGGACATTTTTCAGGGCAACTGTACTACTTGGGCGGTTGATTGTATAGATAAAAGAGATGTCGGTTTTTTTGGTCTGATTCTTTTGGTCGAGTATGGACTTCAGTTTCTTTTCAACGTGGTACTTGCCGCGAGTCCAATACAGCGTTTGGCTATCAATTGACCATGACATGAAATCCCCGTCTTCATTTCTATCCACCCTCTGGGTATATCCTTCTTCATCGGCAGCACTGACAGTCACTGTTTTACCAACATAATCGAAAGGAGTGACAAAACTGCGGTGGTATTCTCGGAAGGCAATCCATTGCATATCTGGTGATATCACCGCCCGTGTGGCGTTGGTAAACTTGAAAATCTCCTTTTCGTCCAAACCGTCCATGGTAATGGATTTGATTGTTAAAACATCCTCCACATATTCCGAGAAGTAGATACGTCCGTCCTGGCCAAAGAAAACTGTAGGAGGACGCTTGGCATAGCGGTTTTCGCTCCACTCTATTTCAGTCAAAACAGTCTCTTTTTCGGCCCTTTCGATCAATACAAGCACATAGTCAGTCTGATTTTCCAGATGATTTCCGTTTATCAAAGAACCTCCTCCACGGATAAAAGCAATATTGCCTTCATTTGATACAGCAATAGAACCGTACTGACTTTTTACCGAGGTCAATTTTTTACGTTTCTTCCCGTTCAAGCTCATTTGATAAACAGCCCCCATTTCCTTGTCGTTCCAGGAGGCGTAATAGATCAATTTTGATTTGGAGTCATAGACCGGATTGGTCTCATGATCTTTGGATTTAGTAAGGTTTATAACCTTCGAACCCTTTTTTAGGTAAAGGTCTCCCAGGGCTTCAAATAAGATCCCTGAAGGTGTTGATTGAGACCAGCGGTGTGATCGAGTTACACCTTCAGCCTGTGGTACATCCACTTTGAAACGGATCGTCTCCTTTATGTCACGATCCACCGGCGCTTCAAATTCAATCTTACGGGCTTTGCCTGATTGAATATCAACGGCGTGAATCCCTCCATCATATGAAAGGAAAATTTCACTGCCACCGGTATGCCAACTCATGTTTGGATATGATCCATAGAAGCTACCGCTGTCCTGACGATCAAAATCCAGTCTTCGGCTGACTACTTTCTCTTCCCTTGTCTTTAAGTCATGAACCACCAAAACGGTCTGCCGGTCATCACGGTGTATATAGGCCAGTTTTTTACCGTTTGGAGATATAGACGGATTAGCGGCCCCACCCGGCCTATCGATATAAACTTCCACCACACCCGTATGAGTGTTGTACGTCTTTATACGGTCGCCGCTACTGTAAAGGCCACCATCTCCGTGTTCAAAGTAGATTAGACCATTGGAAGGATGCATTTCAAAATGTATGACCGGTGCCCGAGTTCCAGGCGGAATGATCTCTTGCTTACTGCCGTACAGGTTAAACATGTATACTGGATGACGAACCTTCAAATTCAATGCTGTTCCAAAAACATGTCGGCCGTCTTGTGACCAAGTTCCTTGATGCACCGGGAGTTCCATATCGGATATATTTTCCATTTCCCCACTAGCTAGATTATGCACCCACAAATCATCACTACCACTTCGGTCTGAGGTCAATAAAATCTTTTTACCATCGGGACTGAAACGGGGAAACATATTCCACGAAGTACCCTCGGTGATTGGCTTGGCCTTTCCACCTTGAGCCGACATGAGGTAGATATGCCCCAATAAATCAAAGGCAAGTGTTTCCCCATCAGGAGATACATCCACACTCATCCATGTACCTTCCTTGGCTGTAAAGGTAACTTTTTTTGTTTGGGCAAAAGAAAACGTGGCGATGGAAAAGATTACAGCGATCAAAATACTTCGTTTCATGAGTTTTCCTCTTTTATCTGATCCAAGTTGAAAAGTTCGGTTGAGAAGCATAATGTTGAAATTGGGTGCATCCCTTACTTTATGACCGGCTTGCCATCTCTGACCCAAATCTGATCCCCCACCGTCACGGTTGCATCGGTAAAAAAGTTCCAGCGGACATAAGGTCGTTCACCACCTACCGCCCCGCCAAGCTCTGAATTATCGCCCAGCGAAAGACGGACGACTCCCGCACCGTAACCGTAATAGGGGACCCACGGATTTCGTTCCGGCACCGCCAATTTGGGATTAAAGCCCAGTGCAAACTCTCTGAACCGGCGTCCCACATCGCCCGCCTGTTCCATCTCGGCTTCAACATTTTCCTTTCCAGTCTCCGCACTGACTTTCACTACAATTCCATCAACAATCTCAAGTTTGAGACCGATGACCGGACCTCCGTTCCACTGGGATGGCGGAAACGCAATGGTGCCGCGGACAGATTCCTCCAGAGGGGCGACACGTACCGCTCCCGCCGGAAGTTCAATCTCCCGGTCGATCAGGATCACACCACGATCTGTCCGCGCCTTTGACGCATCGCCATCCTGTCTGTTTACCGGCCGGTCACCAATTCGAAAACGGATATCTGTTCCAAGCGGTGTGGTCACATGCACTTCCCTGTTTCGCATCGCCTGTTCGAAACGGAGCTGAATTTGTGCCAGCGTGTCATAGTCACTGTTCAGCACAGCCCGCTGGTATAACGCGTCTATGTCCCTCGGTTCGGGCATCGGCTGACCGGGGAGGGGATATGCGCTTCGGTTTTCCAACCAGTGAAAATGGACTGTGCGGCTCTTACCAGATCTCAATATATCTTGCATTGCGGCATAGGCAGGATGTCTTGTGGTTGCTCCCGGCAGCATCACCGACGCATCAATATCTTTGAACATTTTCCGGTACGCTTCTCTGGAAGGTTCCGCGCCGCGCCTGATAACGTCCGGATCCCACTCGCTTGATGGAAGAACGTCGATCACACCGAGATCAACCGCTCCCGCTTTCATCATCTCATAACGCAGAGGTGGAATCAGATCGCGGAACATGTCCGGATGGGCCACAAGCAGAACCTTCTCTCCCTGCCCCACCTCCATGCGCTCGACTATCACACGTGCCAACTCCGGCCAGTCCAGCCTTAGGCGCTCTTGGGCAGAGACAAAGCTGAAAAACAGAACCAGTATGGCGAGAGGCTTTTTCATTTGAGCCAGAGGCGTTTCATTTAGTTATTTTGGCAAATTTGATGCACCAGTCTCAACCGTGTATATTTTTCCATCCTTATAGGTGTAAAAGGCCAAGACTGCTTGTTTATTTCCATCATCAAACGATACAAAAGCATGTTC
>SCKS01000095.1 GCA_004124465.1 Fidelibacterota bacterium
TTCAACCAACAGAGGAAGACAAAGAAGACCAGAAGCACGAAAATAAGACATTTGATCTTTTTATGTACAGCCCTGAGGAAATACTGCGGGAAAAAAGGTTTGATGCCTATACAGAAGAAGAGTTGAATGAAGCGAAAGAGTTTTTGAACAGATGGCGCTGGGAGTTTGGTGAACGGCGCCTTCGCAGACTGAAACCGGGAAGAAAACGACACCGGCTTAACCTTCGAGGTACAATTCGAAATAACATCTTTCCCACCCAGGATTTTGTTGAGTTGGCTTGGCGCCAGCAAAAATGGAAACCGAGACCACTCATTATTCTTTGTGATATCAGCGGTTCCATGGAGACTTATACGAGAATTCTTATGCATTTTATCTTTACTCTCCACGCCATCAACCCTAGGCTGGAGGCTTTCACATTCGGGACACGGCTCAACAGAATCACTCACACTCTCCGCCATAAAGAAGTGGAGGATACCATGGATATTTTAGCTAAATCCATAAAGGACTGGTCAGGAGGAACGCGAATCGGTGAAACAATTGAGACATTCAATCTGCTCTGGGCGCGGCGGGTCCTCGGTGGCGGTGCGGTAGTACTGGTCATCAGTGATGGTTGGGATACTGGTGACGTTGATAAACTAGAGAAAGAGATTGACCGCCTACACAGAAGCTGTCACCGACTCATCTGGCTCAACCCCAACCTGGGCTATGACGATTTTCAGCCCCTGACCCGGGGCGTTCAGACTCTGCTTCCTCACGCCGATGATTTTCTCCCCATTCATAATCTAAACAGCCTGGTGGACTTGGGGAATGTTCTGGCGACACTCAACAGCCGGCGATCCACATCAACAGTACCCACCTACGCATGAGAATATCAGCCACAGTCATGGCTGCGGGACAATCTACCCGCATGGATAACACAAACAAGTTGCTCTTGATCATTGATGGTAACCCTATGGTCAAACGAGTCTGTGAATCAGTTCTGGCCACAGGTTTTGATCCTGTTGTAGTGGTGACTGGTTTTGAAAAAAATAAGGTTGAAGCAGCTTTGAATAAGCTGGAGCTTCAATTCACCCACAACAGTCACTGGGCTGATGGCATGGCAACCTCTATCTTTTCCGGTTTGGTGGCTCTTCCAAATAACACCGATGGTAATCTCATTGCACTAGGAGATATGCCCTTTGTGTCTGTTGAAACACTGGAAAAATTGAAAAACAGTTTTATTTCTCACGAGGGAAAGCACATAATCTACCCTAAACATGACGACCAGCAGGGAAACCCTGTACTGTTCCCTCAAAAATATTTTGATGAGATAATGTCTTCCACCGGAGACAGGGGCTGTAAAAGAGTATTAAGAAAATATCCCGACGATGCCATTCCTGTTCCAATCGATTCAAATGAAGTGATCCTTGATTGTGACACAAATGAGGACTACCTTAAATTGAAATATCATTCCGAGGAGTTAAATGTCCAGACATAAGGATCTTTTTGATAAAATTGGGGAGTTGGAAGCGGCTGACACCCCTTACGGTCTCGCCACTATATTCATGGTACAGGGTTCTTCCTCTGGGAAAGTAGGCGACAAAGCGCTCTACGATGCAAACGGTCGACGCATTATCGGCTACATCGGCGGCGGCTGTATCGAAAATCGCGTGGCGGCCACAGTTCAGGAAGCCATCGCAGAAGGTAAACCAAAAACTGTTAACATAGATTTGGACAGCGATGAAATGGGGATGGGCATCCCCTGTGGAGGATATATGTCAGTAATTGTAGAACCTCAGTTGAAGGTCCCCACCTTACTGGTGCGGGGAATGGGACGGGCGGTGGAAGTACTGTGCCAAATGGCACACACCCTCAATTTCAAAGTGGTAGTTCAGACCCCTGAAGAAGAAGTGGAACGGTACCCGGATGTCGATAAAATTATCACCGATCCGCTGGAGATGGACGATATCGATTTTGATGTGAATTACTTCGTTCTTGCCACACACCATCGGGACGACGATAGAATATCATGCGAGGCCATTAAGCGAGGCATCCCATTTGTAGCGGTGGTGGCCAGTGGGAAAAAAACGGGCATCATCATTGATTATCTCCGGGAAAACGGTATAACCGATAAAGATCTGGAACGATTCCACGCCCCGGCAGGACTTGACTTGGAGGCAAAAACAGCGGAAGAGATCGCCCTGAGTATTCTATCTGAAATGGTAATGCATCGCAACGGCGGCACGGGGCATCCTTTGAGAAGCATGTCCGCGGTTGAATCCGAGAAAGAAACATCCTAATGGCCACTGAACATGTCCACACCAGTAAGATAAAGATCTACCGAGATGAGAACATGGTTCGCCGGGCCTACATAGAAGGGTTTCATGAACCTGCCATTTTTGGTGTTCATACCAATATCAAAGATTTCTATGGCGTAGAGCCAAAGGAGGAGCACCCAGCCACCCTGGATTATATAATAGCCAGCGCCGCCGGTTGACTAACGGGCACCTTTGGTGGCGCGCTGGAAGCGCGCGGAGTAAAAAGTGCACCGGACAGGCTTTGGTCAGATGTGGAAGGTGATATTGATGCTATAGATAGTGTTTTACGGATCACAAAAATTCGTGTGGCCTATCACTTGAAATGCTCAGAAGATCAAATGGATCCTGTTAATCGTGCTTATGAGCATCATCCGATAAAATGCCCGGCTTACATGACCTTCCGGGACGCTATCGATTTTTCTTTTAGTCTCGAAACTGAATTAGAGTAGGCACTGAAGCTACTTACGCCCTTCAACCAGCGCATCCACCACGGAAGGATCGGCCAAGGTTGATGTATCACCCATTTTGTCAACATCTCCTTCAGCAATTTTCCTCAAGATTCGCCGCATGATCTTCCCGGAGCGGGTCTTGGGCAGGGCCGGTGTAAACTGGAGCTTATCCGGCTTGGCATGAGGACCAATTTCCTCTGTCACACTCTTCAAGATATCTTCATAGATTTCATCACTCTCATCCACACCTGTCATAAGGGTAACAAAACCGTAAATCCCTTGACCTTTGATATCATGGGGGAATCCCACCACAGCAGCTTCGGCAACTCCGTTAGCTTTTCCTATGGCTCCCTCCACTTCCGCCGTACCGATGCGATGACCTGACACATTCATGACGTCATCCACCCTACCCGTAATCCAGTAGTAGCCGTCCTCATCCCGCCGGGCGCCGTCACCGGTAAAATAATAACCGGGATACATTTTGAAGTAGGTATCGATGAATCTTTTACGATCGCCATAAACCGTTCTCATCTGCCCAGGCCAGGAAGCTTTAATGGCTAGCAGTCCGGAAACATCATTTCCTTCAATTTCTTTTCCGTCTTCTTCTAAAAGAACCGGTTCAACACCAAAAAAAGGCAGCGTTGCGGAGCCGGGTTTGGTTGGTGTGGCCCCGGGAAGAGGGGTTATGAGAATACCGCCTGTCTCCGTTTGCCACCAGGTGTCCACAATGGGACATTTTTCCTTACCCACCACGGAGTGATACCACATCCATTCTGGTTCTTTGATTGGTTCACCCACCGTGCCCAGCAGCCGCAGGGATGACAGGTCCCGTGAAGTGACGTAGTCGTCACCTTCTTTCATGAGCGCCCGGAGTGCGGTGGGGGCGGTATAAAACAGGTTTATCTTATGTTTCTTAACAATGTCCCAGAACCGGCCAAAATCCGGGTAATTGGGAACCCCTTCAAACATGACGGTAGTGGCACAATTGGCTAGAGGACCGTAAACAATGTAGGAGTGGCCCGTGATCCAACCGATATCCGCTGTACACCAGAATATATCTTCCGGATGATAATCAAAGATCAGTTCATGCGTATAGGACGTGTATGTGAGGTATCCCCCTGTCGTGTGAAGAACCCCCTTCGGCTTTCCAGTTGAGCCGGAGGTATAGAGAATAAACAGAGGATCTTCAGCATCCATGGGTTCCGGCAGGCATTCGGCATCGGCTTTTTCCATCTCTTCATGCCACCAAAAATCACGCCCACTATCAAAATTGACATCGGCGCCGGTACGCTTCACGACAAGCACCGTCTCAATGGACGGCGTCTGCGCCACAGCTTTATCGGCGTTAGCTTTCATTGGGATGTCCGTTTTGATCCCCCGCACACCCGTATCTTGCGTAATAAGCATTTTGCAGGCAGAATCGTTGATACGGTCTCTCAGCGAATCTGCACTAAAAGCACCAAACACAATAGAATGGACGGCACCAATCCGGGTACAGGCGAGCATGGCGATGGCCAACTGAGGCACCATCTGAAGATAAAAGCAAACCCTATCCCCTTTTTCTACCCCATTATTTTTTAGTACATTGGAAAACTTCTTTACTTCATACAAAAGTTCTGAATAGGTGAAGGTTTGGTCTTCATTGGGATCATTCCCTTCCCAGATGATGGCAGGTCGGTCGCCGTGACCACCATCCACATGCCGGTCGAGGCAATTCTGGCTCACATTCAGCTTGCCGTTCTCAAACCAGCTGATATTACCATCCACAAAATCGAAGGTCCGGACATTGCTCCATTTTTTGCTCCAGTCCAGTCTCTCGGCCTTGTCCGCCCAAAAATCATCGGGATCATCGATGGACTGTTTATACAGTTCACGATACTGGTCCATGGAACTGATATGCGCATTTGAGGCAAAAGAATCAGGAGGTGGAAATTTGTTATTTCTCATTATTTACACCCTTGAGTTCAGTTAAAAAATCACCCTGTTATAATTTACGCAGTCCGCCACTGTCTATCCACTTTCAGCATTCATGACTGGTAGCCTCTTTTGTCCCGTCAGGATAAATGGCCCACTTCCAGATCGGCACACGTTTTTTCAGTTCTGAAATAAACCAAGAGAGTGCATCCACCGCTTCTTTTCTATGGG
>SCKS01000096.1 GCA_004124465.1 Fidelibacterota bacterium
AAGATTCTTCGAATCGGAGTCCCTTTGGGGCTTTTCATACTGATGGGTTGTGTCGATATGGGAAGCGAGCATAAAACAGATGACAATCCCAATGAGTCAGTCAGTTTCTCCAGTGACATCCAGCCTGTTTTTGATATCAGTTGTGCCACGTCAGGATGCCACAGAGCGGGACACTCAACCAACCTCAATCTAACTGAAGGGAACAGTTACACTGATCTTATTAATGTGAGATCAATGAATTATGCGCCACTAAAATTAGTGGAACCTGGCAAGTCGGAAGATTCAGTTCTTTATCTGAAAATAGTGGGAAGTTCCGAGACAGGTTCAAAAATGCCGCCTGGTGGTACACTCAGTGATGCCAGTGTCGCCAATATCCGAGCCTGGATTACCGAAGGTGCTGAGAACAACTAAAGAGAGTCGACGATTGCTTCGCAGAATAGCCATTTCCTTTCTATTGGTACAATCAGCTAGCGCTATCCCTCGTTTTGCCATCAAAGAGGGGGCTTCTTGCAATACCTGTCACGTAAATCCCGCAGGAGGAGCCTTAAGAAACGATTATGGCATGCTCATCACCTCGGCAGATGAACTGCCCATGCCCAAGACAGGTTCGCTCATCACTCTGGATGACGTGGGGCAACTTACTGATCATCTCCGGATCGGTGCCGACCTGCGAATGCAGGCCATTACCGATAGCGAGGAGTCAACTGCTTTTCCCATGCAGACAGATCTGTATGCTTATTTTGATCTAAAAGGGATGATAGGTCTTTATGTAGAGTCGGAGGTACTGCAGGAAAATACGGAGTACTGGACAAACGCTTTCTTTCCTTTCCTCAACGGCTACGTCAGGGTAGGGAGAATGCGACCCATGTACGGACTCATGCTGGACGATCACACCTCTTTCATCCGTGGAGGGAATCTACAGAGAACTCACGGCCTTCTTAAAGAAGGGCTGCCTTTTTCACCTTTGACTCCTCCGGTTAATACTGCGGAGTTGGGTATGTTCAGATCTGATTTTCTTTTTTCTGCGAGTCTCTCAAACGGCTTTTTGGCAGGGGAAGCAGCTAAAGCCACTTTTCTCGGACCGCCGTCTAATCGAACAGCAGTCATCAGAGCTGAATATTCCTCCTCTCTAGGAGATTATAGTGGTTTAGCAGGCGTATCGTACCTTTCCGAAGGTGACACAGAGATTAAAGGTGTTTTTGGCGGTATCTCCCGTGATCGGCTTACCTGGACAGGCGAAGTGGATCTTGCCGGTGGTTGGACAGGTGACGTAAACAGTGTGGCTTCCTACAGTGAGATCGCCTGGATGATAAAACCAGGAATACATTTGCTTGCTAAATATGATTTTTTTGATGAGGATATTGAATTGTTGGAAAATGCTCTTTCTAGATTTTCGTTGGGTGCTGAACTTTACCCATTCAGTTTTCTGGAGTTAAAGATTCAAATGAGAAAAACACATGTGTCGGGCACCGGAATGTCACCGATTGAATTCCTGTTTCAGACACATGCCTGGTTTTAGAGAGGAGGAAAATGAAAAGAATATTGATAACCCTTCTTTTGGTGGCCGTTTCCCACACACTGGAGGCACAAGACACGAAGAATCTCAAGATACTGTCTTTTAAAACGAAGAAAGAAGTAATGGATTTCATGAAAAAGAACATTGCCCCGTCACTTGGCGTAAAATGTGCCTACTGTCACAATGTACGTGATTTTCCATCGGATGAGAATAAACATAAGGAGATTACTCGCCAGATGATGATCATGACCCAGAACATAAACAAGAACACCCTAAATCCACTGGCTTACGAACCAGTCACCTGCTGGACGTGCCATCGAGGGAACATTTATCCTCCAAGGAGCAAAGATGATAAGAAAAAAGGCCACGAGCATTGATTCGAGGAGGTGAATTGTGTCTATTGAAAAAGCAGTAGCGTACGCTGAAGAAAACAGGGACCGTTTTCTTCATGAACTGAAGGAACTGATAGCCATCCCCAGTGTCTCCAGTAGTTCGGAACATAAGCAAGATGTACAAAGGTGTGCTCAATACGTCAGGGATGCGATGAAAGTAGTTGGTTTTGAACGGGTAGAAATGGTGGAGACAGAAAGACATCCAATCGTCTATGGAGAATGGCTTGGTGCTCCAGGTTGTCCAACGGTATTACTGTATGGTCACTACGATGTTCAACCTGTGGACCCGCTGGAATTGTGGGAAACGCCTCCGTTTGAAGCATCTGAACGTGACGGACGCCTTTATGGCCGAGGAACGGTTGACGACAAGGGACAGTTTTATCTTCACCTTAAAGCTATGGAATCTTGGATGAAAACAGCTGGCAAGCTTCCTTTGAATATCAAATGTATTATTGAGGGTGAAGAAGAGGTTGGAAGCGAAAGTCTGGAACCTTTTCTCAAAGAAAACCAGGATATGCTCGCCGCTGACGTGGCTGTGATTTCAGATACCAGTATGGTAAAGAAAGGATGGCCTTCCATCACATACGGTTTGAGGGGTATTGCCTATTTCCAGATCGATCTACGGGGATCGGAACAGGATCTCCATTCCGGTATATTCGGTGGTGCCGTTAAGAACCCGATCCACGCCCTGACGGATATCATAGGTCAACTGAAAGACAAAGACGGGCATGTTACCATTCCCGGTTTCTATGACAATGTAGTAGAGGTGACGGAGGAAGAGCGAGCCGCCATGGCTGAACTTCCTTTTGATGAGGAAGTTTTCCGGCAGGAGGTGGGTGCACCGGAACTGACCTGGGAAAAAGGTTATTCCGCGCTGGAAAGTCTCTGGTGCCGTCCGGCCCTCGATGTGAACGGGATCTGGGGTGGATTTACGGGCGAGGGGTCAAAAACGGTTATTCCGGCCGAGGCACACGCCAAAGTAAGTGTGCGACTCGTCCCAAATCAGGAACCGGATGTAATTGGTAACCTGTTTGAAAAATACATTAATGAGATATCTCCACCTGAAGTGGAAATAACAGTGCAGCGCATGCACGGCGGCAGGCCTTTTTTAGGTGATCTGTCTCATCCTGTCTTTGGTGCCGCCAGCCGCGCCCTGGAAAAAGGGTTCGGGACAAAAGCAGTTTTCATCCGTGAAGGCGGATCAATCCCCTTTGTAAGGGACATGACCGACACTCTGGACCTACCGTGTCTCCTTATCGGTTTCGGTCTGCCCGGAGAGAACGCCCACGCCCCCAATGAATGGATCGATTTGGAGAATTACGCTTTGGGAACGCTCAGCGCCATTCATCTGTACCAAGAACTCAGCGAGATGTAAGAAGGTGCAACCAGTGTTCCTGTCGGACATTCATCTCGGCCGGTTCATTCCATTCTTATTGATTGCTCTCCATCTAGAAGTTATGGGGCAGTCAACACCTGTTGTCAGCAAGATCAGCGTGGAGGGAAACCAAGTCACCAAGGAGTATATTATCCGGCGGGAAATCCAGCATCCGTTAGAGGTGCAGTTGGACAGTACAATCGCAAGCGAAGACCGAGACCGTATAGATAATATCGCTGTTTTTAGTAGCGTTGTCTGGGATACGGTTTCTCAAAAAGATGGATCAGTGGAGCTTGTCTACCATGTGCTAGAAAGTTGGAGAATCTGGCCTGCGGTATCGCCCTTTTACTCGGAAGATAAAGGATGGTCTCTAGGTGGTGGTTTAAGGATCTTAAACTTCCGGGGCCGAGATCAATCATTTTCAATAGGTGGTGCTATTGGTGCTATTCAAGTGTTTGGTTTCCAATTTTCTGATCCTTGGATTGCCGGGGATCATATTTCTCTATCTATGAATTTGGGAAAGAATCTTTTTGTTCATCCGTTTTTGCCCTACGTTCAATCTACTGAAGCTTTTGAAGCAAACTTAGGGCGGTGGTTTGGATATCGCTGGAAAGTGCAGGCAGGTTTCGAGCTGGAGCACAAACAGTTTTCTGAAGAAAGCGACACACTTTCATTCACCTACATAGCCCCTCAGGGATCAGTTATTTATGACACACGCGATATTTACCGGGATCCCAGTAGAGGAGGAATGATCACTCAAAGTATTTATTCTATGATTGACTTAACCCAAGGTGATGGGAATAGACTTGTGTGGATGCAATCCGCCAGCCAATACTGGTCGCCTATTCAAGGGCAAAAAAAATTGACCTTGGGCATTGGTGTCAAATTAGCCACCTCTTTTGGCTCCATGGATGAGGTGTGGCTGAGCTATTTCGGTGGCAGTAAAACTGTTCGAGGTTGGTCAGTGCCCAATCGTGAAGATTATGTAAATCCATCTCAATCATTCAGGTTTGGTAACCATCAATTCATTTTTTCTACGGAGGCACGCCAAACAATTATTCCAACTTCATCGGTTTCAGCATCGATGTTCAATGCGGAATATGGATTGACCGGTGTCGTTTTTTTTGATTTTGGATATACGTCCAGACAACTTCATGATCTCTTTAAAGGTGACCCTCTTTTGGGCACAGGCTTTGGTATCCGAATTCCAATTCCAGGGGGCGTACTCCGGCTTGATTTCGGCTGGTCATTCTACTCGGGAGAATTTATCTCAAACGGAATCAACTTCGATTTAGGACAAAAGTTTTAAGTTGTATTAAGGTTTAGATTGATTCTTACGGCTTGACAGAACAGCTTTCTCAAGCCGCTTCTCATTTCCCTGGCGCAGCCTACTGATATTGTCCCGGTGAGTTAAAAACACAAAGATAGGCACCATAATGGAAAAGATCATCAGAGGTTGGGGTGGTGGTGAAAATCCGATCAAAGGCAACATAATCACCACCAGAGGGAGTGTTACCGATGCTGTCATGGAACTGACGGAAACATAT
>SCKS01000028.1 GCA_004124465.1 Fidelibacterota bacterium
GTGTGTTTTTCTTTACTGAAAATTGCCTCAAAGTGTTTGTTCGTTGTTTTGTGATTCACGATCTCTTCATTTCGCATCTCTTCCGTGAGTGTAGTATTATTCTTTATCTTTTCAAGTTCATTACCCAACATCTTTTTTACTGCTAATCGATACTCTTCCCAAAAATCAAACCCCTCGAACTGGAGGAAGGGTGTCCGGGCCAACCACTGATCCAAAAGCTGGAAGAGTGAATCTTCCTCTTCAGATTTTCTGATGGCGCTACTGTCTTTCTTAGAGGCCCCACTGTAGTAAGCATCTTTGGTGAAAGCGAGCCGCTGACTCTGTTCCAGTCCCAACTTATTTTCAATGAGCCTGAACTGCACACTCTGGAACCCGGAGGAAGGGTGAAGCTTATCCCTAAATTCAAGGAAGTCGAGAGGTGTCATTGTTTCGAGGACGCCCACCTGTTCAATGAGTATGCTCTGAATTTTTGTTATGCGTTCTAGCCTGGCCGCGGCTTTTCCTATCTGAGACTCATCAATGTAGTCTTCCATAAAAAGGGAGCGGACGGAGTCAAGTTCATTGATGATCTCTTTAAACCAAAGTTCATAAACCTGATGGACAATAATAAAGAGCATTTCATCGTGCGCCGGCGATTCAGAATCGGCGGTGACTGGGTTTTGACTGGAAAGAAGCCGGCCCAGTTCCAAATACGAGGCGTAAGAAAGTTCGTCATCGTGGTTTGTCATAAGTATAGAAGTAACCCTGAGAATGTAAATATACAGTCACTGTTTCAAGACGGAAAGAGGAAAGAGTCTTGTTCACTCTTTTCTCATTCGCAGTTGAGGTTAGTAAGCTATAGATTCAAACCTTTAAATGGTAAACAAGTCACAGATAATAGTAAAGGGACTGTCATTTTTATTCTTTGGCACGTTTCTGATTGCCGCACCCAATACCCAACCGAAGCTCGTTGTTGTTTTTTCGGTTGATCAAATGAGAGAGGATTTTTTTGATCGTTTTGGTGATTTATTTACTGGGGGTTTAAAATATTTATTGGAGGAGGGGGTTTATTTCTCTGAAGCTTTCCACGATCATGCTGTCTCTGTCACGGGGCCTGGTCATTTTTCAATAGGATCGGGCCGGTATCCTGGCCCTGCTGGTATTTTATCCAACGATTGGTATGATCGGGAAACGGGGTCATACGTTTATTGCGTTCAGGATAATGAAACTAAGGGTATTTTGACGGATTATCAGAATAATAGTTATAGGAATATTAATGCTACCGCTTTGGGCGACTGGATCAAACAAAAAACTCCCGACTCAAAAGTTTATTCAATTTCTTCAAAAGACAGATCTGCTATTTTTATGGGAGGTAAAAAGCCAAACGGTGTTTTTTGGTTGGATAATAGAACGGGGGAATACATAACTACTGATTATTACATGAAGCGCTATCCCAGATGGTTGAAAAAATTCAATCGGTCTAAGCCTCTTGACAAATATTTTGGTACTGAGTGGAAACGTTCAATTAAAGATTTGTCACAGTACGATAAGCGTTGCCGTAAAGACGATTACCCTGGTGAGGAAATGTTAAAGAAATTTAATGGAAGAACTTTTCCACACACTTTACAGAAGCCTGATAAAGGAAAAGGGCCCGCTTACGAAGATTTATGGAATTTCCCATTTTTAGACGAAGTATTACTTGATTTAGCAAAAGTTATTGTTGATAAAGAATCCTTAGGTGAAGATAATTCAACAGATTTACTGAACATAGGTCTCTCCATGAGTGATGCTGTAGGGCATAGCTTTGGTCCTCATAGTCAGGAGGTCATGGAAATGGTTGTGGTGTTGGACGCCTACCTGGAGGATTTTTTTAATTTTTTAGATGGAATTATTGGAATGGAACATGTTCTTGTGGCGTTTACCTCAGATCACGGTTCAGGTTATCTTCCTGAATACGCCAAGGAACTTGGTCTTGGAGGGGGACGCTATGGAAGAAACCAGAGAAGGGATTTGCTAAAATTAAATAATGAATTATCCCGGGAATTCGGAATGGGTAGCTACATAGAAGCTTTTTCAGCTGGAGCTATCTTTTATAGTCAATATCTAATGATAGAGAAAGGGTTATCACGCAAGGATATTGATTCTGTTGTCATTCCCTTTGTCGAGAAACTGGATTGGGTGGACGGCGTTATTGTTCGTTCAAAGTTGGAGTCAGAAGATAATTTGACTGAATTGGAACGCCTCTACAAAAATAGTTTTCATCCGGATAAGAGTGGAGATCTTCATGTAATACCAAAACCTCATTGGATATCGAAAACTTCCTCCGGTGCTAGCCATGGTTCCCCCTACAAGTGGGATAGACATGTACCTATGGTATTTGCAGGGTACAATCTGAAACCAACTTATGTAAAAGATAAAGTCAGAACTGTTGATTTTGCTCCAACCATTGGCAGATTACTGAATCTTGAAATTCCAGAAAACGTGGATGGTAAACCACTGGACCTCGTAAGGAATTAAATTAGGTTTTTATTAATTTTCTGGGGTGAAAAGTGCCCGGAACAGGAATTGAACCTGCACTCTCTTGCGAGAACATGGTCCTGAACCATGCGCGTCTACCAGTTCCGCCATCCGGGCTTCAAAAAGCGCCACGAAATTAGGTTGTTGCTCCTCACCATTCAAGGATAAACCTTGTACTCTGCTGGGCGAAAAATCTAAATTGTTTGCCACACAGCATGCCAAATGAATTCACAGCCGTCACAAAAAACAAGAAGGCGTTTCACAACTATGAAATACTTGAGAAGTTTGAGGCAGGTATGGAGCTGGTCGGTTCGGAGGTAAAGAGTCTTCGTGAAGGGAAAGGAAACCTTCGGGATAGTTATGCCCTAATTCGGGGGAGTGAAGTTTATCTTGTAGGAATGCACATTGGACCCTATTCACACACTGGCTATTTGGGTCATGAGCCGTACAGGGATCGACGTTTGTTGCTCCATAAACAGGAAATCAGAAAGCTGGCTCGGCAGGTGAATGTAAAAGGTATGACAATCGTTCCACTGAGAATATATTTTAAGAATGGATGGGCTAAGACTGAGATCGGGCTGGCAAAAAGTAAAAAGACTTATCAAAAGAAAAGAGCCATCGCAGAACGCGACCATGCCAGAGATCTCGATCGTGAACTGAAAGAGAGAAAAAGAAGCTGATGTCAATATTTCCGCCAATCAATGAACAGATGGATTTCATCCGCCGGGGAGTGGAAGAGATCATTTCTGAGGATGAATTGGTGAAAAAGTTTGAGACCGCGGAGAAAACCGGAGACCCTCTTGTCATCAAACTGGGGTGTGATCCCAGCCGTCCTGACCTTCACATCGGGCATGCGGTTGTGTTGCGTAAGCTTCGACATTTTCAGGATATTGGACACCAGTCCGTGCTGGTAATTGGTGATTTCACAGCTCTCATCGGTGACCCTTCCGGACGAAACAAAACACGTCCACAACTAACGCCTGAACAGGTTGATGAATTTTCGGAAACTTACGTCCAGCAGGCTGAGCATATCCTCGATTTAAAGACATTAAAAATTGTTCGCAACGGAGACTGGCTTGGTGCCATGAACTTCCACGACGTCATCAAACTGGCAAGTCATTACACCGTGGCACGGATGTTGGAGCGGGACGATTTTGAAAAAAGGTATAAGAGCGAAACACCTATCTCCATCCACGAGTTTCTTTATCCCTTGGCGCAGGCAATGGATTCCGTGGAACTGAATGCCGATGTAGAACTGGGAGGTACCGATCAGAAATTCAATCTTTTGGTGGGCCGTGATTTGCAAAAAGATCATGGTCAAGGGCCGCAAGTCGTCATAACAACACCTCTTCTTGAGGGGACTGACGGTATTCAGAAAATGTCAAAGTCCTATGATAATTATATTGGTATAACAGATCCACCATCGGAAATATATGGTCGAACCATGTCCATCCCGGACGATCTAATTATTCGTTACTTTGAGTTTGCCACAGATGTCGATTCGACTGTGCTCAAAGATGTTCAGACAAAACTGTCTGACGGGAAGACGAATCCCCGCGATCTCAAGCGGCAACTTGCCCGTGAAATTGTCTCCCTTTATCATAGTGATGAATTAGCTCTTGAAGCTGAGGCGGAGTTCGACAGGATTTTTATCGAATCGGATGTACCTGATAAAATGGAAGAATGGAGTACTGGAGCCGCGGAAGTGACAATCTTGTCAATAATGTGCGACTCCGGGCTGGTACCGTCCAAGCGGGAAGCACGGCGCCTTATTGATCAAGGAGCTGTTACAGTTGACGGGGAAAAGGTTTTAGATATTACTGAAAATATAAACGTTTCATCGCCAGTGGTACTCAAGGTGGGCAAGCGCAGGTTCCTCCGTGTTTCTGCCTGAAGTTTAACTCTTAATTTTCTTTATCGTTTTAAACCTACATCCTCGTTTTGTCGATTACGAGGTCAAAGGTATATTCAACTATTGAAAATCTGATTAACTTAGAAATTGGAGGGCATAATGGCTGAGAATGTTATTGAGTTTACTGATAATGGTTTTGAATCTGATGTTATAAAAGCGGGTACTCCTGTATTGGTTGATTTTTGGGCCGAATGGTGTGGGCCCTGTAAAATGATCGGGCCTATTGTTGAAGAAATCGCTAATGAATACGCTGGCCGTATAAAGGTTGGTAAGATGAATGTTGACCTTAATCCGGTTGTTCCACCTCAGTACGGTATCAGGAGTATTCCAAGCCTTCTGATTTTTAAGGATGGTGCAGTGTCAGATCAAATTGTAGGTGCCGTGCCAAAAAATAATATTACTGAAGTATTGGATAAAGTTCTGGCGCGTTAGTGACTCAGAAGGTTATCATCATTGGTTCTGGTCCAGCTGGTTTGACGGCTGCCATTTACTGTGCTCGGGCAAATATGAAACCAATCATTTTTGAAGGTAGTCAGCCCGGAGGACAGTTGACCATTACAACAGATGTGGAAAACTACCCCGGTTTTCCCGATGGTGTGATGGGGCCGGAACTGATGGATCTGTTCCGAAACCAGGCTTGCCGATTTGGCGCTCAATGCCACTTCAAAGAAGTGACGAAAGTCGATTTTTCAGGTAAGCCCTTTAAGGTATGGGTAGGAGACGATCTTTTTGAAAGTGAATCGGTCATCATTTCTACCGGTGCATCCGCCCGGCTCCTTGGCATCGATTCTGAATCGAAGCTTATGGGGCACGGTGTATCAGCTTGTGCAACTTGTGACGGTTTTTTCTTTAAGGATAAACATGCTATAGTTGTGGGTGGTGGTGACTCCGCCATGGAAGAGGCACTTTTCCTGACAAAATTTGTCAGTCAAGTGTCTGTAATCCACAGGCGTGATGAACTGAGAGCATCCAAGATTATGCGAGACCGTGCCACGGAAAATCCAAAGATCGAATTTGTTTGGAATGCCGTTGTTGAAGAGATTCATGGAAATGTGGAAGATGGAGTAAGCGGTGTAACACTTAAGGACACCATAAACGGGGAGGAAAGGGATTTTGTCTGCGAAGGCGTTTTCCTTGCCATCGGTCACACTCCTAACACTTCTCTTTTTGCAGATCAGTTGGAGACCGATGATAATGGTTATTTAGTAACCAGGAACGGTTCTTCACATACCTCCACCGATGGTGTTTTTGCAGCGGGTGATGTACAGGATCATATTTACCGGCAAGCCATTACAGCTGCCGGAACTGGATGCATGGCCGCCATTGATGCTGAGAGATTCCTCGAATCTCAGCATTAACATCCTACCGGAACAGATTGACCTTCTTTTTCCGAACGCTGGAACAATCGTGTGCTTCAATAAAAGGAGTGTGACATGAATAGGATTCAGATACCGATTTTTGAACTGAAGAATATTTTGATTAGTTATGGTGACAAGACTGCTTTGAAAATCGGGAACTTCAAATTCCACCGTGGTACTGTTTACGGAATAGCAGGACCATTAGGATCAGGAAAATCGACCTTTCTCAACATGCTGAGGGGAAAGCTTGATCTTGATGATGGCGAACTGCTTTATGAGCGCAATCCTTTCAAGAAAAACTGGCGTGGAAAAATTAAATTGCCCGAAGAGATTTTATATGCTACGGGCGCTGATGTTTCTTCGGGTGGCACCGTGAATCAGTTTTTCACATCTCGTTTTCAGGATCGCTCCAAGCAGATAAAAAAGCAGTATTACTCCAATAACAACATTGCCAACGAATGGGAGGCGTCCATTGCCTCACTTTCGGCAGGACAATTGCGAAGGCTGAATTTGGTGACGGCAATTGAATCTGATCCAAAAGTGCTGATTATAGATGACTACGGTATCAACTTTGATGACAGTACGTTGAGAGAGTTCAATAAAAAGTTGAGCCATACTGCTCGTGCCAGAGGCGTAACTATAATTCTTTCCAGCAGTCGCGTAAAGGATATCAGCGGTGCAGTGAGCGTGTTGTTGTCACTAGACAACGGGCACCTTGCAAAGGTAAGGTCTTTCAAAAAGCCAGAACAGCATTCCTCAAGACGCTGACACCTACGGGTTTCATCACCAGTCCGATTTTTCTGGATCACGATACCGGCTTGTCCCATCCGGAATCACCTGAGAGATTGAAGTCTATTGCCGCCCGTTTAGAGAAATCTGAAGTTATGGAACATCTCATGTCTATCGAACCGCGCCCGGCCCAGCGACAGGAATTAGAACTTGTGCATTCCAGAGGTTATATCGACAGCATAAAATCGAGATGCGAGAATGGTGTAACAGTCCTTGATGGTGGAGACACCATTGTCTCTCCGTCATCTTATTCAGTGGCTCTTCAGGCTGCTGGCGGAGTCGTCCGGGCTGTGGAAATGATATACAGGAGAGAAATATCAAATGCTTTCTGCGCGGTGCGCCCTCCCGGACACCATGCTGAAGCTGATACTGCCAAGGGATTTTGCCTGTTCAACAATGCTGCTGTGGCGGCGAAAATGGCACAGAAGGCCCACGGTGCCGATCGTATCTTGATCCTCGATTGGGACGTGCACCACGGCAACGGCACGCAACACATTTTTGAGTCTGATCCCACGGTTCATTACATCAGTCTCCATCAGCACCCTTTTTATCCGGGGACCGGGGCAAAAAATGAGACAGGGAAAGGTGACGGCCTGGGAGCCACCACAAATTTTCCTCTCAGTGCCGGTGGGGGAGATGATGTCTACCGGGATATATTTAACAACGCTCTGCCTGATATTGTTGCGACGTTCAAACCTGATTTCATAATTTTATCTGCGGGATTTGATGCGCACGTCCGGGATCCAATTGCCAATATGAATGTTTCCACAGAATGCTTTACAGAGATGACAGCGGTGATGGCTACCCTCGCCACTGAATTGTGCGACGGCAGACTGCTCTCACTCCTTGAAGGAGGCTATGATTTGAAAGGACTCTCTGACTCCGTGGCGGCTCATTTGGGAAAATTGACGGAGGCCGTAGCCCGTGCTTGATCGTCCGGACAAATTTATCCTCATTATCCTGGATGGTCTGGGACTCCGGGATGCCCAAGAGAACAACGCCTTCAGATTGGCCCGCACACCTACATTTAATCGGCTGTTCAAAGAGTGTCCCTGGTCCACGCTGGATGCTTCGCAGCAAGCAGTGGGCTTGCCTGGTGGTGTCATCGGTAACTCGGAAGTAGGACACATGACCATCGGTGCCGGCCGCGTCCTGAGGCACGATCTGGTAAGGATTAATGAGTCTATTGCTGATAATACATTAAAGGATAAGGATGAGATTAAGAATATCCTCGCCTATGTGAAAGGTAAGGGGTCTTCCCTGCACCTTCTTGGCCTTGTTTCTGACGGTGGTGTCCACAGTCATCTCAGTCACATTCCTCCACTGGTGAAATGCGCAAAGGATGCTGGTCTGAAACACATTTTTCTTCATGCCATCACGGATGGCAGGGATACATCGCCCTACGGAGGTGTCGATTATGTCAGACAAATCGAGAGGGTGCTGTCGGAGACGGGTATTGGACAGATCGCTACTGTGATAGGTAGGTATCACGCAATGGACAGGGACAGCCGTTGGGAACGAACTGAACGGGCATACCGGATGTTTGTGTCAGGCGAAGGGAAGAAGGCCGATTCGGCAGGTGAGGCCATTGAAAAATCGTATTCAGCCGGAGTGACCGATGAATTTATTGAGCCTATTTCTATTTCAGATAACGGCGGTGAATTGCATACCATCACACCGGATGACGCTGTTCTCTGTTTTAATTTCCGGGCCGACCGGATGCGGCAGATATGCTCGGCCCTCGGAAGCGGGGATTTTTCACAGTTCTCTAGCTTGCAAAGCCCTGTCCGGCTTACATCCATGACTGTCTACGACGATAATTTTGATTTTCCCGTGATTTTTGGTTCGCAACGAATCGAGATGAAATTTGGCCAAGTTCTGGCACAAGCAGATCTCAGACAGTTGAGAGTTGCGGAGACGGAGAAGTATGCCCACGTCACTTACTTTCTGAACGGCGGTGACGAAGATCCTTACGATGCGGAAGAGAGGGTACTTATCCCCTCGCCAAAAGTGGCGACATACAACCTCCAGCCAGAGATGAGTGCCTACGGTATCCGGGATGTTGTGGTGAAAGCCATAGATGATGAGAGCTGTGATGCCATCGTAATGAATCTTGCCAACACAGATATGGTGGGACACACCGGTGATCTCAGTGCCACCATCCGCGCAGCCGAGGTAGTGGATGAGGTTTTGGGAAATGTGCTGGACATGGTGACTCGAAAGAGAATGGTAGCTTTTGTCACCGCCGATCACGGAAATTGCGAGGTAATGGTAAATGAAGAAACAGGGCGAGAGCATACTGCCCACACACTGAACCCGGTTCCGTTTGTTCTTGTAAATGGCGCAAGTGATATGCACCTTCGTTCAAAAGGTAGTCTGTCAGATGTGGCGCCCACAATTCTTGATGCGGTCCGTTTGACGGTACCTTCTGAAATGACAGGCAAGAGCCTGCTGGAGATATGATCTCACCTGAGAAATTTAAAGAACTTGCGATCCGCTTTGAGGAATTGAACATTCTTGTTATAGGTGATGCAATGCTGGATAGTTATCTCTGGGGTGACGCTGAGCGTATTTCACCTGAAGCACCTGTACCCATAGTAAACGTCAGATCTTCAAGCTCCAACCCCGGCGGCGCCGGGAACGTAGTGGCGAACCTTCGTGCACTGGGGTCCTCAGCAGCTCTCCTGGCTGTGGTTGGTGATGACAAGGAAGGAACTCAGCTCAAATCACTCCTGAGAGAATCAGGCGCCGATATCTCCATGATTCTGACTGATCCATCCAGACCAACTACAGTAAAAACACGCATTATTGCGCACAATCAACAGGTGGTTCGCACAGATTGGGAGGACGACACTGTTATCACAGATGAATTGCGTGGCAAACTTCAGGATAGCATTGAACGGGAAATTTCCTCTTTCGACGGTGTCATAATTGAGAACTATGATAAGGGGCTCATCAACGGGAAGATCATCGCTGATATTATGAAACTGTGCAAGGAATCGGAGGTGCCGGTCTACGTGGATCCCAAAGCGAGAGATTTCTTTGCTTTCGAAGGTGTTAAGCTTGTAAAACCGAACGCACCGGAAGTAGCTCAAGCCGCCGGTACCGAATTGAATGATGACAATATGGATGAGATTGGTGTGAGCCTCCGTGATCGGTTGGCGTGCGAGATGCTATTAATTACCCGAGGAGCAGAAGGTATGTCTCTCTTTGATAACAGCGGGCACCACCTCATTCCCACAAGGGCTCGTGCTGTCCACGATGTTTCAGGCGCCGGTGATACCGTCATCTCCACATTCTCATTGTCTCACCTCAGTGGTGCCACACCGACAGAAGCGGCAGAAATTGCCAACTTTGCTGCGGGTAGAGTTTGTGAAGAGGTGGGTGTGGTACCCATCACTCTGGAGAAACTATACGAAATCATTGCCGGCCACGAGGCCTGACAACACGTCCATGAGAGGCGTCCATTTTCGGGGTCTGTGGCTCGCCTGTTTAACACTTCTTCAAGCCCAGGCTGATATTAAATATGATCCCTGGGATTGGGTTACCTACCGTTTCAGCCAGGATATAACCTCGATCTCTGATGGACCGGAGCATATTTATTTTGCATCTCCCGGTGGCATATTAAGATACCAGACTTTCGGCAGATATTGGGATTATCCCATCACAACTTCTCAGGGGCTATCTGACTTTACCGTCACAGCGGTCTACTACGATTTTCACACAAATATACTTTGGGCATCTACTTCGCGTGGTCTGGATTACTCCATGGATGGCGGAGGGCGGTGGAATCAAGTTTCAAGAGATGAGCTTGGTTTAAGAGACAGGGAATTAATTATCAGAATTGGCTCAACGGCTGAGGAACTTTATTGTGTGACACCGTCACAAATCATAAAAGCCGACCATCTCTCAGGATTTCTCATAATGCCTTATGCGGAGCCGCCGCCTAAAGAGCATATCACGTGGGGAAGTGCATTAATGATTGGCACGGCGGCTGTCAGAGATTTTGTTGACGGTTTCAGCGCAATGGGAGGATGGAATCTCGAGCTTGGATGGCTCAACGGTCCGTCTCTCAATGAAGAAGTGCCCATCACCACCGTACACATTGACAGATTCGGAGATATGTGGGTGGGGACTCGCGGCGGACCTGTCTTCCATGGTGACCGCCAGCTAATGATCATGGAGCCAAAGCCTGTGGGCCTGGCACAGACAAATGCCACAGTTTTGGAGTTTTGGGAAAACAATCTTTGGGTGGCTGGTGTTAGTGCGCCCGGGACTCCTAGTGGAATTACCCTGTTTGACACTGATCGTGGTACCAGCGAATTTTTCCGTCGCGGTGTGGAATTTAACTTCGGGCTTGATGTCGTGACTGCCATAGAAAAGGTCGGGAAACAGTGGTGGTTTGGGACGCCTGATGGTTTACAGATCTATGAGCCTCTAAAAGATACCTGGACTGTCCTTTCAAAAGTAAAAACTCTCATTGATGAACCGGTAAGTCGTCTTGAGACGGACGGTGATTATGTTTATGCCGGGACTCGAATGGGTGTGGTAAGAGTTTCGGTTGAGAAAGGCGTTCTTGATCCTTGGACCGTTACTAATGATATCGGGCGATGGCCGTTAGATGCCCTTTGGTGGGACGGCTCTAATTTGTGGATCAGTTCCCGGCAGCATCTGTGGAGATGGCTTGCTGACGCTGATTTCCTTTACCAGTATGGCAGTTTTGGTGAAGAATTAACGGGAATCCAGCAGGGAGAATCCACACTCATGTCGCCGGTAACAGCTGTTGTATCTTCTGAAAGGATGGTTTATTTTGCCGATGAATTTGGACTATTGTTATTTAACAAGATTGAAGGAAAATGGGATCGATACTCCGCCGAATCAAAACTGGTGGGATTTCACACACTGGACATGGATGTGGCTACCATTGACGACAGCACTACGGTGGCATGGCTCGCAACAACCAAGGGGGCTGTCATGGTAAATCTCAGAACCGGCTTCGTACGTCAATTTGGAACAAGAGACGGCCTTCCGTCCAAACAGATTTCTGCTGTTCGAGTAGAGGGAGATCAAGTTTGGTTTGGAACCTTCGAAGGGCTTTGTCGGTTCAAGTGGTTACGTTATCTGCAATGAAACGCTTACTCTTTTATAGTATCCTGATATTGTTAGTTGCCACTGACCTCTCCGCTCAACGGAGCCGGAAGAAAGGTCTCAAGGAGTTGGGAGCTCCTTATTTTTCTGTCAGTGCCCCGGGTTATCCCACTGAGACCGTTGATTTCGCCCGTCTGGATGTCTACGTCCGCGTACCCTACGATGCCATTCAGTTCATCAAGAAAGGAGATAAGTTCGAAGCCAAATACGAAGTTGCCATCACTTTGCTTGATAAGGATGATGATCAAATAGAGAGGCAAATTAAAGAGTTTGAATCAATAACGTCTTATTTTACTTCCACTGTATCTCCCCGGGAGGGTGATTTAAGTGCTCAATCGTTTAAGCTTTCTCCGGGAAAATATACATGTATTGTGGAAGTAACGGACAAAGATACACACAAGACTGGTCGAAGGAAAATGAAGGTTGATCTTACCAGGATGGGAAAAGAAGGTGCCATCAGTGATTTGATTCTGCTGAATCCAAACAACAAAGGAGAAGATTACCCAATGGGACTGCCTGTGATACCGCCACGAACCTTTGAAAACGATTCAACAGTTCATATCTATTATGAGGCGCGTTTACCGAAAGGGACAGAATCACTTTTTGTACGGCTGCTTTCCGTTGGAGACGAGGTTTTGGAAGAAGATACTATTGATGTTAGTGATAAAGCAATGTTCACCAAAGATATCATTGAGCGAGAATTAGCCGCTACAGTTTCATCCCGTTTTAAACTGGAATTGAGCTTAGAAAAAGAGACAGACAAGGATGAAGATGGAGTCATTTCTGAATTGGTTATTCAGAATCTTTGGCGTGGCATGACAGCGTTTGTTAACGATCTTGATGACGCTATCGAGCAGTTACGGTATATTGCCTACTCTGATGAGATGAAAAAATTAAATAGGAGCAAAGAGGACAAAAAGGAAGACAACTTCAGGACTTTTTGGGCGAATCGTGACCCTACGCCAGATACGCCAAAGAATGAACTGATGGATGAATACTACCGCCGCATTCAGTACTCCAACGAAAAATTCGGCACGTGGCAGGAAGGATGGAAAACTGCCATGGGCATGATATTCATTCTATTTGGACCGCCCGATGACATCGAGGTGAATATGTATGGCCGTGATGGTCGACATTACCAGAGGTGGACCTATTTCAAAATCAGCCGCTCGTTTACTTTTGTAGACTATAACGGTTTTGGCGAATACGAACTGATGGAACCATACGTTTCACCGTACGGATCCCGCTGGCGGTAAGGTTTCTCCGCTAGTTACTTCCTTCTCAAACTTCAACAGATGACTCGACCTTTTTCACACTCCAGTCTTTCCTCCTATGAGCAGTGTCCTGCAAGGTACAAGTTCAGTTATGTAGACAACATCAATAAACCATATGAAAGTATTGAGTCATTTTTGGGAAGAAGGGTGCACGAAAGTTTGGAATTTCTCTATAGCGAGATTAGGGAAGGTCTCCTTCCTTTATTTGATGGTGTCATCGATCATTTCACTAAGGGGTGGAATGAAAAATGGCATAAGGACGTGGTTATTGTGAAGAAACGTTTTTCCACAGACTACTATTTCAAGTTGGGAACTGATTGTCTCGGCCGGTATTACCGCAAGCATAAGCCATTCGCTTCTCCTGTAGAGGAAATAGAGTACACAGTTCTATTCAAAATGGACCCTGAGGATGATTTTCAGATAAAAGGGATCATTGACCGCCTCGATTACTTAGGTGATGGAAAATGGGAGATACATGATTACAAAACTTCCAGCAGATCCATGAGCCAGGCCGACGCGAATCAGAATCGGCAGTTAGCGCTGTATCAGCTGGGTATTCAGCAAGTTTTTGACGGTGTAAAAAAGGTTGATCTTGTCTGGCATTTTCTTCGACACGGAGAGGAAGTCCGTTCTAGTCGCACTGTTCAGGAGCTACAAGATTTGAAAACGAAAGTTCGTAATTTGGTATCAGAAATTCGGGAGTCCGTCCAAAATGGTGGCCCGTTTCCGCCGCAAAAGTCTCCTCTTTGTAACTGGTGTTTTTACTGGGAAGAATGCCCCGCTATGGCTGGGCACAATCCCGTTGTGAAAAGAGAGACCGCGTCCTAACTTCACCGCCGCAATGAGCGATCTCACAGCCCGCCAGAAAGGGCTGCTCCACAAACTCTTTTCTCCCGATAACATTAAAGCGCTATCGACTCTGGTTAACGATTCCACTGAGACTGATTGGAGTGATCTTTATGAAGCACTTATTTCCGAAAAAAGTGATATTTCGGCAACGGTGTACATAGATGGTGCATCTCAACTTCACAACTTTACAGCCGGAATTGGCGGAATTTTCTTCAGAGACGGGGTGCCTGATAAGGAGTTCTATTCCTTCTCAGAAAATATCGGTTCGGCGACCAATAATGAGGCAGAATATTCTTCCCTTATTAGAGCACTTGAACTGAGCCTTGAACTCAATATTAGTCAACTCACTATATTTAGTGATAGCGAACTTATCGTGAAACAGATCAACCTTGAATACAAGGTGAAAAATGAACGGCTTCAAAAACTTCACAGTTCGGCTCGCGCCATGTTGGCCGAGTTTGTCTGGACTCTCCAGCATGTATCCCGGGAGAAGAACAAAAAGGCAGATGCTCTCAGCAAACAGGCGTTGACGAAGGAAGTTAAAGAATGAAAGGACTCCTCACAGCAGGTGGCCACGGCACCCGGCTCAGACCTATCACCCATACGAAGAACAAGCACCTGATCCCTATCGCAAATAGACCCATGCTTACCTATGCCATTGGATATATGGCTGATGCGGGAATTAAAGAGATTGGGATTATCGTGAACGCCGGTGACGATGAGATTGAAAAGTCTTTCGACTCCGGAAAGGAACTGGGGGTGAAACTTACCTACATTCCGCAGGGAGCACCACTCGGTTTGGCCCACGTGGTCAAAATCGCCGAGCCGTTCATTGGCGATGATAAATTTCTTTTCTATCTCGGTGACAACATTCTTGTAGGCGGGGTGATGAAATTTGTTGATGAATTCGAAGCTTCTGGCTCTAACTGTCATCTGGTGCTTAGCAAAGTGTCCGATCCGGAGCGGTTTGGTGTACCTGAAATAAGCGGAGATCGAATCATTTCCGTTGAAGAGAAGCCATCAAATCCCAAAAGTGATTTTGCTGTGACCGGTATCTATCTCTACGACAGTTCTATCTTTGAGGCCGTTAACAGCATAAAGCCGTCAGCGCGGGGCGAGCTGGAAATTTCCGATGCCCATCAATATCTACTGGACAGCGGGAAATCGGTTTCCTTTTCCGAAATCACGGGCTGGTGGAAGGATACGGGTAAACCGTCCGATCTTCTTGAAGCAAACAGACTTGTTCTGGATAATCTCCGTGGAAAGAATTCAGCTAAGGTCGACAACAAATCTTCAGTTACCGGCCGAATCGTTGCCGGGAAAGGGACCACTATAAAAAACAGCAAGGTAAGGGGACCGGTCATTCTTGGCGAAAATGTCCATGTCGAGAATGCCTACATCGGCCCTTACACCTCTATTTCTAATGACTGTAACATTATTGGTTGTGAAGTGGAATACTCAATCATTATGTCCGGATCATCACTAAAAAATGTTGAAAGAAGAATTGAAGCTTCTCTCATGGGACATGATGTTGAATTAAGTCAGTCAAATACCAGGCCCCGGGCGCACAGAATTATGGTGGGCGACCAGGGAAGAGTGGAAGTGGCCTAGGATGGCGCTTGTCTCCTCGAAAGGTGCTGAAAAGACAGTTGCATTTCACACGCTGGGGTGCAAGTTGAATTTTGCTGAA
>SCKS01000097.1 GCA_004124465.1 Fidelibacterota bacterium
CTCAGCCTTCCTGCTCAAATTTGAAAAGCCAGCTGCTCAGCTCCAGCTCATCTCCGTCCACAAGGGCAATCCACTCGGTGTGGGGAATGTTCCGCCCGTTAACCTTGACCGTCCCATCGACAATGACCTTGAGGTCATTATCTCCACAGCCATCCACCGGCAGGTAGAGACGGATGTGCTCGGCTTCAATGCCGACAGCCTTAACCAGCACATCGGCTCGAGCTGGATTGGAACCGAGGATGATTCTCTCAACGGGCCGCGAGGGATCCCATGGTGAGCGTCTCCTTTTGAGCGCGACCACGCCCCCTGGGAGGAAGGCCTCATCTTCAACCAGGATCTCGCCGGAATCAGACGCGCTGGATCCCAGGAAGGTCAGCTTGCGAGATGGCATCGCTTACGACAAGCCTCTTGTAGCATTCCATTGCGTGGAAAGCAGCGGCATCGACGCCTTGCGCGCTAACCCGACTAGCTTGCTCCTCATCCTGGCCCTCGGCTGCGGGGTCGCTATAGAAAAGCCACTTAAAGATGACACACAGAGCGAACGTGCCAACCCCCAGAATCAGGATACCGGCAAGTATCCCAAACCCATTAGCATATGGTTCCGAATGATCAGACATTTTCTCTCCGGCTCTTTAATCCAGGAAGGCGCTGAACGGAAGACTCAGGGCATACGCCATGAGGCCGAACAGAATCAGGACGCCGACAACCTTGAGCACACTCTGGGTGTCCTCGTTCTCGTCAGAAAAAAGGTCGCTCAACTCATAGCGATCGCTGACTTCAGCTTCCTCGGCGGAACTTTCTGCGGCGTCACTCATCAGGGTCTCTCCAAAGGTTCAATTTCTTTCATGGCATGTGTAACAGATGCCAGAACGGTATCTTCAGGAGTTACCAATGTAATTTTTTCATCCAGTTGAATAATTCCTACATTGATAGCATCACCCAGGGCCAAACCGCTAATATCCGTTTCTACAAATTCAGGGATATCACCCGGAAGACAAGTAATTTCTATTTCCGTTGTTGCTTGGCTTATCACTCCACCTTCTTCTGTGACACCAATAGGGTCTCCAATGAGATGCACGGGTATTTTAATATTTACAGCTCTGTCCATACGAATGCCATACAGGTCAATATGAAGAACTTGATCGGTCACAGGATGGTATTGAACAGATTTAAATAATACATTCTGCTTTTTCTCCCCAACGGAAATATTAAAAATACGTGCCCCAGATTTTACAGCTTCATGAAAATCTCCCTGGGAGATAACAATTGGTGTAGAGCTTTCAGAGTTTGGGGAATAATATATTCCGGGAATCATTCCTTCTCTCCGCAATTGTTTCACGCCCTTTTTCCCCAGGCTTTCACGTTTATTAATATCAATTTTATGTTCGTTTGCCATTTTCTAATACTCCTACAATTTAATTGAAATCGCGGAACATGGAACTTAAAGAGGTTCCCTCCACGATTCGTTTTATGGATTCACCAAAAATGTCTGCAACGGAAATAACTTCCAATTTTTCAAACTCCTGGTTTTCATTCAGTTTAATGGTATCACATACTATCACTTTGGATATAGGTGAATTCTTCAGTTTTTTAATTGCCCCACCCGATAAGACGGGGTGGGTTGCTACCGCAATTACAGATTTTGCACCTTCATTAATGGCTGTTTCAGCAGCATTACATAAGGTGCCGGCAGTATCTATCATATCATCAATAATAATGACGTCTTTATCCTTAAGGTCACCCACCAAGTTTGCAACTTCAGCCTGGTTGGGCTTAGGTCTCCGTTTATCAATAAGTGCAAAGCCTATATTTAGTTTTTTCGCATAGGATTGACTCATTTTAGCAGAACCAACATCCGGAGCTAACACCACGCCGGACTCTTCATTCAGGTTTAACCCTTTCAATTTGTTCAATAAAACCATGCGTGAATACAAATGGTCAAAAGGAACATTCGCAAAGCCCTGAATTTGTGCTGAATGGAGATCCATTGTAATAATTCTACTCACTCCTACAGCTGTAATCATATCCAACATGAGTCGTGAAGAAATAGGAACACGTGGTCTGTCCTTCCTGTCTTGCCGACCATACCCAAAATAGGGGATTACTGCCACTACATTTTGAGCGGAGGCTCGTTTAGCTGCATCCAAAACCAATAAGAGTTCCAGAATATTTTCAGCTGGAGGATTGGTAGATTGAATGATGAAAACGTCCTCATTGCGAATATTTTCTTCAAAAGCAACGGAAATCTCTCCATCACTAAATGATTGGATATCCAATTGACCTAAAGGAATGCTCAGATAATCTGCGATTCCTTTTCCCAATTCAGGATTTGATCTGCCAGTAAATACTTTCATATATGCTGGGGGACAGGGAGTCGAACCCCGATCGCATGGACCAAAACCATGTGTCCTACCATTGAACGATCCCCCAAAATAAATTTGAATGGATTACGAAATAAGTACATTGGATTAGCAACGAAAAACGGGAGAGGAAAGAAAGGTTTGGTATGGAGAAAAAATCTCCGATAAAGCTTCAGCCTTTTGATGGTTATCAAAGACGCCAAACACAGTCGAGCCACTCCCCGACAGACCGGCATATAAAGCACCTGCATTTTGCAGTTTTTCTTTAATGTTGCTAATCTCTGGATATGTTTTACGGATAACCCGTTCGAAATCATTGTCAAATAACTCCCATTTCATTGGCTTTGAAAGGGGCGAAAATTTAGGAAGCCTTTTATTAGGCTGCAAAGTTTTATTTAAAGCATTGTAAGCCCAGGGTGTTGAAATATGAATGGGAGGTATAACCAATAAAAATGAATATCCCTCCAGCAGATTAGAATCAACAGGAGTCAAAATATCTCCAATACCTTCCACCAATTGGACACCTCCCTTGATAAAGAAAGGAACATCTGCTCCTAATTCTACGCCCATTTTTTCTAATTCCTGTAGGGAAAAATTGAGTTTCCAAAGTTGATTTAAGGCATTCAAGGTTGCGGCTGCGTTTGAGCTGCCACCACCTAGCCCGCCACCTATGGGAATTCGTTTTATTAGATGGATGGCATATTCTGTATCTACTCTTTCCGTCCTTGAACGGATTAATTGGTAGGCTTTGGAAATTAAATTACTTTCATCAACAGGAACATCTACACCCTCTACTGACAGTTGAAAAGATGGCAAGGGACGAAACGCTAATGCATCTTCTAAATCTATCTCCAAAAAAATGGACTGAATATTATGATAGCCATCCTCGCGCTTATTCAAGACTTGCAGTCCAATATTTATTTTAGCATTAGAGGTGTAATGATGAGTGTTGATTAATGCAGATTGAATAGTGAATCCATTAGTAAATGAAGGGAAAAAATTACAATATGTATTTTAAAAAGGATGATGAAGTTGCTATTTTAATTATACCTTCTGTTTCTTACCCCAGCTGTCTCGCAGGCCAACTGTTCTATTAAATATCAACTGTTTTGGGGTTGAATCTGTATCTAAGCAAAAATACCCATTTCGGAGTAATTGGTATTTGATGCCTTGTTTAGCATCTGTAAGACTGGATTCTAATTTAGCCTGCGTATTTATAATGAGTGAGTCCAGATTAAGATGTTGGATAAAATCATCTCCATCTGCTTCCGGATTTTCAACATTAAATAGATGATTATACAATCGTACCTCCGCATCAACGGCATGTTGTAGGGACACCCAATGCAGAGTGCCACGAACTTTTCTGCCATCATCTGACCATCCACCCTTTGTGGCTGGGTCATAGGTGCAATGTATTTCCGTTACATCACCATTTTCATTTTTAATGAAATCAGTGCAGGTAATATAATAGGCATGTTTCAAACGAACTTCCCGGCCCGGCCCCAGAACGGCGCCGGCGGGCGGTCCATCACCATGCGGGTCATTTTAATGACGCTGTTCAGCCGTTCGGCCTTGATCGGAAAATCCATGATCGCGTCATTCCCGATCGAGGATGCATGTACATAGGTCAGATGGGAAATATCGAGCAGATTGTCCGAGACAAACTGGTAGTTGCAGGCGACTGGCAGGGGCTTGCCTCCATTGCCTTTCACCGTGCGCCAGCCGTCGTCGCCGACCCAATGCCAGTCGGGGATCAGGCTTTCATCGGCGCGCGCGGGGTCGCCCATCCAGATCCAGATGATCTGATGACGTTCGACGATTGGATAGGCGGTGACGCGCGCATCGGGCGGAATGTTCTTCTGACCCGGGACCGTCACACAGGCGCCCGTGGTGTCGTAAACCAGCCCATGATAGCCGCATTGCAGGCCTTGCTCGACCACTTTGCCATGGGGCAACGGCGCGCCGCGATGGCAGCAACGGTCTTCGAGCGCACCAACATTGCCCGCCGTATCGCGGAACAACACGATCGGCTGGTTCATGATCGTGCGGGCCAACGGCCCGTTATCTAATTCCTCGGCCCAGGCGGCGATTGTCCAGGCGTTCTTGACGAACGGCAGATTGGCTGTGTCGGCGGCCATCAAAGCGCTCCTCTGGGAATTTTGCCGGCGTCCACCGGATGAGCGCCGGTTTCGGCCCTGATTGTATTCGATCCCGCCGCCGCGAGCAATCCGAACGCAATTCTTCCTCGCGAAACGGCTTCCAATCCCGTGTCTGCGACCATAAATGTAATCGATCCGCCCCACTCCATGATCCGTCTCGTCATCCGCGAACGGCGGGCGCCGGCAGAGGCCAACTGCGCTGCAGTCCATTTCGGACACGTTTCGGCGTCGATCACCGAGGTACCACGGCTCCGGTCCGACCGCTTCGCGCCGAGCC
>SCKS01000029.1 GCA_004124465.1 Fidelibacterota bacterium
CAGGGACGGTATTGTAGTTTAACCTAGGACTTATTTCGTTGTCTGATATCACTTTTAGGCAGTGAATCAGCTCATGGGATGTGAAGTGCGAGGCTGCTTCATAGAAACCAGCCGCTTCCATTTCGATGATTTCATCATGGGGATAGTTGTGAGATTCACTTTTCAATGTCCTGACTTCTGATGAGTTGCATGGTAGATCAAAAATCATGGGTGGGTACCACGTTCGTCCGCTGGTGTCGTCTGTGATTTTATGTGCAGCTAATAAGGTGCCTATGGGTAGAGACTTGTGACCCCCAACACCCACATTGAGCCAAGCGGTGCTCGCATTGGTTAATGAAACTTCCGCTAGGTGTGCACAAGCCTGGGCCGATGAATCCTTTCCTACACCGGAGATAACAAGCCAGCGCTCTTTCTTAGCGTCTCGGAAGGTTTTAAAAGGAGAATGCTTGAAAAGTGAAAGATGGAACCTCTCAATGATTGGTTGCGCCTCACCGGGCAGCGCCACCACCGTGTTGATCCTACCGTTCAACCGAGAACGGCTTCCATTCTTTGTTCGCACTTTTCAGCTTCCGCCGCCCGCCCACGTTTTCGAGCACCGTTGGAGAAAATTTTTGTCTTTTCTTGCAACATTTGTTTGGCATCATTGAGATTCTCATCACTCAGATTGCCAGACAGGATGATGTTTTCCAGGGCCTGAATACGGAACCGGTCCATTCCCCAATATTTTCCTGACAGCTGATCCTGGTGGCCGCCATGCTTTACAACTAGTTTTTCAGAGATATAGAGCACCGGATAACTTGAGGTGACGCGAAGCCACAGATCATAATCTTCACAGACGGGGAGAGATTGGTCAAAGAGTCCGACCTCATCGAACACCGACCGGTGAATTATCACGCTGGAAGGTGAAACGCAGCATAGAGGAAGGCACTTATCAAAGATCCATCCGCCATGCTTGTCATGCTTTTTCATGGGATTTACGCGCTTGCCGTTTCGAATCCAAATCTCATCTGTATGGCACAGCATCATCTCCGGCTCAGCCGCAAGAGCCTCCATTTGGCACTGGAGTTTCTCGGGCATCCATTCGTCATCGGAGTCGAGAAATGCAAGCCATTCATCGGATGTGGCAGCTATGCCGGCATTCCTGGCAGCACTGACACCGAGGTTATCCTGCTTCAGATATGTTAACTCTGGATATTTTTCGCTTACAAGGCTTTCTGTACCGTCAGTGGAGCCGTCATCCACAATCACCACAGAGTGAGCAGAAAGGGTCTGACCGAGGAGAGAATCGATACTTCTTGGCAGGAGGTGAGCACGGTTAAAGGTTGGGATAATTACGGAGATCCGGGGGGAACTCACGTTTCAGCGGAGCTTGTCGCGGAAATAGGACGAGAGCTGATCCATAGCCACTCTCTCCTGAGCCATGGAATCCCGTTCTCTTACAGTAACCGTTTGATCAGTCAGCGTATCTGAATCCACAGTAACGCCATAAGGGGTGCCTGCTTCGTCTTGTCTTCGATAGCGGCGACCAATGGATCCACCGGCATCAAAGAATGCAGCAAAATCTCCTTTGAGATCATCGATAATCTTTTCAGCGATTTCCGGCATACCGTCCCTGTTAACCAGCGGGAAAACAGCTACAGTGATTGGTGCCACTTTTGGGTTTAGTTTAAGGACCACCCGTTGCTCACCCTTCACTTCTTCTTCGTGGTATGCATCCACAAGGATTGTAAGCACTGTTCTATCTACACCTGCCGATGCTTCAACCACAGCAGGTGTAATATGTTCATTGGTTTTGGAATCGAACCACGTCAGTTTCTTACCGCTGTGTTGTGCATGCTGATCCAGATCGTAACTACCGCGATCGGCAATACCTTCAAGTTCAGACCAGCCAAATGGAAACTCATACTCCACGTCAAAACAGGCAGCGGCATAATGGGCAAGTTCATTGTCCTCATGGAGGCGAAGCTTCAATTTTTTTTCAGTGACACCGAGACTTTTGTACCAATCCAACCGGGCATTGCTCCAGTATTCCAACCATTCTGATGTTTCGTCCGGTTTCACAAAAAATTCCATCTCCATCTGTTCGAACTCTCTTGAGCGAAACAGGAAATTGCCGGTGGTTATTTCGTTTCGAAAAGCTTTCCCGATCTGGGCAATGCCAAAGGGGAGTTTCGCCCGTGAAGTTGTAACGGCATTGGCGAAATTGACGAAGATGCCCTGGGCAGTCTCGGGGCGGAGATAGACAACTGATGAAGAATCTTCCGATGGGCCGTAATGTGTCTTTAGCATGAGGTTGAATTGCCTTGCGTCAGTCCATTCTTTTACGCCGCAGGTGGGGCAGTTTTTCTCCAGGTCGATATGGTCCGCCCGAAACCGGGCTTTACAGTTCTTGCAATCCACCATTGGATCGTGGAATTCGCTCACGTGACCTGATGCCTCCCACACTTTCGAATTCATAAAGATAGCGGCATCCATACCTACCACATCTGTTCGGGAGGTCACCACATCCCGCCACCACAGTTGCTTAACGTTATTTTTCAACTCAACGCCGAGAGGTCCGTAATCGTAAGTCGCTTCCAGACCACCGTAAATATCGGAGCTCTGAAAGATGAATCCCCGCCGTTTGCAGAGAGAAACAAGCTTATCCATGATTTTTGAATCAGTCATATCTGATCAGTTGAGGAAAAAGAGAGAGGGAGAATTGTATTGAATATCAGGCTGGCTACTCCATTTCCTTTAACTCTTTTTCGATGAGATCATCGTAAGGGACCTTTTCTTCCGCAATGGGGATAGTCTCTTGTGGCTTCGTATGCAATTTCAGATAGTTAACGAGTATAAACGTACCCAGACCAAGGACTATCATCGGTGCAAGCCAAACCATGAGATTGAAACCGCGGGCCACGGGAATAGCCAGGATCCGCTCGCCATAGATGCCGACGAAGTGATCTACAATCTCTTCTTTGGTTTTATTTTGAGATACAAGTTCGCGTATTTTTTCTTCCATACCCGGGTTGCCGTGGTCGGCTACAGTACCACTCCAGCAACAGGGTGCCATTAAGGCTCCTTCAAGCTCCGAGATGAGAGTTTCCTTTCCGGTGTCTGTTTGCCCCAGCAATGTACTGGCCAGAAAGGTGGTGAGGATGATGTTATACTTCAGCTTCTTCAACAAATTCTGCCTCGGTCTTACATTCGGGACAAAGATAAAATTTGCCTTTGGTTTTATTCACCCGTTCTTCAATGTAGTGGTTGTCACAAGCTTCACAAGGTTGAAGAATCGGTTTGTACCACGATGCGTGATCACAATCCGGGTAACGACTACACCCGAAAAAGACTTTACCTTTTCTGCTGGACTTCTCAACCATTTCTCCTTCGCAATCATCCCGGGGACAAGCAATACCAGTGGTAATGGATTCAGTGTGGCGGCAATCCGGATATTTTTCACAACCAATATAACGTCCGAACCTGCCTCGTTTTACCTGAAGCGTACCCCCGCATTTAGGACACGGTTTTTCAATGGTTTCCGGTTCTGCATCATCATCGAGTGATTTGGCATTGCGACACTCAGGGAAGCCTGAGCAGGCGACAAATTTTTCACCGCGCCGATTCCATTTGATTACCATGGGACTCCCACATTTCTCACAGGACTCTTCAGTCTTTTCCATGAGGGAATTTTTTATTTCTTTCCGTCGCTCCTCTACTGATTCCATGGAAGAGTGGAAAGGTTTGTAGAAATTATGTAAAACTTCAATATAGTCCTGATCTCCTGATTCAATTTCGTCAAGTTCCTCTTCCATTCGCGCCGTGAAACCTGTATTGAAAATGTCAGGCAGATTTTCGATGAGGACTTTATTTACTGTGAGCCCTGCCTCCGTGGGAATCAGTTTTTGTCTATCTTTGGTGACATACTGTCGCTTGTGGAGTCGGGACAGGGTTTCAGCAAATGTACTCGGGCGACCAATTCCCTGCTTATCTAACTCTTTAATAAGAGAACTTTCAGTATAATAGGGAGGTGGTTTTGTAAAGTGCTGCTCCGGGAGGAACTGCTTTCTATCAAGTTCTTCGTTTTCTGAAATATCAGAAGGAAGGAGAGGATCTTCCTTCTTCTCCATAGCAGGGTAGGCTTTACGAAAACCGTCAAACTTTACCACTGAACCACTGACTCTGAATTGTGCTTCACCAGCTTTGATTTCAATTGTTGTTTGATCCAAAATTGACGGATTCATTTGGCACGCGATGAACCGACGCCAGATCAAATCGTATAGTTTGAACTCATCATTTTCAAGATGTCCTTTTACCATTTCGGGTGTTATGTTGGGATCAGCGGGGCGGATCGCTTCATGAGCATCCTGGATATTCTTTTTTTGTTGACCGTACACGTTGGGTGTTTCAGGAAGATACTGCTCACCGTACTGTGAAGAGATGAATTGCCGAGCTCCATCAACAGAAGCGGGAGCCAAACGTGTTGAATCTGTCCTCATATATGTGATAAGCCCTGTGGGCTCACCGCTCTCCATTTCCACACCTTCATAAAGGCGTTGGGCCAGGCGCATGGTTCGGGCAGGTGAATATTTCAGACGTGTAGCGGCATCTTGCTGAATGGTGCTGGTAATAAAAGGGGCGTACGGCTTGCGACGAACCTCTTTTTTCTTGATTGAATCAATAATGAAGGATTCATTTTCTAGTTTCGAAATGATTTCATTGATCACCACTTCGTTTTTCAGCTCAATATTTTCACCGCCCACTTTGTGGAGACGGGCCGTGAATGTTTCACCGCCCTTTGTCATCAATTCGACTTCAAGAATCCAGTATTCCTCAGGCTTGAAGTTGATAATTTCTTCGTGTCTCTCGCACACAAGACGGAGAGCCACCGATTGGACACGGCCGGCGCTCAGGCCACTATAAAGTACCTTCCAGAGGAATTCAGAAACCTTGAATCCAACAATCCTGTCAATGATCCGACGTGCCTGTTGAGCATTTACCAGATTATGGTTTACTTCTCTGGGATTATCCATGCCGGTACGGACGCCGTCAGCTGTGATCTCATTGAAGAGAACGCGGCGCACTTTTCCCGATTTACCATTCAGCTCCGAGGCCACATGCCAGGCAATGGCTTCACCTTCCCGATCCGGATCTGTTGCTATATAGATAGTTGGGGCATTGGCGGCGGATTTCTTTAACTTTTTGACGATATCTTTTTTGTCGGGCAAAATTTCATATTCAACTGCAAAATTATTGGTGATATCTACACCAAGATTCTTTTTGGGCAAATCTTTCACATGGCCGTTACATGCCAGAACGCGGTATTCACCACCCAGATACCTTTCAATGGTTCTAGCTTTTGATGGAGACTCAACTATTATGAGGGATGTATTAGGCATAGTGGTTCCTTTACGTGCGAAAAATTACGATGGACGAGAGCAAAGTCAACACCGATTATCCGGTAAAGAGAATGTTCTGAAGGAATTGAGGTGTTAAAGGGATTTAAGGTGTGACACGAGATCGTTCATGGAGATGGTATTTTGTTCTCCTGTCTTGAAATTTTTTACTTTGGCAGAACTGTCAGCTATCTCCTCGTCACCGACGATAACGGCGTGTGTTGCGGCCAGCCGGTTCGCTTCTCGCATTTGTGCCTTTACACTGCGCCTCAATGTATCGAAAGAAGTTGAAATGCCGTTTTGTCTTAACTTGTTAGCCAGGCGAAACAGACTGTCCACCGCACTCTCACTTGCAGTGACAATGTATACCATCACTTTTTCCGTCGTCTGATCCTGTTTTTCGCCAAGAGCCAGCATAATGCGCTCAATACCGGCCGCGAAACCGACAGCAGGTGTCGGTTTCCCGCCCAGTTGTTCTATGAGTTCGTCGTAGCGGCCGCCACCGCAAAGCGCATTCTGGGCACCCACATCGGGACTGGTGATTTCGAATGTAGTTCTTGTGTAATAGTCGAGCCCTCGAACAAGCTTGTTGCTACATTCGTGGGCAATGCCCAGTTCGTTGAGAAATCCTTGAACTTTCTCGAAATGGTGAAGATCTTCTGAATTGAGGCAGTTGAGGATGTCAGGTGCGTCCGAAAGAAGAGCGACTTCTTTTTTATCTTTCGTGTCAAGGATGCGGAGAGGGTTTGACTTCAACCGTTTCTGGCTAGTCTCCGAGAGTTCGTTTTTAAGGGGAGTGAGAAAATTGACGAGCTCGGAACGATACCGTTCTCTCGACTCAGATGAACCCACTGTGTTGACGAGCACTGTGGGATTGGCTACACCAAGCTTATTAAGAATGGCGCAAGCCAGTACAATCACTTCTGCATCCTGTTCCGGGTGGGGAGAGCCGATGGCTTCTGCTCCAAACTGATTGAACTGTCTCAATCGCCCTGCCTGCGGCCTCTCTTGCCGAAAAAGTGTGTCCATGTAGTAAAGTTTAGTTAGGGCTCCTTCCCGATCCATATTGTGCTGAATGTATGCTCTCATGGTTGGTGCAGTCAGCTCAGGGCGCAAGGTCAGGCTTGTATCACTCTGATCGATGAATGTATACATCTGTTTGGATACGATATCGCTCTCTTCGCCCACACTCCTGGAGAAAAGTTCTGTCTTTTCAAAAATGGGTGTCCTAATCTCGCCGAAACCCCACTGTTGCATGGTGTCATGAATAACAGCTTCGAATTCGCGCCACCGCGCCGTATCAACAGGAAGCAAATCCTTAGTACCCTTAATAGCTTGGAAAGATTTACTCATCAGTTGTTCACTGAAAAATTTTCGATTATAGAAGTTGCTTTTTCAAAAAATTCTTCAGGTACAAATAAAACAGCCTTGCCCCCTGCCGCATCCCAAGCTTTGATACCATATGCAGTGGATAGAAAGTCACCTTTTATAAAACTGGGGATATTTTCATCCGACAAAGCTGCTTTTGCCATCTCTGCTGGGATATATCCAAGATATTCCTTTATCGGACTCCATGAAACAGTCTCAAGCTCCGGCAGTGTTTCAACAAGGGATACATTACAGTCATTGCAGAAAGAGACATCACTGGTGAATTCAGATTGGCATTCGGGGCAAAACATTTATCTTTAGTTGATCACTTTTATCAGCACCTAAGTTCAAAAGATATGAGATAATCCCAAACGAATTTCAACACTGCGGAAAAAAGGGGAAAAAGGATCAGGCATTTCAGCTACTCTGACTGAAGCTGAGAAGAACTGATAATTAAGATAGCAGTTCCAGAAAGTGAGATGTTTTTCAGAAATCAATGATTCAACACCTACTGCAATGCTTCCGCTGATTTTGTTCAAACTTTTATAGCTTACCTGTCGGCCAGACTCCATTCCGGTAAGCTCTCCATCAATACTTAAAACACCAGCTCCAACAGCTACTGCGATTAGGGCAGTGGGAAAAATAAAGATATCGTTCTTAATCCAAATGAACCCATTATAAGTGTATGAAAGATTGTCAACTAATTCCTTTTTCACCAATGATGCAGAGTGACGATGAACTTGTTCTCCAAAATACTCCTTTTGAAATTGCCTGTAGCTAAAGTCTAATATCATTGAAAGTTGAGGTTTAATAGGGCGGGTAATTAAAAAACCTATGCCAATGGGGTTACTGTACTGACGATGATTCACCCAGCTTTTGCTGGTATATAAGCCCAGATTTCCTCCCTTCAATCCAGTAGGTAGAAGTGATGCCGTAAAGAGAAAAATTGTTAGAAATTGAGATCTCAAATCAATGAGGTATGATGATTACCAACATCAATTTGAATAACCCTCAAGGTAAAAGCAACCGGTTTAAGGAATTCCCGGGCCGCTCCATCTGCCACCTCTTGATTCGAATTTCAAATCACGAAGCGTAGGTGATTTTACATTTACCCTGAGATAGAATCCTTGCCCGAAGCCTGAAGGTGTCCAGGTAAAATTCATCTCCCAGCAGTGCAGATCACGATGGACATTTATATCATGGCTCACAAGGTTTTTTTCTATTAGATCGAACCGGGCATTGTATTGTATCCTCCACCCTTTGGAGATATTTAAAGTAAGGTTCGAATTCATCCAGAAAGTATCCTTTGGATTGAGAGGATTCATCCTGTTGGCGGCATAACGTAGAGAAAGATTAAGATCCCACAGGTTCCCAGGATTTCGGGCTTGACTTCGGTTGTCCGGCCGAGCGATACCGCTGCCCATAAGATCTGCAAAGGCGGAGGTATCATTCCCGGTTGTATCTGTTTCCGTAGAAGAGTCACTCCATCCCAGCCGCTTACCAGAGATTTTAAAGCCCGTGGCAGCGTTCATATTGGTCATTCGGGGTGTAGGAAGGCCCCAGCTGTTGGTTTTGATTTCCTTAATTCGTACTGATTGGCCGTCGATTGTATTGGTGTCATAGAAATCGTGACTCATGGAAAAATCGAGGTTTAGTTTCTTCAGCCAGCCAGCCCGAAAAGTAGAGCGAAGCTTTGCCAGTCTGAATTCATCGGCGGCAAAGTTGTAGCTTGTATTCATGTTCCAGGTCAGAAGGTTGTCAATCTTTCGTTCTTCTTCGCCATCCTGAACTTTTGCCTGGAAAAGATTTCTAACAGAAATGTTTATGCTTCTCTGTTCACCACTTGGCGTAGCACCGATCTGAGTTCCGCTGAAAGGATCGAAGGCGTAGATGTTTCCCGAATCGTCTTCCAGGTTCTTTATGTAACCAAAAGCGTCATCAGTGTAGTCAGGGCGGTAAGAAAAACCCACAGATGGGGTAACAGTGTGGCGGATAGTTTTCAGTGAGCCTATCTTGACGGGAAGTATGCCATACAATTTTGTATTGGTGCTTACGGACAGGGTGCCGGTGTGGCGGGCTTTGAAACCGCTGATTTGTTGAGCATCAATTGGTTTTCCGAGACTGTCAGCGCTTGTAGCATCATTATATTTTGTGATCCACTCTTCTCGGAATGAGAGACTGGGTCTTATGGCAAGGTACTTAAACAGCCGGGAGGATCCTGAGAGAGACATGTTGTGGACCCAGCTATTGTCATATTCTGTCTGCCTGTTTCCCCAGCCGAAGGATGAATCATCCAGCGCTTCTGATTCATAGAATCCCTGACCACGGTTTTTCAAAGTACTGCTGTAAGAAAGGTACATACCAGAGCCGGATGCCCCGAACAACTGGGTCTGCCCTTTCCTGAAATTGAGTGTGGGGAGAACTGTAGTGCTTTCCACGATTTTGCGACCAACACCGGAAGGGTTTTCGTAATAGATTGATTCAGGATCCATCTTGCTTTTAGCCATGAGGTTTTTCGTCTCTGACAGGTTTGCGGAAATGCTGGCATTCAACTTTTGCCATCGTTTTGAATAGGTGGCGTTCGAAACTGCATTTTGGTTGAGACGTGTGTCGCGGTGGATTCCCAACTTTTGGTTAAACTGACTATCTGAATAGTAACGCCCGTTGACGTTCAGTGTTTGATTGCCGCGGAGCATCTGGGCATGACTCCAGGAGCCGGACCACCTCACCGCACCTGGGTTTGAAAAAAAATCGGCAATGTCGTCAGTTGCAACCGTCCTGTTGTAACGGAAGCTGAAGCTTCCGCTGTACTTGTATCTTCGAAAGTACCGGTTAGAATTATGAAATACCACCCCCTCTTTATCATAAAAGTCCAATGTGAACTGACTGTTCAGAAATTCGTTTGCCGCCCAAAAATAGCCCAATCCTCTCAGATATCTTCCTTGCGCCGCGTTCTGGCCATAGGACGGCATGATCCATCCTGAATGACGCTTGCCGCTCTGGTCGGGGAAGACGGCGAATGGCAATCCAAAAAGTGGAATGCCGCCCAGGTAGAGAATGATAGGTCTTGCAATGATGAGATCATTCATGATCATTTTCATACGACGACTTCCAAAATGAAAATGAGGATCTTCGATACGATCACATGTCGTATAAATACCTCTGTCAACAAGTAAGATTTTGTCTGCACGGTTACGTATTTCATCGCCTCGGTAATAACCGTCTTCCATCTTGGTTGTTCCGTGCTGAACCTTTCCCCGGCCATTTGAAAGATTGTATGTGAGAGAATCACCTCTCATGGGTTCGCGACCTTTTTCTGTGAACATTGGCCTTTCTTCAGGATCAGAAATGGCGATTCCCGGTGGTGCAGCGGTCGCTTTCATGAGGTTTTCTTCCCACAGAACGTTTACGTAGCCAGACCGGAGTTCGGTGTCCATATAGTCAATTTCAACATCTTTGCGAAGCCATGTCTGCTGGTCGGGAATACTGTAGTGAATGGTGTCCGCCTGATAGAGGATAGTATTCTCAATCTTCTCTGCGGAAGAATCCGGATGGTATTCACCTCTTGCACCACCAGCAACATGAATGGAGTTAACATCTCTTTTTTCAGTGGAGTCAGCTTCGAACAAAAGTGTGATGGTGTCACCGCTGGCAATATTCTTTCCCTGATAAACTGAATCCTCGAAAAGATGATACAAAGTTGTAGCCATCCCTTGCAGACGGACGGAATCCAAAAGCCCTTCTTCCAGAAAAGCCTCCAGTCTTTGGCCGGTCATGTCATCGAGAAATTCAGAAAGTATTGACTCATCACTTTCAGTGCCGTTAGTTTTTCCTTCCCGTTTATAAACAATGTGGGCCCTGCCGGGGATTGTCAGTTTTGCCAGCTTATCATTTTCATAGCGAAGATGAATTTCCTCTCCGCTTAGTTGCTGACCTTCTTGAATAACGACAGGATTGTCCAAAAGTTTGGATATGTCAGAAAGTGCATCGTAGATGGTGAGCCCGCACGTTGCCGTTCTTTCCTCCTCGCGGATGATCACATCCTCTTCCGCTCTGTAGCTTGCGGCGTCATTTGTTTCTTTCACGTAAGTAACTTTTCCGGCGGTGATGGTTTGGCCTTTTTGAACAAACTCAACATTGCCCTCCGCAATTCCGCTGTCAGCCTCTGAAAAGTAGGTCAGTAGTCTGCTTTTGAGTCCGTATTCGCTGTCTTGTAAATGAACTGATCCGTAAGCGGTAACAATGTCATCATTTGAGTTTGTTCTGATTGAATCAGCCGTCAATATCTGTTCGTTCTTTACCATTTGAACATTCCCGGTGAAGGAGCCGATACCTTCACGGCTCTGATAATAACCCTTTTCACAGGAGATAACGGACTCCCCTTTTTGGAATTTCACATTGCCACGCAGATGCTGAACTGCTTTTCCTTCCGAATCTGTCACATTTTCTAAAATGTCTGCATGGATAAGTCGGAGCCGCTCACCCGACTGAGCAGTGATAACAGATATAGTTAGGCAAGTTAGGATCAGTCTGACGTTCATTTGGGTTGGATTTTAATCAGCTCCGGCGCTTTGGCCAGAGTTCCTTGAGACGTTTGGAGATAAATTCTTCGTAACCCTGATTTGTCGGCTTGTAGAAAGGGGTTTGTGCCATTTCTTCAGGAAAGTAGTTCACATCTGTAAAATGGTCGGGATGATTGTGCGGGTAGGTGTAATCTTTGCCATAATCAAAAGATTTCATGAGTGGTGTCGGTGCGTTCCTTAAATGAAGTGGCACCGAAGAGGTTCCTTCTTCCTTTATTTGATTCATTGCCTCGGTTACAGCCGCATAGCTGGCGTTTGATTTGGGAGCAGAGGCAAGATAAGTGGTGACTTGGGCAAGGATTAAAGCAGCTTCGGGCATCCCTATGACGTGAACAGCCTGAAAACCGGAGGTAGCGATACCGAGGGCTTGGGGATCTGCATTTCCAATATCTTCCGAAGCAAGTATTATAAGGCGCCGAGCAATGAACTCAGGCATTTCGCCTCCCTCCAGCATGACCGCCAGCCAGTAAATAGCGGCGTCGGGATCGCTTCCTCTCACAGATTTGATAAACGCTGAAATGGTGTCGTAATGGTAGTCACCAGCCTTGTCATAAATCTGGCTTTTCGACTGAAGTGCTTCGGACAACAACTTTTTGTCAACGACCACAGTTTTCCCATCTTTTCCACTCATGGTTACAGCCGCTTCCAGTGTGTTGAGCATTTTTCTGGCATCTCCTCCGGAGGCGAGCACGAGTTTTTCTTGTGTACCATCTTTGAAAGAGATATTGTGCTTAATAAGAACCACATCCCTGTTTATTGCATTTAACAAAATCGATTTAAGTACATCTTCCGCCAAACTGTTTAGCTTCAAGACACGGCACCTGGAGAGCAAGGGTGAAATAACCTCAAAGGACGGGTTCTCAGTAGTTGCTCCGATGAGAGTCAGGGTCCCATCTTCCACAGCGTGGAGTAGCGCATCCTGCTGAGCTTTATTGAAACGGTGGATCTCATCAATAAACAACAAAGTAACAGTTTTCAATGCCAGGTTAGTTTTCGCTGTTTCGATGATTTTTCTTAAGTCTTTTACTCCGGATGAAACAGCCGACATCTGGAAAAAATCTCCTTCCAAACTGTTAGCAAGGATTTGTGCAAGTGTTGTCTTCCCAGTTCCCGGTGGCCCCCAAAAAACGCAGCTGAAAAGATTACCTGCGGCAATGGATTCTTGTAATAGAGTACCTTCACCGGTGAGGTGTTCCTGACCCAGAAAATCTTGCAAAGAGGCCGGTCGGACACGCTCAGCCAGGGGAGGCATTAATTGTCTGTTCCCGCTCATTACAAATTAATTTAGATCGAAGGTTGACCAAAACCAACTGGACTAAATAGAAAGTGCAAAAAAGGAGAAAAACCTGTACACTTGCCAAACTTGGTGAGGATTAAAGGATGAAAATAGGAACAAAGACACTTCTTTTATCTGTTATTTGCTTCATGGCATGCGGAAAAAAATCAGGAGAGATTATGGAAACTGAATCGGGGCTGAAGTACGTGGATATCGTAGTGGGAGATGGCACTTCGCCTCAGGCAGGACAAAGGGTATCCGTTCATTATACGGGATGGCTTTATGATGAGAATCAGACTGATAACAAAGGGAAGGAATTCGACAGTTCCTTGAAAAAGGGGAGGCCCTTTGGTTTTGTTGTGGGTGTGGGATCCGTTATCGATGGTTGGGATGAAGGTGTTTTGTCCATGCGAGTAGGAGGGAAAAGAGAACTTATTGTCCCTTCCGATCTTGGCTACGGTGCTCAAGGGATAGGACCCATACCACCTAATGCTACCCTGCTTTTTGAAGTGGAACTGTTGGACATTTATTAATCCTCTTGCCTGAAAGAAACAGTAATTCAACTTATAATCTTTTTTACCAGAGGATTATTGGCACCAAAACTCTGCTCGGCAGAAAACTACTCAACTACAAGCAGCGGGAAATAGAATATATAGTCAGTTATATACATTCAAGTTGCAACAGCGGTCTTATCATGGATATGGGGTGCAGTACAGGACAATTTACACGTGTCTTGGTGTCTGAATTCGGTGAAAGTCGTGTTCACGGTGCAGATATCTCGAAAAAATCCATTGAACGGTGTCAAAAGCGTAATCCGAAGTTGACCTTTCGTCATATTGGCAATGGGTTCTACCGTGAGAATGAAGGCAAGTATCAGCACGTTTTACTATCTCATGTTTTAGAACATGTAGATAAGCCAGCTCGTATGCTGAAAAAATTGCAATCTCTTTTGCGAAAGGATGGATCACTCATTGTGAGTGTTCCTCAGGAACGAATCAGGGGAGATTCGGCTTTGCCTGAGAATTTGTATAATCTCATTCGTTTCAAGTTTGAAAATGTTCACAGGATAAAACATTCTATAGGCTCACTTTCCTCACTCCTCACTGAAACTGGTTATTTATACAAAAATCACAGATATATTCATGCTTATAGCAAAGGAAGAAATATAAAATGTTTTGGGAATCACAGTCTCGTGGTTTGCTCCGAACTGGCTAAAGCCTAACAAGTATAATTTCTATATTTCCGTATTTCTTTTGTCTGTGACTATTGCTCACAATCATCTCGATAAATGCTTGAAAGATTTCGAAAAATCTATACCACTAATAAATATTGCAATGAGACCAGAAAAATAGCAAATCTCAAAACAGTAAGTATGAAATGCTTAGAAGAATTGATTAGAGATTAATGGTGGGTTGAGCCACCGGAGGGATTTGAACCCCCGACCCACGCATTACGAATGCGTTGCTCTACCAACTGAGCTACGGTGGCAGAATTGGCGAGCAAATTTACAGACATTCACTTTGCTCTCAAGGGCGATTATTGGCTTCGACAGCTGCCCGGTATGCTCCTATGATCTCGCCCAAATAAAAGGTAGTGGTCAGACCGCCAAAAACAACTGTTCCAGTTGAACTGTTATTTGTGTGGCTTTTGTAGGTGAGGTTCGCCATGGTTGCGACAGTCAATAATCCGAACAGTCCATCCCAGGTCCGGTTGGCATAAACACGGCCAAGTCCCGGTGCAACAGTTGAAAGTACAGATGCAAGGGCCGGTGATTTTTCTCCTTTGGTATCTGAGAACAGTTTAATAGGTACGTGGTTCAATAGTCTGCCATCGTTGTGGAACAGGGGTTCTTTTGCTTTAATGTGATAGTGATAGGCCATGGGATTGCACCGGGCAATCCTGTCAGCTGCCAACGCACTACCAAGGATCACGCCATGTTGGGCGATGGACTGTGCCCCGTAGTTGCTGCAGCTGGGATAAAATTGACAATTTAGAGAACCAATTCTGTAACTGAGCCGCTGCCAAAGTGAGATGGGTGAAATGGCCATTTTTCTGACCAAGGGAGTATTCGAGGAGTAAAGAAGTGAATCAGCTGGATGAATAGGTTGGGCGAAACAGATAGTACTGCTTAAAATAAGTGAAGAAAAAAATCTCCCCCATAAATCCATCGCGTGAAAATTACGCTTGAAATAAAGCCCAATTCCACAGATATTCATGAATGATGAAACATTCCTTTTTTAATCAACTCTTATTCCTGATTCCCTTTATGGTCTGTCCGATTGCTGTTTTAGCTGAGACAGAGATTTCAATTCTTTATACGAACAATACGAACGGAGCGTTGGAGAACTGTCTTTGTCCTGATAAGGCTTACGGATCGCTTGAGAAACGCGTCCTTTATATTCGCGAATGGTTCGAGGACAATCCCAATTCTCTTCTTCTGGATGCTGGAGATTTCCTCTCGCCTACCCGAAATGCATTGAAAGACAGTATCGCCTTCCGCATCTATGAAATGATGGCTTACGATGCCATTGGCCTCGGTGATCAGGAGTTTTTCAAAGGAGCACAGTTTTTTAGTGATCTGATGGAGAGTTCATCGTTGCCTTTTATTTCAACGAATCTGGAAAAACCGAATTTGGCAGATTTGAAGCGTGAAATTGTTATTGTGCGAAATGGTATCAAGTTTGGTGTACTATCAGTTATTGATCCCGGTGTCTTCCTTTTTTATCCCAAGCGAGTGAAAGACGAAGTGGCTGTGAGCGATTTCAGTTCCACCTTGCAGTCTCAGATCGATCAGCTGAAAGAAAAAAGTGATATTGTGATCCTTCTTTCTCACAACGGCATAGACGCAGACCGCCAGATCGCCCAGTCATA
>SCKS01000098.1 GCA_004124465.1 Fidelibacterota bacterium
GGTTAAGGTGTGTAGAAACAGTGGAAAGGTGAATAGCAAGAACTCCAGCAAAAAGGAAACCGACGAGTCCCACCGGCAAATACTCAAATCCAATCCTGTACCATGCCATCTCATAATCACCACTCTTTGCGATGCCAGGATATAAGACAAAGAATCCAATGATAGCCGCTGCCCAAATGGAATTTCGGATCAGGACAAGGGCGGAACCTGCCCAAATGGCGTAAGAAGCATCCTTTACCGTTTTTGCCGATTGTATACGTTGTGCTTCAGGATACCAATCGATGGAGGTTCCCATGCCAAAACCGCCGATAAGGGCGATGATCATCATGGTGATGAACCAAGCTACCGGAAATTGTCCTTCGAACATACCTGTGAAGCTGAAAAAGTTTAACCTCCAGGACTGGCCATTAAAATGATGAGAGGCTACACGAGACCACGATGTACCGCCGTCCACACTGGCATCTACGTTCAGACGCTTGTAAGAATCGTCAACGGCCCAAACAATGGTATATTTTTCTCCCGCCTGTAGTTCATTAACATTCGTTGGAAAAAGGATTTCACCGGTGTTTGTTTCTTTGGATTTAATTAAGGTTGTGGCGCGTGATTCCAGGCGAGACTGTGCATCTTGAGAAATCCGACTTGCGATAGGAAATGATTCACTATTTTGAGCAATAGGTTTACCAGTTTCAACATCGGAAACACGGATCATTGCCTGCTGATCTTGCCAGTCATTTGGAACTTCCCATTCAACGCTACTGTTGTAGGATCCAAGTTTTGAAATAATTTCATCGGGACCACCAGCAGCTACCACTCCCCAAATCGATACGATCACAATAATGAGAAGAGCAATAACACCTTGCTGAAAATCGGCCATGACCACGCCCCAATAACCCGATGACAGAACGTATATTGCCCCTAGTGTTGTGAAAACGAATAGGCCTATCCAAATCTCCCAACCAAAAATCATTTGACACAGTTTTCCCATGGCGATACCTACCCATCCAAGGATGAACATATTCATAAACACCTGCCATCCGGCAAGCCATCCGCGTAGTAGCTCAGCGCCAAGGCCACCAAATCGGAGACCTTGCCACTCAGCCTGACTGTAAGCGAGAGATCGTCTGAATATTCTGGTAGAAACAAAAGCGCTAATGGCACACCATGCGGAGAAAAAGGCGTACCAAAGCCCTGCAAAACCATATTTGTAAACGACACCTGCCACCCAAATCGGGGTATCCGTAGCTGTGTGAGTGGCATATACGGAAGAGGCAGGTAGCCACCATGGCAATCCCCTACCCGCCAGAAAAAAATCGGATTGTGATCGTTTCCCCATCCGATAGAAATAAACACCAAAGAAGATCATCAGCGCCACAAAAAGCACGATCCAGAGCCAATCGAGGAACTGGAAAGTGATCATGCCTCTGAATCTTCCTGCTGGTTTCTGGCAAAGTATTTTATAAGTAGGTAAGTAAGGAAAAAAGAGAGGCACAGTATAATTGCGGGGATGATGACACCCAGGATGGGTGCTCCAATTCTGATAGCTGTTACCATCATGAAATTAAGTATCCTCGCGCTTATTCTTCTTGTAATGCAAGTAGGCGAAAATCATTCCTATAAATGAGGCTAGATATGCGATGGACATACCTAATACAACAGCCAATCCCTGATTCATTTTTCAGTCTCCCATTTCTGGATATCTTCCAGCTGTCGGAGATAGTCCTTCTGCTTTTTCTCGTATTCACTAGAAATTTTCCTCAGTTTTGGATCAATGATCCACATCATGATTCCTGCTGAAACGATACCGAGAGCAAGGATAACGAAACCTACTGTAATGGTAAGAAAGGATAGGGCGGTTCCTATCACAAGAGCGATGTAGGATACTACTGAGAATATTATTGCCAACCAGTCTTCTTTATGCCAATCGTCGGCGTCGGCAGATGTCCATTCTCGTCTGATGAAGCTCATTTTAGGAGTGGGAAAGTATCGAGTAGTTTAAACACTACTTTATTCAATGACAACTTCATCCACGAATATCCAAGCTTTTCCACCAGCACCTGGATGCCAGTCAGGACAAGTTTTCACATTTTCAGCATAAATTTTGACATAGCGGATATCTTTACCCCCTATTGACTGGATAAAATCTTTTGTGAACGATCCATCTCTTTTCACTGAAACGTTGTGATTTTGGCGTTCTAGAGAAGTGAAGTTCGAACCATCAGTTGACACAGAGAAGACGACCGATTTGGGGAGCCAAATCCATGATGGATAACTCTGAAGGAATGTTGTTCTGATTTGATTCACATTTCTCAATTTTCCTAGATCAATCACAATATCGAAATCAACCGCATGAAATCCTTGCCATGAGCCCCAAGCATTAAGTGCCCCACGAACACCATCAAACAGACCATTATTCCCACCCGCTGTATAAAGAGGGCTGTATTGTTGTTTGTAGGCAACGGAGACTTTGTAAGGTATCTGTGTAAAAGTGACGTTTTCAATATAGCTTGGCAAATATTCAGGTTTGACGGCTAGGGCCTGGACTTGTGTTGTTTTGTTGAGTCGGATAGGAGTTTTGTAAATAGGCGATGTTACAGAGGGTTTTGAACCATCGATGGTATAGTGGATGGTCACTCCAGGAGTAGGCGTTGAAATGGAGACTGTCATTGTGTCAAGAAATCCCCGTTCTTTATAGTCAAAAACGGGATTCGCAACAATGTCCAGATTCATTGCTGACACGGGTCGCTGAGAACGATCAGTGGCCCAATTTTGATTAGGTCTATCACCCATTTTCAGATCCAGGGTGCCCCCGGCTGTAATAGTACTGTGTGACAGGTATGACTGATGCAAGGCAGTGCCACCCAAGGAAGCTTTTTGAATATATCGGTTCTCTGATGAAACTCCGTCCGCTCGGATTGTGAAAGAGTTACCATTTTGCATATGGATGGTTGCTTCATCAAAAATGGGTGTACCTAAGACATAAATATCTTCTCCCGGGGTGACAGGATAGAATCCAAGGGCACTGAAAACATACCACGCCGACATTTGGCCACAATCCTCATTTCCTGGCAGCCCATCTCTTCCAGTGTGGTAGAGGTTATCCATAATCTGACGGGTTATGTTTTGAGTTTTCCAAGGTTTGCCAGCATAGTTATAAAGATAAGCAAAATTGTGACTAGGTTCGTTTCCATGAGCGTATTGTCCTATGAGTCCGGTAATATCCGGTTGGTGTCTTCCAGAGAGATCTGTTGAAGCTGAGAACAAGTCATCCAATCGATCAATGAATTCTTTTTCGCCACCCATCATTTCCATCATTCCGGAGATATCGTGTGGAACAAAGTATGTATACTGCCACGCGTTGGCTTCCGTGTATGAAGATGTTACAGCAAAAGGATCGAAGTACGGCTCCCACTGGCCTCCCTTTTTTCCACGCATGAACTTTGTTTCACTATCAAAGACCTGACGATAATTCATTGCCCTTCGCATATAATTTTCACGGTCACGCAGCTTGTCAAGATTTTCCGCCATCTTGGCAATACACCAGTCGTCATAGGCGTATTCCAGTGTTTTGGACACACCCTCATTCTCACGATCGATGGGTATGTACCCTTTCTTCTTATAGAATTCAAGCCCCAAGTGATTGGCCTCAGCACTTGCCTTCATTGCGTCAAAAGCGGCTTCCACATCAAAATTGGTCAAACCTTTAGCGTACGCATCAGCGATGACCGGAATTGAATGATAACCGATCATGGTTCCTGTTTCGTTGCCGGCCAGTTCCCAGACAGGGAGGAGGTCACCCTCTTCATACTTTACAAGAAGTGTTCTGACCAGTTCAGTAGCAATATCCGGATATAAGAGAACAAACAGGGGATGAGCGGCGCGAAACGTATCCCAGAGTGAAAACACGGTATACATTGATCTGTTGGGCGGAAGTTGATGGATGTCCAAATCTGCACCGCGATATCTTCCATCTACATCATTGAATACGTTTGGAGCAATGAGGCTGTGGTAGAGGGCAGTATAGAAATTAGTCTTTTCATTATCAGTACCACCCTTAACGGAAATAACTGATAACATTTCTTCCCACCGCGTGTTGGCTGATCGTCTTGTTTTGTCAAAATCCCAACCCGGCAGTTCTTTTTCAAGATTTTGTCTTGCGCCTTCAATGTCAACAGCTGAGATGGCCACTTTCATTAATAATTGCGACTTCGCCGGAAGACTAAAAGAAGCAAATGTTTTCAAATTGAGACCTGCACTTTCATTCCCATCTTGCAGCACATTTCCTTCTTTTAATATTCCCGTTGCTTCAAAGGAATTGGAAAATTGGGCCACAAAGAAGATGACCTGATCCTTTGCCCAACCTTTAGATCTGCGCATACCCACAATTTCTTGATCATTTGTGATCTTCACCCACGATTCGGTAGTGCGATCACCAAGACCGTGCTTAAGATCGATGAGAATGTGAGAAAGACCTTCTTTTGTAAATGTGTACCTGTGAAATCCGACCCGCTCCGTCACTGTCATTTCAGCTTCGATCATATCATCTTCAAGGGTGACACGGTAGTAGCCAGGCTTTGCCTTCTCAGAAGAATGTGAAAAGCTTGATCTGTAACCAGTCTCAGGCTTTGTTTCTTCTCCTGGTTCCGGAAGAAGTTTTCCGGACATGGGGACCACCAAAATGTCACCATAATCGATTGCGCCCGTTCCTGAGAGATGGGTATGGCTAAAGCCAAGAATTGTAGGATTCGAACTGTGGTATCCGGAACAGTT
>SCKS01000099.1 GCA_004124465.1 Fidelibacterota bacterium
TTTCAGTTGGATTTAACGAAGCAGAAACCTGTGGCAAGTGCACACCATGTCGCATTGGGTTGACTTTGATCAAAAATAAACTGGATGATATTTCAGAAGGGCGAGGTAAATTAGAAGATCTTGATAAACTCCAATCACTCTGTGAGGAAATTAATGTAACTGCGCTTTGTGGTTTAGGCGAGACAGCCGTGAAGGCGGTGTTGACTGGTATTAAATATTTTCGCGCAGAGTATGAGCGGCACATTGTAGATCAAACCTGTGATGCCGCGCGTTGCACCGGGTTATACAAATATGTAGTCAAAGAAGAAGATTGTGTGGCCTGTGGTGCATGCATAAAACCGTGTCCGACCGGAGCCATTACAGGCGGTACCCGGAAGGGTGCTGCTCACATTGATATGGATTTATGTATCAACTGTAATGCTTGCTATGAGGCCTGTGCTTTTTTGGGTATTGTTTAGGTTTTAACCAGATGAAGGATAAAGTTCTTGGAGAGATCCATCGAAGGGCTTTTTATTTTTTTGGAAGGTTGACTTTGTTTGCGGAGGCGAATTTATTGGCCGCCTTATAACCTGCATCCGCGTATCGGGCAATGCCCAACCCGGGGTCATTTGTCAAAACGAGTTCCAGTCGCCTTTCTTTATCTCGCGTACCATCCGCAACAATCACCATCCCCGTGTGTAATGAGTTCCCAATGCCCGTTCCACCACCATGGTGGAAACTGACCCAACTTGCGCCAGAAACCGCATTGAGAGAAAAGTTGAGCAAGGGCCAGTCGGCTACGGCGTCGCTTCCATCGAGCATATTTTTAGTTTCTCTTAATGGTGCGGCCATGCTGCCGCAATCAACGTGGTCGCGTCCAATGGCAATGGGTGCAGCCACCTTCCCAGACTTTACAAGTTGGTTGATTATAAGCCCCATTTTGGCACGTTCCTTATAACCGAGCCAGCAAACCCTAGTAGGCAGTCCAAGAATGTCTACTTGATGTTGAGCTTTTTCGATCCATCGTTTGAGAGCGTGTTTTTTTGGAAATGCGTTGATCAGGGCCTTGTCAATAGTCAGCAGGTCCTTTTTTAAACCTGAAAGTACAGTCCAGCGAAATGGTCCCATGCCTTCACAAAAAAGAGGACGGATATATTCTTCGATAAATCCGGGGTAAATGAATGTCCCATCCTTTTTACGCATGGGTAGTCCGTAATATTCAGCTTGTTCTCGGAGCTGGTTGCCATAATCAAAAACCACAGCGCCTTCTTTTTGAAGTGCCATCAGTGCACGGGCGTGTTTTAAAATGGTGGCTTTAGATAGCTCAAGATATTCTTCAGGGTCTTTATCGCGGCACCATAAATTCCATTTGTAGCTTTTTCCTTCCGGGATATATTCCATCAGATTGTGGGCTGGAGTTTGATCGGTGACAATATCTGGGATACGTTTTCTCTTAAGGAGTTCCTTGGCCACGGTTGCTGCATTTCCAACGATGCAAACACTGATGGGTTTTTTTTCGCGGAGTCCCTTGTCCATCCATTCAAGCGCTTGGTCTAATGAGTCGGTGACCCAATTAAGATAACCATCGTTTACCTGCTGTTGCGCTTCTTCTGCATTGACCTCAGCCACGAGTACGCAAGCTTCATTCATAGTTCCCGCAAGCGGTTGAGCTTCCCCCATGTAACCGAGCCCAGCTGTAAAAATCCATTTGCCAGCTAGGCTAGACGTTTTAAAATGTCTTCGCGCACAGGCGTTGAAGGCTTCGTAAGTCCCTTGGAGAATTCCCTGTGGTCCAGTGTAGCTCCAGCTTCCAGCGGTCATCTGCCCGTCCATTGTGAGTCCCATGAGATCCAGTTGGCTGAACGTTTTTTGGGTGGTATGGCTCGGGACAAGGTTGCTATTGGCGATGATCACCCTTGGTGCACCGGGGTGTGTTTGGGCGATATAGACGGGTTTCCCAGACTGGATGCATAGTGTCTGGTCAGGTCTCAACTTTTTAAGTTCTGCAACGATACGATGATATTCTTTCCAGTTTCGGGCTGCGCGGCCAGATTCGCCATAAACGATGAGTTGTTTCCAGTCCATCGCAATATCGTCGTCAAGGTTATTTTGCAGCATGCGCAAAGCAGCCTCCACATCCCAATTGCAACATTTCGCTTTTAAAGATCGGCTTGCGCGTGGAGCAGACTTTGGACATTGTCCCATCGCCATCGGTCTCTTGTCTGGCAAGGACTTTTTTTTAGGAGAACCTGAGTTGTCTTTGGTTATGTTCTTGTTCATAGGGTAAATTTCCTTCCCTGATTTCGGTCATAATACGTTTATAAAGTTAGAAAAGAAATTTGTAAACCGTCATGTTTGCGGAAATAAGCGGAGTATTAGGAGACCTTAAAATTCAAGGGATTGGTTTTGCGATTGCATTATGCGGTCATTTCCTTGTACAGCAAGCAGTCTTTTGGTATATTTTTAGGACAAAAACCATATAGATTGAACAAACTTTTAGCAGGAGAAAAGATATGTCCCATGCAGTTGACGCGCTTAAGTTAGCGGTTGAGTTTGAGAAGCAGGCTCTGGAAAAATACAAGGAAGCGATCCCGCATGTAACCAATAAGCAAACACGTCAGGCAGTTGAAAAATATGCCTCTGAAAAAAATGAGCAAATTGATTCTCTGCACTGGATGATTATGGCTGAGGCGGGACAGTTGGAAACGGAAGAAGCTCCAGTCGCTGAAGAAGGAGCACCTAAAGCTGGTAAATGTCCTTTCACTGGCCAGCTTGCAGAAATGGGTGTCGATATAAGTAAGATGGGTGATATGAGTAATATGGCTGAAATGATGAAAGGGATGTCGAAAGACGAAACTAAATCCTAAGAGACCCTATTCAAAAATACTTAGAGTTATGTACGATAAAATACCCTATGACTTATTCATGGAATGTCGAAGTTGTGGTGTAGAAAATATGATTGCTGATTACGATCCAAGCATGCGCATATTTTGTAGTCAGTGTCGGGACCACTTAATAGACGATGGTATTGTTGCGACACACGTTGAATACGTTTGCCAAGAATGTGATACGAGACTGATCCTTTTGGAGGATACCGAGATTGAAATAGGTGAGTCGGCTTGTTCATGTGGAAGCACGGACCTTTTGAAAGTGGGTAAAACGGCCTTACCTAAAGAAGCTGCCCAAGCAGGTGGATTGGTGGAAGAAGGTATGGACGACGATGAAGTGTTAGAAGACACAGACTGGTTAAGACCGGGTGATTCTGGAAATGTTGACGATGATAATTATGAAAATATGTTCAACCAAGACCCTGGTCAAAATTAGCAAATTATCTCATATAGGCTTTTTGGGTGGTTTCTTATTCTCATTCGCAAACCACAAAAAACTTATTTTTTCTGATAAATGGAGTAAGGTCCTTTCTACTTAAGTTTTCGCTTTTTTATACAACTTCGTACTTTATAATCTTCTGACCTATTGATCTTATAGGTCCCTATCTAGAAATCCTTTAATTGTGTCTCAAAAACTGCCTATTATAGATGAGGATTGGGTTGGTAATATTAAACGGGCAGTTTCATTGATTGGGGAGAAAGAAAACTTTCTTTTCTGCGGTGATATTGACCCAGATTCAGTCGGTTCAATGGTGTCTTTAGCTCTTTTCCTAAGGTTGTTAGACAAACAGGCGACCATTATTCTTCCCAATGGATTGAACGAGAATCTAAACTACCTCACAAGTATTTTAAACCATAATTCCATCCGAATACTCAAGACTGAAAATGAGATCAAGAACCTAAGAAATAATATGGAGGCAGTCATCATTTGCGATACAGCAAACGCTAAACTGGTTCCTTTTTATTCGGTTTTATTGGAAGAGTTTGTTGAAAAAAATGTGCAGGTAATCGAGATCGACCACCATTTTGGCGCGGACAGCGAGGCGGTGACCGAAGGTGGAATCAAGCTTTTTCGTGAGGCGAATGCAACAACAGAGATCATAGGCGAGTTACTTCAAAACCTGGCTAAAAAATTCCCAGAAACGGTCAACCCTTTTAGTCAAAGAAATATCCTTATTGGACTCATTACCGGCTTGTTGGGAGATACCGCTGGCGGTAAAGCAATTTTCTTGAAGAAAGACTTCGATTACTGGATGAAGAAACTGGGGGGGGAGTTGACGCAAAACACACGTTGGCGAAAAGCGAAAGATGGTCGTCCGGGTGATGATAAAAACTCCAAATTTGAAACCCCGGGGAAAATCAGAGAATATCTGGATCACCTTTCGAGCCAGCAGGAGGAATGCCTGGCCGTTTTAACAGACAGGATTGACAAGGAAGATGGTTTCGGTTTCCTTAATCTTATGAGTTCAGCATGCGAAGAGGTAGAGAATACTTGTAAACCCAACGGTTTGGATTGGTTTGTGGATATTCTAGGATTTCTTCTCAACCATATCCCTGAAGAAGCAGGAAAGGTCGGGGTGGTTTGTTATAACGGTAAAAACGCTGAAGGGAAAGATTGTATTTTTATAAAACTTCGAAGGTCAACCGAATATGATGGATTTGATTTGCGACAGGTGGAAGACCCCATTAAAAAAGCGTTTGATGGGTGTTATATGGGTGGTGGTGGGCATTCCGGTGCTGCTTCATTTCGTGTTACTTCTCATGACGAAAAAGAATTTTTTTTAAGATTTAAACCCGTAACAGATTTCATAAAATCCAGTATCAAATGATTGTTTAAAGAAACCAATGGGCCTCTGTTTATCCAAGAACGACCAAACTTTCCCATCTAGATATCTTT
>SCKS01000030.1 GCA_004124465.1 Fidelibacterota bacterium
CAGTTATTTGGAAACCGTCCTCGTCTGTTCCATTGAGTGCTATAGCGGTTCAAAACTTGTGTAACCAAGTTCTTGAGGAAGGAGGTTATCCGCCAGTTTTTTCACTTGTTATCGGTCCTGGCCGAACAATAGGTGAGAGGCTGGTTTCTGATAAACGAATTCCACTTATCTCATTTACAGGCTCCACAGCCATGGGTAAACGGATTGGTGGTATTGTTGGTAAACGGTTGGGAAAAACCATTTTGGAACTGGGTGGCAATAACGGAATTATTATTGATGATTCGGCTGATCTTAACTTGGCCATATCGTCTGTTCTTTTTGGTGCTGTAGGAACGGCCGGCCAGAGATGCACCTCAACCCGTAGAGTATTTATTCCTGAAAAGAGCTTTGATGAAATTAGCGCAAAACTTGTGGAGACTTACAGCCAAGTGACAATCGGAAACCCATTGGATGAATCGACCCTCATGGGACCCCTTGTAAATGAGAGTGCTGTAAATGAATACCTGGACGCTATCAAAAGAGTATGTGATGAGGGAGGAGAAGTTTTATATGGAGGAAAGGTTTTGGAGGGCAAAGGTAATTTTGTTCAACCTACACTTGTTAAAGCAAAAAACAGCTATGATACGGTAAAGGAAGAGACCTTTGCTCCTATATTGTATTTAATTCCATTTGGTGATCTTGAAGATGCTTTGAATGAGCATAATGATGTTCCTCAGGGGCTTTCCAGCTCTATATTCACAACTAACTTAAAGAGTGCGGAAAAATTTCTATCTCACAGAGGAAGCGATTGCGGCATTGCCAATGTGAACATTGGTACTTCAGGGGCTGAGATAGGTGGTGCATTTGGCGGAGAGAAGGAAACCGGTGGTGGACGGGAATCCGGATCCGATGCGTGGAAAGCGTACATGCGTCGGCAGACAAATACAATTAACTGGAGCAATGAACTTCCTCTTGCTCAGGGCATTAGATTTGGTGATGAAAGTTCAAATTGAGAAAGGACGTTTGAATGATAACAGTTGAAGCAGCCAATGTAAGGAAAACCCTAAGCAATCATATTTTGACAGATGGCTTTGAACCAGTTGTTGATCTGGAGCTGAGCCACGGCTCATGGCTCGTTGACGGTAGGGATGGCCGGGAATATCTTGATCTTTTTACCATGTTTGCCTCTATCCCGATTGGATACAATCATCCCAAGCTACTGGAACACAAAGATGAGCTAGCCATCGCCGCTATGAACAAGCCGACCAATTCAGACATCTACACCGCCCAACTGGCACAGTTTGTGGAATCCTTTTTCACCATTACCATGCCTGATATTTTCAAGTACGGGTTTTTTATAGAAGGTGGTGCCCTTGCTATTGAAAATGCGCTCAAAGCGAGTTTTGACTGGAAGGTGAGGAAAAACTTTCAGAAAAACGGCTCAGCTCAAGAGATGGGATCAAAAGTAATCCATTTTAACGACTGCTTTCACGGACGTACCGGATATACCATATCTCTCACCAACACTTCCGATCCGCGGAAAACAGTCCATTTCCCAAAATTTGATTGGCCGCGGATCGTCAATCCAGCTGTGAAATTTCCTTTGAATGATGACAACCTTGCTGAGGTCATGGCGTTAGAAATGGAGGCTCTTGACCAGATTAAATGTGCCATTGGTGAACACGGAAATGATCTTGCCGCACTTATTATTGAACCTATTCAAGGAGAAGGGGGAGATCACCACTTTCGGACGGAATTTTTCCAAGCGTTGCGACAGATTTGTGACGAGAATGAAATTATGCTAGTTTATGATGAAGTACAGTCAGGTATGGGAATTACAGGAAAATGGTGGGCGTGGCAAAATCATAATGTGGCGCCGGATCTTATGGGTTTTGGGAAGAAATCACAGGTTTGCGGTTTTGTTTCCACATCCAGGCTGGACGAGGTGGAGAATCATGTTTTCAAGGAATCCAGCAGGATCAATTCTACCTGGGGTGGCAACCTGACTGACATGGTTCGGCTCACCATTTACCTGAGCATAATTCAAGAAGAAAATCTGATTGATGCTGCCGATAAAACAGGCGAATATTTGCACAATCAACTTTTAGTACTCCAGGATGACTATGCTGATCTTGTTTCAAATGCCCGCGGCGCCGGTCTCATGTGTGCTTTCGATCTTCCCAATTCCGAAACCCGGGATAAGCTTCTAGATCAGATTATTCAAAACGGCACTTTAATTCTAGGCAGCGGGGACAATGCAATTCGCTTCCGGCCACCGTTGAATATATCTACTGACGAGATTGATTACGGAATAGATATCATCCGGAAAAGCCTCGACGCAATTATTAACTGACGGACAGTTACTATCGGCACTCTTTACCTTGTCAGCACTCCCATCGGTAATCTTTCTGATTTTTCACACCGGGGAGTTGAGACTCTCGGAGGTGTGAGCCTTGTCCTGGCTGAAGATACTCGCCGGACTGTAAAATTGCTGAAGCACTACGAAATTTCTCAACCATTGCTAAGCTATAACGAACACAACCGAGACAGGAGAATTCCGAAGATACTTAACACTCTATCTGGCGGTGATGATGTGGCCCTTGTCTCTGATGCTGGAACCCCGACCGTAAGTGACCCGGGGTATAAACTTGTGCGGGCATGCATTTCTGAGGGGATCGCTGTTGTACCCATTCCCGGTGCTTCGGCTGTTCTTGCGGGACTTGTTGCATCGGGTCTGCCCACAGACCGTTTTGTTTTCGAAGGTTTCCTCCCTAAGAAAAAAGGGAGAAAAACGCGCCTTAATGTGCTTAGCGAGGAAGAGAGGACCATCATCCTTTTTGAGTCACCTGAGCGAGTGGGACGTACACTGAAGGATTGTTTCGACTCTTTTGGTGATAGACCCGTTGCTGTTTGCCGGGAAATAACAAAACTCCATGAAGAAATCTGGCGCGGCCGTCTTTCAAACGGTGCACAACATTTTGATGGGAAGAAGGTGAAGGGAGAAGTTACCGTGCTGATCGGTAAAGATTCAGACAGTGTCCATTTTGATGAAGAGGCCACCCGATGAGCAGGGGTCTTTTCATTACTTTTGAAGGTATCGACGGATGTGGGAAGAGTACTCAGGCTCGGAGACTTGAACGAAGATTAGAGGAAGAAGGGAATGCATCATTGCTATTACGGGAGCCCGGTGGTACACCCATTTCAGAAGATATTCGCAAGGTGCTTCTTAACCCCGACAATTCATCGATGGCTCCCGAAAATGAAGCCCTCCTACTGGCAGCAAGCAGATCGCAGCTGCTTAAAGAAGTGATCATTCCGCATCTTGAAAAAGGAACTATCATTCTTTGCGACAGATATATCGATTCAACATTGGCTTATCAGGGTTTCGGCAGGGACTTGCCTCAGGAGTGGCTCAGGCAGATCAACCGCCTTGCTTTTGAACTGGCCATTCCTGACAGGACTTTTTTGTTTGATCTACCTGTTGATGTGGCACTTTCCCGACTTGGTGACCGCCAAAGAGACAGAATTGAAGCGACAGGCGTAAATTTTTTGGAAAAAGTGAGAAACGGTTTCCTAACACTTGCGGAACAAGAATCCGACAGGTATATTATTCTTGATGGTCAAAACCAAATAGAAGAATTGGAAAAAGAAATCTCATCTCAGGTATTGAGAATTATTTCATGAAAATCGGTCGATCAAGCAAGAGAACTTTATTTATATCAGTATTACTGGTTACTGTTATTTCCATCGGCAGGTCCGATCTGTACCGGGATATATCATCAAATTGGCGGATGGTGTACGAAGTTTACAAAAGAGTGATGACCGATTACGCCGATCAGATCGATCCGAAAAAACTGGCCACCGCCGGAATTGACGGTATGCTTTCGGAACTGGATCCCTATTCGGTCTATCTTGAAGAAGAAGACCGTCACCAGCTTAATTTGTTAACCAGGGGAAACTACGGTGGTGTAGGTATTCAACTGGGTGTTCGTAATGACTCTCTCACCGTCATTGCTCCCATTGACGATTCCCCAGCTCAGAGAGCAGGCATCATTACTGGTGACAAGATCATTGCCGTGGACGGTGAATTTACTTCGGAAATGTCTCTGGATCACGCCGCAGATAATATCCGTGGTCCAAAAAATACCAAAGTGACGCTTACCATTCGACGGTGGGGAGAAGAGGATATTGACTTTGTTCTAACACGCAGTACTATCACTGTAAAAGATGTCAGTTACTCGGGAATGATAAACGACAAAACAGGTTATATTAGACTGAATCGCTTTTCGAGAAATTCATCGGGTGAAATGAGACAGGCTCTTAGAAGCCTCGACAATCAGGGGGTAGAAAGAATTATACTTGATCTGCGAGGGAATCCTGGTGGTCTTATGGATGCGGCTGTTCAGATATTGGACATGCTGGTGGAAAAAGGAATTGAGGTGGTTTCCATGTCCGGTCGATCGAATGAATCTAATCGGACATTCACTTCCCAGAATAAACCTATTGTCGATACATCTATCCGTCTGGCGGTTCTGATTGACGGCGGCAGTGCCTCTGCCAGCGAGATCGTGGCCGGGGCTATCCAGGACCTTGACAGAGGAATTGTGGTGGGGACCAACTCATTTGGCAAGGGGCTTGTCCAAACCGCTTATCAGCTAGATGAAGCGCGAACCCTGAAAATGACCACTGCAAAATATTACATTCCGTCGGGGCGCTTAATTCAAAAGCCCGGTTACCTACGAGGCGATGTGGCTGCTGATGCAGAAGGGAGTGACTCTGTATTTGCCACTGTTAACGGAAGGCGCGTTATTTCAAATGGCGGCATAACACCAGATTTTAAGGTGGAACAGGAAAGAACACCACTGTTAACGAGGGAGTGTTGGCGCAAAGGCTTATTTTTTGAATTCAGCAGCAAATATCACAAAGTTCATCAGCTTACAGGAAATATTGAAATCACCGATAATATAGTTGAAGAATTCCGATCTTTCATCTCTTTGAAAAATCTTGATCTGAAATCTGAAGGAGAAAAGGAGCTGGCCAAGCTGGAAGAGATGCTGAAAGAAGAATCGGAGACTGATAAACGGATCGAGCATTCGCTGTCTGTTTTGCGCAAACATTATGAGCAAGACATGGATGACCTGTTTAACGAGGAATTAGATCATATCCGTGTCATGCTTGAGAGGGATATGTCTTGGGCGGTTGGAGGCATTGGAATGCGTATAGAGTCATCATTTGATGATGACCCTGTAGTATTAAAAGCAATAGAAGTTGTCGCTGATCAGTACGCTTACGGTTCCACACTGGATCCGTCCATGAATTGAAGATTTTGTTCTTCCTGTTATTGATTTTGTTTCCGAAAAGGGTCATTCTAAATTCGCCATCCCCGGGGCGATTAGCTCAGCTGGTTAGAGTGCTGCCTTGACATGGCAGAGGTCACTGGTTCAAGTCCAGTATCGCCCACGGAATGATAATTACCATGCTGAATATTTATGAGTACGAAAGAGATCACCGTAAAGGTTACGGGATACGATTCACGGACCTATCCTTCTGATACATCTGTATCTTCCATTCTCCAGGACATAGATTCTTCTCTCGCTGACAACGCCGTTGCCGCGAAGGTGAACGGCCAGTTGTGGGATTGGAACAGGAGCGTGGAATCTGATGCTGAGCTGTCGCCGGTCTATGCTGATTCTAAAGAAGGCCACTCGCTTTTGCTACATAGCGCGGCGCATCTTATGGCTCAGTCTGTAAAAGACTATTTTCCTGATGCGCAAATGACTATAGGGCCGGCTATTGAGAATCGTTTTTATTATGATTTTGATGTTGAAACCCCCTTCAGTGATGAAGACCTAGAGAAAATTGAGAACGGAATGAGAGAACATTCCGTTGCGAACTATAGCGTGGGAAGAAAAGAGGTTGGAGTCAAGGAAGCGAAAAAGTTTTTTAAGGCAAGGAAAGAGTCTTACAAGATTGAAATGATTGATGAGTTCGATGATGATGAGGTGATTTCCACCTACACACAAGGTGATTTTGTTGATCTTTGCCGAGGTCCTCATCTGGCCACTACGGGGATGATAAAGCATTTCAAACTTCTGAATACAGCAGGTGCCTACTGGCGTGGTGACGAAAAAAATAAAATGCTTCAGCGTATTTACGGCACGGCATTTTACAGCAAAAAAGAGCTCGACACCTATCTTAAGCAGGTTGAAGAAGCAAAGGAACGGGACCATCGAAAACTAGGAAAGGAACTGGAATTATTTTTTTTCGATCAGCTTTCTCCAGGCAGTCCATTCTTTATGCCAAAAGGTGCAGTATTATATAAAGAGCTGGAAAACTTTATCAGGGAACTGTATAAGGACTTTGGATATGATGAAGTGATTACTCCCCAGGTATATGATATTGAACTGTGGAAGCAGTCAGGCCACTGGGATCTATTCAGGGAATATCTTTACCACATGAAGATTGGTGAACGGGAATTCAGTCTTAAACCGATGAACTGTCCTGGACATACGGTAATCTACAAATCAGATTTGCATTCCTACAGAGACTTACCGCTCCGAATCGCCGACTTCGGCCGGCTTCATAGGTTCGAGCGTGCCGGTGTTATATCTGGTCTCACGCGAGTCCGAAGCTTCAGTCAGGATGATGCACATATTTTTTGTACCCTGGATCAGATTGGGGATGAAATCAGCGATTTGATACGAATGGTCAATATCGTGTTTGAGACATTTGGGTTTGAATCAATCAAAGTTGAATTGAGTACACGGCCTGAGAAGGCGCTGGGTGCCAAAAAACTCTGGGAAAAATCTGAAGCGATGCTGGAAACTTCCCTAATAGAACATAAGATGGATTTCAGTATAGTAGAAGGGGAGGGAGCTTTTTATGGTCCGAAAATCGATTTTCAGGCAAGAGATGCGCTGGGTAGATATCATCAACTAAGTACTATTCAGCTCGACTTCAATTTGCCTGAAAGATTTGAACTTGAGTATGTAGCGAAAGACGGTTCTTATGAGAGGCCCGTTATGATACACCGAGCTATCCTGGGATCAATTGAACGTTTCTTGGGAGTTTATTTGGAGCACTGTGGCGGAAATTTCCCCCTTTGGCTGGCACCCACTCAGGTTGCCATCCTTACTATTTCAGACAAATTCGAAGATTACGGCAGAGATTTGCTAAACCAGCTGAAGTCTGCAGGTATACGGGCTGAACTCGATGACAGGGCTGACAAGGTAGGTGCAAAGATTAGGAATGCCGAAATGAATAAAGTTAATGTGATGCTTATCGTTGGCGCCCGCGAGGCTGAAGCGGGTGAAGTTTCTGTCAGGCGCCGCTTTGAAGGTGATTTGGGGCAAATGAAAGTAGCTCAACTGATTGAACAACTTGACAATGAAATCAATAAAAAAAGGAGAAAAGAACAATCGCAAAAGTAGAAAAGATAAAAGTAAATGATCGAATTCGGGCGCAGGAAGTGAGACTCATCGGTGAGGCTGGTGAGCAGATGGGAATTGTCTCTATTAGTGAAGCGATGGAATCGGCAAGATCAGCCGGATTGGATCTGGTTGAGGTAGCCTCTGGCACTGAGCCTCCAGTCTGTAAAATTATGGACTATGGTAAACTGAAGTATGATCAGAAGAAAAAGGACCAGGAAAGCAAGAAAAAACAGCATGTTATTCGAGTTAAAGAGATTAGATTTCGCCCCCGAATCAGTGATCATGATTTGGAAATTAAGGTTAATCGTATAAAGAAATTTATTTCTGAAGGAAACAAAGTGAAAGTAACACTCATGTATCGTGGACGTGAGATGGCAAGGCAGGATCTTGGCGAACAATTGATTCGTCGAATTGAAGATAGCTTGAGTGATGTTGCTGAGGTAGAGAAGCGTGGCGATCTTGAAGGCAGGCGGATATCCGTTGTTATGTCGCCCAAATAGGAGAAATTGCTATGCCTAAAATGAAATCGAGAAGAGGGGCAGCAAAAAGATTCTCTCTTACAGGTAGCGGAAAGGTACGAAAAAATAAAGCCAACAAGTCTCATCTGCTTTCAAGGAAAAGCATGGACAGGAAGCGTTCCCTCCGCAAGAGTGGTGATGTAAGCGATGCTGATGCCAAGCGGGTCAAGAAGATGCTGGGGAAATAGGATATATAAATGCCCAGAGCAAAAAACGCTGTCCAGCGGAAAAAACGACACAAAAAGATCCTCAAACAGGCAAGAGGGTACTATGGTGCTAGGAGCCGTCTTTTTCGAACAGCCAAGGAGGCTGTGGAAAGAGGCATGCTGTACAACTACAGGGATCGCCGCAGGAGGCGCGGTGAATTCAGAAGGCTCTGGATCACAAGAATTAATGCCGCTGCCAGACTGAACGGTACCTCATATTCCAAATTGATGGCTGGTCTTAAATCGCACAATATTGAACTGGATAGAAAAATGCTTTCTGATCTGGCGGTCCGTGAGCCGTCAGCTTTTTCTGAAGTGGTTAAGGCTTCTGCCAATTAATATGGTATTAAGGAATAAATCGGGTCGATTTTTTACCTAAATATTTGACGGGACATTTGGCGTCTTGTCTTGCAAATCCGCTCGGGAAACCTGGCGGATTTTCTTTTATCCTGAAAATGATAAAAAGTAACTTCAGCAACTCCTAACTCAATAATGTCATTGGCATCCAAAATAGATTCTGTTCGCGATACTTTCAGTAAGTCTCTTGAAAAACTTTCTGCTGGAGATACAACAGTGATTGAGAAGCTGAGGCATGAATATCTTGGCCGCAAGGGGAAAGTTGCGGATCTCTTTTCAGAATTGGGTTCAGTTCCCGAAAGTGATCGACCGGGAATGGGGAAATTGTTGAATAAGCTCAAGTCCGAGCTGACCCGGGAAATTGAAAAAATGAAGGATGCTGGTTCCACCGGTACCGCTTCACCAGAAAAGATTGTTGATCTTTCTCTGCCCGGAGATGAGGTCACCATGGGGTCACTCCATCCCATTACGAAGACCATGCGGGAAGTGAAGCAAATATTTCAGGCCATAGGATTCTCTGTAGCATATGGACCAGAAATCGATGATGATTACCACAACTTTGAAGCGTTGAATATACCGAAGCACCATCCTGCCCGGGATATGCAGGACACATTTTACATCACTGATAATGACGTGTTGAGGACTCACACTTCCAATACACAGATCCACGTGATGGAGAACCAGGAACCGCCTGTGCGCGTGATCTGCCCCGGTAGAGTTTACCGGAACGAGGCGATCAGCATCCGGAGCTACTGCCTGTTCCATCAGGTGGAAGGACTCTACGTGGCTGAGAATGTATCTCTGGCTGAAATGAAAGGGACGTTGGAGTATTTTTGCCGTCATTTTTTTGGTGAAGAGGTTAAAGCTCGTTTCAGGCCCAGCTTCTTTCCGTTCACTGAACCGAGTGCTGAAGTGGATATCACCTGCCTCATGTGCTGCGGCGATGGGTGTTCTATGTGCAAAAAAACGGGGTGGCTAGAGATCCTAGGTTGCGGCATGGTTGATCCGGCCGTTCTGGAAATGGTCGGATATGATCCCGTAAAATGGTCTGGATATGCCTGGGGAATGGGAATAGAAAGACTTGCCATCCTTAAGCACGGCATTGATGATATTCGGCTTTATTTCAATGGCGATGTTCGTTTTCTGAGGCAATTTGCATGATTGTCTCTATGGACTGGCTCAAAGATTTCGTCAGCTTCAAACTGGCGCCCCAGGAATTAGCAGATCTTCTGACAGGTGCAGGACTGGAGTCTACCGTAGGTGAGAACGGTGATACTCTTGACATTGAACTTACACCCAATCGTCCCGACTGTATGTCCCATTTCGGCGTGGCGAGGGAGATAGCCCTATTAACAGATGCAAAGCTTAAACAAACTGATATATCCTTGTCTGAATCTGACCAGCTAGTTGAAGATGCAGTAACCATTATAATCGAGGATGAGAAAGGCTCTCCCCGTTATTCTGCCCGGGTTGTGAAAGGAGTTAAAGTTGGTGCCTCGCCTGACTGGATGGTTCAAAGACTGGAGCTGTGTGGCATCCGGTCTATTAATTCTGTTGTGGATATATCCAACTATGTTCTCCTGGAGCTGGGCCATCCCCTTCATACGTTCGATCTGGGATTGGTTGAAGGAGAGACAATTATTGTCAGAAGCGCCAAGAAAAATGAAAAAATGGTAACGCTAGACGGGGAGAATAGGAAACTGAGCAGTGATCATCTATTAATATGTGACTCGAAAAAACCTGTTGGCCTCGCCGGTATTATGGGCGGCGAAAATACAGAAGTGACCGAAAAAACTACCGATGTTCTTATTGAATGCGCTTACTTTGATCCAGTCACAATCAGGAAAGGTGCGAAAAAACTGAACCTTTCCAGTGAGGCATCCAGGCGTTTTGAAAGAGGAGCCGATTACGATGATGTAACTGTTGTTCTTGATCGGACGGCACAACTGATCACCCAAATAGCAGGTGGTGAAATCTGCGCGGGGGTGGTGGACTGTTATCCAAAAGTAATAAAACCGAAAAATGTTTTACTCAATCGAAAAAGAGCAGAATCTTCAATCGGTGTTGCATTTGATGACAAATTCATCCGTTCAACCTTGGATGGACTTGGAATAGGTCATAAAAAGAAGAATGATCAATATGAATGCGTTATTCCTTCATTCAGGCCCGATCTGGAGCGTGAAATTGATCTGTGCGAAGAGCTGGCACGTGTGTACGGTTTTGACAAAATCGAATCAAAAACGACTTATGTAGGTGATGTAACTACTATCCTACCGGATGAAGAGAGAACAGTTGACGAACTGAGAGATTATTTTTCAGGAATGGGATTTAACGAAGTGATGACAAACAGTCTGTTGAGTGAACAGGATGCTCAAACTCTTTCAGAATTAAAGCCGTTGCCTGTTGCAAATCCGCTGAGCCGGGAAATGTCCGTCATGCGGCCGTCGCTTCTTCCCGGATTGCTGGGCGCCGTTAATTACAATCTACGTCGGGGTGAAAACGATCTTTCTCTATTTGAATACGGAAATGTTTTTCAGGCCGAGGAAAAGAAGTGGGCTGAATCGCCACAATTCTCTGGTGTGGCTTGTGGTGACAGGGTATCAAAGGGGTGGCGTCAAGACCAACATAAAAATGATTTCTACCTTCTAAAGGGAGTAGTCTGCGATCTTGTACAAAGATTTGGATTTGATGGATCCTTTACTGAATTGGAGAACAGTTCTGTTTTCTCATATGGGATGCGATGGGAAACTTCATCAGGTTGGCTAGCTGACATTGGATTAGTTAATAATGATATTCTTGGGTACTATGATATTGGTTTACCAGTTGTCTCTGTTAACCTGAATCTTGAACTGTTCAACAGCACCATTGAGGCGGTACAGTTCAGTAAACTGCCACAGTTTCCCAGTATTGATCGCGATCTATCTCTAAGCGTTCCCTCCACTGTCACTATTGGGGAGTTGGAATCGATAATTCAGGAAAATGGGACAGATCTTTTGCTTGCAGCAAAGCTTTATGATCTGTACGGGGGTGATCAGATAGAATCGGGTATGCAAGGCGTCACTTTTTCACTTTCTTTCCGTTCCGATGATAGAACACTACAAGATGACGAAGTTGATACGATCATGGAGAAAATTATTTCAGAGACTTCATCACAAGTCAATGCTAAATTACGGTGAGATGGATACTGTCCTTCCCAATTTGACATCACTTGAACACAAGATAAAAGACGCTGTCGATGAGCTTCAACGTCTTAAGAAAACATCAGGCAGTAGCTCTGATGGTGGTGGCGTCTCATCTAAAGAAAAGAAAGCTATCCGGGATCAGATCCAGAAAATTATTAACCTCATTGAAGAAACTGAAGGTGCTGATTAGCTAGGAGGCGTTATGACTGATGATCAGGATAATTTGGCCCGTGTCTCAATTTTTGGTCACGAGTACACTGTAAAGGCACAGGCGGATGAAACTTATATCGCAGATGTAGCTCAGTATGTAGATCAGAAAATGCGTGAAATAGAAAAAGAACTGCCGTCTTCTCAATCCACCACAAGAATTGCTATTCTTGCGGCAATGAGTGTGACGGACGATTATTTTGCTGAGAAACGTCAGCGAAATCAAATCGTCAGCGAAGTTGAAGAGAAGGCTTCTTCATTGGTTGAGTTCATAGATGAATCTCTTGTTCTCAACTAGGGCTATTTCCTAATTACCGGTTTTCTCTCTTTTTTTTAATATCACCTTTCAATTAATGACATGAGGTGAAGATTGTAGTTTAAGATTATGACTGAAACAAAAATCCTCTCAGGAAAAGAAGTCGCATCAGCGGTATACGATGATTTGAGTTCAAGTATAGATCGCCTTACCAGCGAAAAGATCACACCGGGCCTTGCAGCAGTTCTGGTAGGTGATGATCCCGCTTCTCAGGTTTATGTACGAAATAAAAGGCGCAGATTCGAAAATATGGGTCTTTTGGGAGAAACTTTTAGAATGGGAGATGATTCGTCAGAAAGTGACGTCTTGACTCTCATAAATGATCTAAATGGTGACGACCGTTTCCATGGTATTCTAATTCAGCTACCGTTACCAAAGGGAATTGATTCTGATTCCGTTTTACGATCCGTAAGGCCGGATAAGGACGTGGACGGTTTTCATCCAGAGAACATTGGACTTTTAGCAGCGGGTAATCCCCGGTTTATTCCTTGCACCCCTAAAGGGATTTTACGAATACTCCAGTTTTATAATATTGAGACCAGTGGTAAACATGCTGTTATTGTTGGCAGGAGTAATATTGTCGGCCGACCAATGGCCCTCATGCTTAGTGCCAAAAATGATACGGGTAACGCAACTGTGACTGTTTGTCACTCCAGGACACCTGATATCGCTAATTATACCCGTCAGGCGGATATTGTCATTGCTGCTTTGGGCATGCCGAGCCTCATTAAGGGTGATATGATTAGCGACGGAACGGTGATCATAGATGTGGGTATCAACAGAGTGGAAGACAATTCTGAAAAGGGATACAAACTTTCAGGTGATGTGGATTACGAATCCGTTATGGATAAAGCATCAGCAATAACGCCCGTTCCCGGAGGAGTGGGCCCTATGACCATTGCCATGCTGGTTGAGAATACTGTTGAGGCAGCTGAGCGTTTAATATCCTAAGGAAGTAGTAAATTGTTTGACCATTTGCGCCCGTAGCTCAGCTGGATAGAGCGCTTGCCTCCGGAGCAAGAGGTCGTGAGTTCGAATCTCGCCGGGCGTACCAAGTAATCCTGCCTTCATAAAACCCCTTTAGCGAGGGGTTTTCTCTATAGAGTTGACATACTGTACTATATCTATGTAGCTTGTACTATTGGGAACTATTAAACACTATAATTCACAGAATGGTAATACGAAAAATGGTAATACAGGGGGGACGGTCGGGATGAAAGAAGAACCAACTAAGATGACTGGTTACCCCAAAAAATGCCACATGGTTCGACAAATGAATTAAGAGATTACATCGTTAGGATAATTGTTGAAATAATTATGAGAGGAGAGTGAAATTGAAAACATCGAGACGAAACTTTATAAAAGCGGGCGTTGTTAATACAGCTGCTCTAGGTTTGGGTTTGGCTCATGGGGGGGTCCCGAGTAAAAGGAAAATTTCGCAAGCTGCAAAGTCCCTTCGTATTTTAATTCTTGGAGGTACAGCCTTTACTGGCCCTCACCTAATAAAATATGCCCTCAAACGTGGGCATGAAGTTTCCATATTCAATCGTGGGAAGACAAAACCTACCGTGTACAAAGAGTTATTTGATGAGGTGGAAAAACTCATAGGGGACCGCAATGATAATCTTGAGGTGTTAAAAGGCCGCCAGTGGGATGCTGTAATTGATAATTATGCTACTTTTCCCCGATGGGTTAGGCAGACCACGGATATTTTAAAAGGGAATGCTGAGACATATTTATTTATATCATCTCTCTCTGTTCATGCCAGCTTTTCAAAGCGGGGCCTGAATGAGGAAGATCCTGTTGCGACTACGGACGATCCCACCATTGAAGATATGAGTGCCTATGGTCCCCTTAAAGCATTGTCAGAAGATGTAACCCGAAAGGCTTTTGGAAAAGGAGCAATAATTGTCAGGCCTCACCTTATCGTTGGACCTGGAGATCATACGGACCGTTGGACATACTGGCCTGTACGAATTGAAAAAGGAGGAGAGATTTTAGCCCCGGGTGATTACAACCGACCCGTGCAGTATATTGATGCTAGGGATCTTGCCGAATTTGAAATTCACCTTATTGAACAACGAAAAGGGGGCACGTATAGTGCTGTAGGGCCCTTATCGGAATTGAGTATGGCCGAAATGCTTTATGGCCTCAGAGCCGTAGTCAGCAATGATATTACATTCACATGGGTTGATCAGGATTTCTTAGCACAGAATGACGTCGCCCCTTGGCGAGAAATGACAGCATGGATGCCATCGGGAGGAAAATTTGACGGCTTTGGATCTTTTGAAAATAAAAAAGCTGTGACAGCTGGTTTGGCTTATAGAACTCTGGCAGACACGGCACAAGCAACCCTTTCTTGGTGGAACAAGTTACCCGATGAGCGTAAAAAGCAACCTAAAGCGGGACTTGATGCTCAGAAAGAAAAAATAGTTCTTAAATCTTGGCATTCTAGATAGCTGAATATTTCAATTGAACAAAATAAAAGCATGTCAACCAGTTAATGTTATCTAAAGTTAAAAAATTTATAAGTATGCACTGGGTACTTATAATCATGCTAAGTGGGGGATGTACCAATAATGATGAGCCACTGCTTGATGAATTGGTTAACGGTGTTTACAAGTCGCGCACTGTGACTGATTATCAAGTCAATGGCACGCGTGATGGTGCAACTACCGAAGTTTCCATTAAATTTGTACTTGAAAATGGCGAACGAGTGGAATTGGATCTTGAAGTAGTTTATAACCCCACACCTATACTTCGTTCAGGTTTTTGGCATGTTGATGGAAAGCACTACGGTTCTGGTAATGTTCTGGCTAAATCGTTGAAATTTTTGGGAGGACAGGGAGAAGCTCCTAGTATTGGTGGTCGCTTTGAACTTGAAGAGAGGTCCCGAGCTCGTTTTCGCATCTTTGTACCATCACGACCAGTCAATCAAGCAATTTGGTAAGGTAATTAATGTTAAAGATGGATATTTCATCAAGAGGAAAAACACTTTTGTCTGATGAAGAGAAAATTGACAAACTATTTTTTGCTGGTCTAGAGTTTTTTAATCAGGGAGAATTTTTTGATGCCCATGAAAAATGGG
>SCKS01000031.1 GCA_004124465.1 Fidelibacterota bacterium
TTCCAGCTACTGACTTTGCTACAATTATACTTGTAGGGAGGGATCCAACTACATAACTAATGATTATAATGATTGTAAAGTCCATAAATGGTTCAAAAAAAATTTGCTTTGCTGAGGAAACTTTTTATAATAGTATTACTGTTCTATCGGCCTGAGAGATCTGTCTCACCCTCCTTAACCCCACTTTTCTTTCGGGCCGTTTTTTTATTCAGATTTACTGGCAATCACATTTTTTTCAGGTGCCAGCATACCGCCAGAGATAATTGCTTTTAATCCTTCTTCTACGGATAGGTTTGCATCTATAGCGTCTTCCTGAGGAATGATCAGCATAAAGCCTGAGGTAGGATTGGGCGTGGTAGGGACAAACAAATGATAATACGGCTTCCCGTTTTCATCTGTTGACTGGCCAGTAACAAACGCCATCGTCCAGATCTCAAGCCTGGGATAAGGGATCAGCACTGTTTTCTGGAATGCTCTGCTGGATGCACCGCTAAAAGATTGGGTTATCTGTTTCGCAGTCCCGTAAACAGAATTTGCCAGGGGTATCCTGTTCAAGATAGCTTCCCCAACTGCAACAAGCTTTCTCCCAAGAATGTTGGTAACAAGAACACCCAGTAAATACATGGAAAGAAGTGTAATTATAACGCCTAGGCCTGGGATATGAACTGGAAGAAGTGGGTCGAGAATGGGTGCGGCAAACCCGTCAAAAAAACGAAACAAAATAGTCAATATCCAGATGGTTATAATTATTGGGAGAATGGTGACCAGTCCGGCCACAATCTTTCCTCGGAGGTGTTTCAGTACTGGCGCCATAATTCTATAAGATTAAAGTTAACTCTGCACCCCAATCGGGTCAATCGGAATGGTGTTTAAAGACAGTTTTCATGCTTAAGGAGCCATTTTTTCATTGTGAGGCCGCCGCCATAGCCACCCAGTGAACCGTCGTGTGCGATGACGCGGTGACACGGTATAACGATGGGAATAGGGTTACTTCCGTTTGCACTTCCAACGGCACGAACAGCTTTTTCATTGTTTATTTGAACAGCAATATCCTTGTAAGAAGCTGTTTTCCCGAACGGGATTTTCGCCACTTTTTCTAGTGCTTTATTACGGAAGGGTGTTGTGCGTAGATCAAGAGAAAAGGTGAATTCTGATCGTTCACCATTGAAATATTGCTGGAGTTGACTGATTTCAACGGATAGAGAATCGGCATCTTCAACAATTTCTTCTTCCGGAAAATGATCTTTGAGCCAGTGAAAAAAGGAGCTGTCGTGTTTAGAAGGAAGACTAATCTTGCAGACGCCGCCGCCTGTTTTTGCCATCAATAGTCTTCCTATGGGTGTGTCTAGAGCGGCGTAAGTGATCACACCCGGAGATCTTCTGGCCGGATGGGTAGTTTACGAATGCGGATGCCGGTGGCATCGAAAATAGCATTGGTCATTGCCGGAGCTACAGGTGGAACCCCCGGCTCACCAGCGCCGCCGGGAGCCTCGTTGCTTTCCACGATGTAAGTTTCAACTTTTGGCATTTCATCTATTCGCAGCAGCTCAAACTCGTGAAAATTGGATTGAACAACGGCACCATCTTTAATGGTGATCTCACCTTTCAGTGTGGATGTGAGGCCGAATACAATGGCGCTCTCCATCTGCATTCTTACACCGTCTGGATGGACAGCCAGTCCGCAATCAATGGCACTTACAATACGATCCACACTGAAATTGCCATCGCGGTTCACTGTTACTTCAGCTACCTGGGCCGCCCAGGATCCGAATGCTTTATGTACAGCAATACCCCGCCCCCGTCCTTTTTCAAGTTTTTTACCCCATCCCGCTTTTTCAGCGGCCAGTTTAAGAACGCCCAGATATCGTGGTGAATTCTTCAAAAGTTTTAAACGGAATTTATACGGATCGGTGCCGGCGGCATGAGCCATTTCATCAATGAACCCTTCGTTTGCAAAAGCATTTTGGGAGTTGTAGACCGACCGCCACCACCCAACAGGTACTTGTGTATTAGTCATTACATAGTCCACATGAATATTAGGGATTTCATACGGCACGTTGCTGGCCCCGTTTACAGCACTTCGGTCTAACTCTCCTTTGGAAAATGTCTCAGGGCTCCGTTGAGCGGAAATGGATGGCGCTATGATGCGATGAGACCAACTTGTGGCTCTGTTCTTTTTTGTCATGGCTGATGATAGTTTATGGATACTTGTGGGCCGGTAAAAATCGTGAGCCATGTCCTCCTCCCGGGTCCAGAGCATTAATACAGGTTTACCGGTTTTCTTTGAGATTTCTACGGCATCAATGACGTAATCTGCAAACAGCCGTCTTCCAAAGCCGCCTCCAAGCATTGTCACGTGAACTGTCACTTTTTCTTCAGGAATACCCAACGCTTCGGCGGCTGTGGTCTGCACTCGCTGTGGCGCCTGTGTCGGAACCCAGATTTCACATTTTCCGTTATTTACATGAGCCACACAGTTCATAGGCTCCATAGTGGCGTGCGATGTAAACGGCACTTCGTAGACCGCTTCTAGAACATTATCGGCATCTTTTTGGGCTTTGGCAACATTCCCTTCTTCACGGGCCACTACCGCATTGCCAAGACCTTTCTTTTGCATCATGTTCCTAATACGGCTACTATCCCATTTGGCAAATTTGCCGTGATCCCATTTGATATCGGCAGTGCGCTGCCCCTTAACAACAGCCCAAGTATTTGTACCGACGACAGCGATACCTCCTTCAATTGCGAAAATATCAGTTACATCATTAATTTTCTTAGCTTCGTGAGCATCGAAAGATTTTACTCTTCCACCAAAAGTAGGGCACCGAATAACGGTTGCATAGAGCATATCGGGCAGTTGAACATCCATACCGAACTGTGCTGAGCCGTCAACGCGAGAAGGTGTATCAAGACCAGGCATAGATTTCCCAATAAACTTGAAATCTTTGGGGTTCTTTAACGGTGGGTCTTCCGGAACGGGCAAATTGGCCGCTTTTTTAGTTAATTCTCCAAAGGTGAACTGGCGGCCAGTTGAACTGTGTACCACCTTTCCATTGGAAACGGTACAGTCGGATTTATCCACATTCCATTCATTTGCTCCTGCTTCAATGAGCATCTCCCGGGCTGCTGCACCGGCTTTTCGCAATTTTTGAAATGAGCGCCGGATCGAACCACTGCCGCCTGTTCCTTGACTACCGTATTTATCAGGGTGAGCATCTGCTTGAGCAATTTTGACCTGGGACCAGTCCGCATCCAGTTCATCAGCAATAATCATTGGAAGGGATGTACGGACCTGCTGCCCCATTTCAGATTTCATAACTGTAACGGTTACAGTATTATCAGGATTGATTGCTAGGAAAGCATTTGGCTCGAACGGTTGTCCTGATACCAGCCCTGCCTCCACGAGGCGTTTTTTGGCCGGCAAGAAAACTCCAATCATAAGCCCTGCTCCGGCAGTAGATGAGACCTTAAGAAAATCACGGCGGCTGACAGTCGGATGAGCCATCAAATTCCCTTTGCTGCCTTGTGAATCGCCTTTCGAATACGCTGGTAGGTGCCGCAACGGCAAAGGTTCATTTTCATGGCCACATCAATATCATCATCGGAGGGATCGGGAATTCGCTTTAGTAAGGCCGCGGCAGTCATGATCTGTCCGGATTGACAGTATCCGCATTGCGGAACTTCCTCATCAATCCAAGCCTGCTGTAAGGGATGAGAGACATCATTCGAGAGGCCTTCAATAGTAGTAATTTCAGAACCGTCGGCGTATTCCACTGGAGTCATGCAGGACCGGGTCGGTTCTCCGTCCAAATGAATAGTGCAAGTTCCGCAGAGTCCTCTACCACAGCCAAACTTTGTACCGGTGAGTCCTATCTCATCACGTAGAACCCACAAGAGAGGCATATCGTCTTCTACATTAACACGATGTTTATTGCCATTGACGGTGAGTGTATATGTTGCCATGCTCTTAACGAATGTAACCCTTCGGTTGGGTTATGTCAAGGCTGGGAGTGTTGTTTTACGAAAAAGTTTCCCGATTTATATACCTTCCCGGCCAGGGACTTGACGGGAATGAATCAGGTACACGCCCAGAAGTACTAGGGCGCCGCCAATGAAAAGTTCATAGCCATAGGTTTCACCGAGAAAAATCCATCCAATGATTGAAGCAAACACAGGCGGTACGAGTCCAAGCGTTGAGATCTGGTTTACTGAGATATGGTTATAGAGCCAGAAGTAGATCGTCCAGGTTATAACTGTACCAAAAATGGCAAGATAGACAAGAGTTATAATGCTTGTGCTGTTCCAAATGGTTGTCATCGGTTTTTCTAGAAGGAAGGATAAGGGTATGAGAACTATAGCTGCAATGGTCTGTGCAATAACATTTACATGAAGAGGGTTCACTATTTTATGATGTTTTTTTAGATAGACGTTTGGTCCCGAGGCCAGGACAACGGCAAGAAATATTGCAAGAACTCCTATCATTTGAACCTCTTTTCCCCCTCCGTTGGAAGACAGAATAAATGCCACACCAGCAAGTCCAAAAAGACCGCCACCGAAGCGCCTCAGTGTAAGTGGTTCAGATGGGAGCATGAAGTGAGCAATGATGGATACGAATATGGGCAACAGTGCCCAGATTATTGATGCGAGGCTGGAATAGATGAACTGGGCTCCCCAATAGGTTAGTGAATAAGCTGCCACAAAACTGAGAAGGCTGAAGCTTAAATACACCTTCATTGCAGTGGAAGATCGGTTAATCTTTGGTTTTTTTCTCAGCAGAATTGGCCAAAGGATGATCGATGAAATTGTGAATCTTAGCCCCAGCCCGAAAATAGGTGGAATATAGTTGAGGCTGATTTTGAGGGCTAGCCAGGTTGTCCCCCAGATAATGCACAAGAGTGCGTAAAGGATAAAGACTCTAGGTGTCATTGCTGAGGGGAGTGATGAGGAATGAGAGAAAAACGCAGTCGCGCAGTCAAAGAGTTACTTTGACTGTGGAGTCATACGCTGCTGCCAAAGAAAGACCACAGGGCTGGCCACATAGATGGAGGAGTAAGTGCCGACAATGACCCCAACGATCATTGCAAAGGCGAAGTAACGGATCACTTCTCCGCCGGCAATATAAAGGATAAATACCACTGCGAACGTAGTCAAGGAGGTAATAATTGTTCTTGAGAGAGATTCGTTGATGCTTTTATTGAAAATGGTTTCCTGATCAATATTTTTCAGCAACTTCATATTCTCACGAACCCTGTCGAAAACAACGATTGTATCATTCAGCGAGTAACCGACAATCGTCAAAAAGGCTGCGATGATGGCAAGCGATATTTCATAATTCAGTATAGAAAAAACGCCCAGCGTAATGAGGACGTCATGGATCAGTGCCGCAATTGCGCCAATGGCAAATTTCAATTCAAACCTGATAGAGATATAGATCAGGATGCCAATGATTGCGGTGAAGACGGCGAAGAAAGCTTTACCTTTGAGTTCAGAACCAATTTTTGGTCCCACAGTTTCAACACGGCGGAAATCGATGCTCTGCCCCGGGAACTGAGCTTGAAGTGCTGCCTTCAATTCGGTTGTAAGGTTTTCAGCATTCTGACTCACCTGAAGCCGGATCAGAATCTCATTAGGTGTGCCAAAAGTCTGCACTTCGCCGATGCCCACATCTAACGCCTCGAGAGCTGAACGCACCTTTGCAATATCGGGTGCCTCCTCAAATCGGATCTGCGCCAGTGTACCCCCGGTGAAATCGATACTCAGTAGCGGGCCACCCTGGAGCAGAAGAGAAACTATTCCAGCCAAAATAAATGAACCCGAAATAACAAAGCCGAACCGGCGCATGCTGAGGAAATCGATGTTCGTTTCTTTGAGAAATCTCATATACTTAGTGTCTTGAGATCCCGCTTAGCGGCAATCAGATTAAAGATGGTCCGTGTAGTAAAAATGGCGGTAAACATACTGGTGGCAATTCCCCAAAAAAGGACCACAGCGAAACCGCGGATGGGACCAGTACCGAACTGCATAAGAACAAGAGCTGCCAGAATCGTTGTCACATTGGCGTCAATAATGGTGGTGATAGCGCGAGAATAGCCGCTGTCAATGGCCGAACGGGGTGTTTTGCCTTTAACCAGTTCTTCCCTGATTCTTTCAAATATGATAACGTTGGCGTCTACAGCCATTCCCACTGTGAGAATAAGACCTGCGATGCCAGGGAGCGTCAATGTAGCTTTCAGCATGGCAAGGATGGATAGGACCAGGATGAGATTCCACAGCACTGCAAAAGAGGCGATGAGCCCAGCCCCTCTATAATAGAAGACCATGAATGCCAGGACGAGCACCAGCCCGATGATAATAGATTGGGTGCCTTGATCGATGGAATCCTGACCTAGGGACGGTCCGACGGTACGTTCTTCAATAATATCAACGGGTGCCGGCAGGGCTCCTGCCCTCAAAACAATGGCAATATCTTTTGCTTCATTCATATTGGCAAAACCTTCAACCTGCGTTTGTCCATCTGTTATCTTTGTCCGAATAACCGGAGCCATGTGGACGTTTCCATCCAGAAGGATGGCGAGGCGCCTGCCTACATTTGCCCCGGTCACCCTGGACCATGTTTTGGCTCCTTCCGAATTCATACCTAGTGTGACGATCGGCTGACCGTTGTACAGTGTGGCCAGCGCCTCCTCGATTACGCCCCCAGTGAGGCCCGCTTCAGCTTCAAGATGATACATGCGGTAGAAAGATTCACTGCCACCCTCAGGCAAAGTCCATGTATCTTTTTCTTTACTCATAGAGAGACGACCCTCCCCACCTTTGAGAATTTCTTGGATATCCGACATTTCCATGATTTTGTTTACGGCGCGCATATTTTGTTCAGGGACACCAAGATCGTTTCCGATCTGCCTCAGCAAAGAGGAAAAAGGCCGTTCCTCAAAAAGGTCTTTGTCCACGAGAACTTCAGTGGTGTCTTCTGCTGTCGTATCTTCTTCGGTAGTCCCAAAAAGTTCTGTGAGGGAAACCTCCTCTTCATCAGCCACCCGTGTTTCTGTCTCAATTGGGGCCTGCTCTTCATCGGTGGGATCTTCTTTGGTTTCTAGCAGATCTTCCAGATCGTCACTGCCTTTCAGGATCCGGTCTACTCTGGTGAGGAGATTCTGTGTAACTGCGCCGTCCTTTAGAAGAGCAAACTCCAGGAGAGCAGTGCTTTGCAAGAGTGATCTTGCCCGGTCAGGATCCTGAATGCCTGCTAGCTCCACAATGACCCTTCGATTGCCCTGTTTCTGTATGGTGGGCTCGGAAACGCCGAACTCGTCTACCCTGTTTTGTAAAATTTCCAGCGCTCTGTTAATAGCATCCGTTGCTTCATCCTCAAGGGCGGCCTGTATGGAAACCGGATCGCTGCCGTAATCCATATAGTAGCGGTTCAGCCTCAGGTCCTGACTTTTGGCTTCTGTTGCAAATCGGTTGATGAAATCTTCCGAAGACATCTCATCTCCGGTCTTAACTTTGTCGAAAACCTCGTAGAAGCGGTTATTTTTGTTTGAAGCGAGATTCTCTACAAGTGTTGGGATATCAACTTCAAGGACAATATGCATTCCGCCCTGAAGGTCTAATCCCCGCCGGATAGTCTTTTTCTCCAGCTGCTCCAATATCCCTTCTTCTTCCATAGAAGTCTTTTCATCTTCAGAGAGAGTGTTGTATTTGATGGTAGGGAAGAGAGCGTAGAGTGCCCAGAGCAAGACAACGCCGATAACAATCAATCTTGGTGTATTTTTTCCGAACATATTTAATTAATGCTTCTCGGGGAATAGAGCCGGAAAAGCGGGGCGAATTTACCTTGAGGTCTTTGTCACCACAACCGCTTTTTGGATCTTTCCATGAGAATCAACAACTGTTATCGGGTCATTTGAAAGGAAATGACCCAATTTCGTCCCGGACTGTTCACTCCGGAACCGTGTTCTCGGTAGTTCCGATCCAGAATATTTTCACAGGCGATTTGAACAATTAGAGATTGACGGAGGGTGACGCCGCCACGAAGGTTCAAAGTGAACCATCCCGGTGTCCCTTCTGGCGGGATGCGCGGGTCATCCAGGTCATCAGCTGAAAGCCTGTCCTGCCTCGCAGCAAAGCGGCTATATCCATCGAGAAAGAAACGACCGCGGCTCCACCTGACGCCGGCCAGTCCAAATATTGGCGGAATACCACCCACAGGCTCATTGTAAGTTATGTTCTCCCCGTACGTTGTGGTGAGATTTCCTCTGAAACTGAGCGAACCAGAAAGAGAGTAATCAACAGCTATCTCGGTACCCTGTATTATGGCCTCACCAAGGTTCTTCTTGGTCTTCACATTAAACATCTGGCTGTCGATGACAATGGTGTCGGCGCCGGCATAGGTGGCATCCACACTAGCCAGTAGATCAGTGATGAATGATCTGTAAACGGTAAAGTCAACCCTCATAGACTCTGTTGAAATCTTTAGTCCCATATCGATGTTCATTAGCTTTTCCGGCTGAAGATCTGGATTAGGCACTTCGTAAATATCGCCTTTTGACTCTCCCAGCTTTGCCATGTCACTCAGGTTTGGTGCTCGGAACGCCTGAGCTAGATTCAGGTTTGCTGAAACATAATTGGACAGTCTGAAGACCGATCCCACCGCTCCTGTGAAAGATGAAAACGTTTGACTGTAGAGAGCTGCAGAATTCATGTCGAATTCCGCTCTGTATTGGCTTTGGCGAACACCAAGCTTTAACATCCAGCGATCCGTCATCTTCATTTCGTCCTGAAGATAAAGGCCAATGCTCAGGTATGTGGCATCGTCAGGATATCGGCCTCTGTTATCATCCGTCCCGGTCTTTGTTAGCGGATCAGAATATGAGCGCTCACTGGCCACGTCATCATGGTAAAGCTCAGCGCCGGCAACAATCTGGTGCCGATCTCTCTCCCGGATACCGCTGACACTAAATCCTTTTGTGGCTACTTCATCCAGCTCATTCTGTATTAAAGATGACTCATTTTTCTGAGTCTTGCGACCTTCCTTTTGAAGATGAAGAGATGCGGTGGCACGGACCGCATCAAAGATGATGTTAATGTCCTTGTTTTCATACACGGCATAAGTAAGCATTCGATCCTGGGGGTGGAAGAACCAGCGGTGATAACCATTGTAGTGATATTTATCGTATCGAGGGACCTTTTCCTGTTTGGAAAACTGATGAGCCAGTGTGATGGTTTGATGGTCTGTCAACTTGGTGATCAGTTTTGTATCGATGTCATAGCCGCCGAAGCCAGTGGGAGATTGGACCAGTTCAATGCCGGAAATCTCGTGATCATTCCCGTTGGCGCCTCTTCGGAGATCACCGAACTGCTTCAGACTGAATGCTGTACTGAAAGCGTAGCGGCTGCTGCTCGATATAACCTTTCCCCGAACTGTTTTTTCCTGGTCGGCGGTGGCGTAACGGAGAAGTGACCTGACACCTAGAGATTTTTCATTATCATCAACTGGCGGCTTCCTTGTAATAAGATTGACTGTGCCGCCCAAGGCGTCACTGCCGTAGAGGACAGACGTGGGCCCTCGAACAACTTCAATCTTTTCCACCATCTGGTGATCAATAGTGGTGAGGTATTGATGATTACCCAGACGGTAGATGGAATTATTGAGACGTATGCCGTCTACTAGGAGCAGGATCTGGTTTGAGCTGAGCCCCCGGATAATGGCCGATCCACCACCGTGATTTGTTTTTTGAACGAACACGCCCACTTCTTCTCTGAGCGCCTCGGCGGATGTCTTGGAATTGCGCTCTCTTATCTCTCGGAAGGAGACAAGATTGACAGACTCGGGGATCTCTACAACGTCACGCTCAGCTCGACTTGCGGTAACAACGACGTTTTCAAGATCTAGAACATCGAATTCCAGAGTAAAAGGTTGCATAATGATGTCGCTGTCCTGAACTGTTACATCTTTCACTCTTGATGTCAGGAAACCGATGTGCTGAAAAGCAAGAGTGTAGCTGCCGGGGAAGAGGCCGTCAAAACGGAACGAACCGTCCTGAGAAGTGTAGAGTGTGAAAAATCCCGGTGTGAGTGTTACATGGACTTCAGAGACAGGTTTGCCATCGGGATCAGTGACCAAACCGGATATGGAGTAAGTTTGCGCAACCAGTGGAACTGACATCAATAGAATGAAGACAAGGCGGTGCATGATTATCAGATCCTATCGACACGGTATTTCATAAACAGCCGGCAATTTACGACACGAGGCGGAAAGAGAAGGAGGGTTGGTCAGTCAGGAAATAACCGTCTATGGGCAGCAAATAGATCGCTCACAAGTCACCCTCAAACAAATAAAGAATCCTTAAATCGTTTTCCGAGACCTTTCAGCCTCTCTACTGGCTCGTTGGAGAAAACGATCCGGACATACCTGGTGCTATTTTTGCTTCCCCAGTTAACCATGGGGGTGGCAGCGATTTTTCCTTTGTCCAGCAGCCGTTTAGAGGCGGTAGGAGCGTCCATGTCCAATGGTGACACATCCACTAGAAAAGACCATCCGCCGTCAGGTGGTATAACATCAAAATCTTTCAACTCCTCTACAGCCACGTCTCGTCGCCGTTTCCATTCCTCCACAGATGTCTCTATTCCGTCATTTGGATCTTTAATGGCTGCTGCCGCCGCACCCATGGCGATACCAGTCTGGCACACCACATTGCTGATACTGACGCGCATAACATCGGCCATGATCTCGGCGGGACCAACTGCCCAGCCTACACGCCAACCGATCATGCGGTATTCCTTGGTGACAGCACCGCAGGTGATCACTTTATCACGCATTCCGAAAAAGGATGCGGGGTGAATAGCCGGCTGGTCACTGTAAAGGATCCGTTCCATAGCAGTGTCATTAATGAGCCAGCAGTTGGCCAGTTTGCAAAAGTTGGTTAATGCACCCCATTCATCTTTCGTAAAAACACATCCCGTCGGCATGGCAGGACTCATAAGCAGGGCTACTTTCACGGGCTCGGGAGCGATCTTTTCCAGTGCTTCCATATCCAATTTCCACCCCTTTGGTGAAGGAATAAGAGGAACAAACTTCGGGACGCCACCTGCAAGTCGAACACGATTGATCAGACCCACGTAGATGGGATCAGTCAAGAGTACTTCGTCACCTGGCTCCAATGTTGCAAGCAGTACATTAAGAATACCAGACATACCGCCTGCCCCAATAACACATTCTGTTTCCCAGTTGTAGGTTTGACCCGACTGACGCTCTACCAGAGCTGTGGCCGCCTTCCGGAGTGGGTTTAGGCCAAAGAAAGGAAGATAACTGTTGGCTTCATCGTCATCTACAGCGCGCTTTGTGAAATCGACGGCGGATTGAGGAGGACGCAGGTCAGTATCCAGATTTTCCAGCCTCAACACCTCGGGATCCGACAGTTTATCGGCCAGGTCTCCCATGACTTCAACACCGATCTTGGTTATGTGATCAAGGCGCGAGACTGACATATTTTATCCTCTTCTTAGACTTTTACCACAGATTATTACTTAATTCAGGCCTCGCCGCTCAAGGAGAGGCTGGATATTGGGCTCAGCACCCCGGAAATTTTTAAAGAGTTTCATAGCCTTTTCGCTGCCACCACGGGATAATAGTGTTTTTCGGAAATGGTCCCCATTTTCACGCTTAAGGCCGCCGTTCTCCTTGAACCATTCTACTGTATCTGCATCCAGCACTTCGCTCCAAATATAGGAATAGTATCCGGCAGAGTAGCCACCCATGACGTGTGAAAAATAGGTCGACCGGTAGCGGGGCGGGATGGCTTCTAGAGCCACGCCGGCGGTTTTGAGAGCATCCGCTTCAAAGGCCAGGAGTCCATTTCCATCAGGAACTTGCTCCGGCGTCAACTGATGCCACGCCTGATCCAACAAGGAGGCCGCCAGGTACTCAGTTGTGACAAAGCCCTGGTTAAATTTCTGTGTAGCTAGCACTTTGTCCAGAAGTGCCTTTGGCATCGGTTCACCAGTTTCATGGTGAACGGCATAATTCTCCAAAATCTCCGGCCAGTCGGCCCACATTTCATTCACTTGGGATGGATATTCCACGAAATCCCTTGGTACTGAAGTCCCTGAAAAGGAGGGGTAAGTCACATCAGAGAACATGCCGTGAAGGGCATGGCCGAACTCATGGAAAGCGGTGGTCACTTCATCAAAAGTGAGTAAGGTCGGTTCCCCTTCCGGTGGCTTCACAATGTTGAGGTGGTTGGCCACCACCGGTTTGGTCTTCATGAGTTTTGACTGAGACACGTAGGCATTCATCCAAGCGCCGCCCCGCTTAGAAGTGCGGGCGTATGGATCAAAAATAAACAGGGTTAGAGTAACTCCGTCCGTATCAAAGACTTCAAATACTCGGACGTCAGTTTGATACACCGGCAGATCGGTACGTTCTTTGAAGGTGATGCCGTAGAGATGAGTGGCAGCATAAAAGACGCCGTTCTTTAGGACATTGTCCAGTTCAAAGTAGGGTTTCAATTGCGATTCATCGAATTTGTACCGTTCCTGCCGCACTTTTTCTGTATAGAAGTCCCAATCCCAGGATGCGAGCATAAAACTTCCACCTTCTGCGTCGATCATTGTCTGAAGGTCAGTCACTTCCCGGTTGGCATTACGAACTGACGCCGGCGCCAAGTCAGCCAACCGTTTGTTTACGGCGTCAGTAGTTTGGGCGGTTTGGTTCTCTAAAATGTAGGTGGCATGGTTTTCGTACCCTAGGAGTCGTGCCCGCTTTGCCCTGAGCTGTACAACTTTCGTGAACGTTTCCCGATTATCAAATTCACCCCCACGGCTGCCACGGGATAGAGATACTTTGTGGATTCGCTCCCGAAGGGCACGGTTCTCGAGGGAAGAAAGCGGCGGCTGGCCGCTGGTGTTCTGAAGAGTAATGACATATTTGCCCGCCAAGTCGCGGGATTCCGCTTCCTTTGCTGCCGCTTCTATCATGGTCTCCGAAAGACCTGTAAGCTCTTCACGGGAATCCACCACCACAGCCAGGTTGTTAACTTCTTTTAGTACATTCTGACTGAAAGTGGTTTGCTGGGTCGCCAGCTCGGCGTTGAGGGCCTTCAGGCGCTTCTTGTCATCGGCCGACAGGTTGGCGCCAGCGCGAATAAAATCTTTGTAGGTTTCTTCCACCAAGCGGACAGCTTCCGCATCGAGACCGAGGCTAGTTTTTTGATCATAAAGCGTTTTGATGCGCTCAAAAAGTTTGCTGTTCAACAGTATCTGGTCGCTGTGAGCAGAAAGTTTTGGAGCCATTTCGCTTCGGACCGATTCAAGGCTGTCATTGGTGTGGGCGGAAGCCAAGCTGTAAAACACCGTGGCAACCCTGTTCAGCAGTTGGCCTGATTTTTCCATTGCCACAATGGTGTTTTCAAATGTGGGCGCATCATCCTGGTCGGCAATGGCCTCGATTTCTACTAACTGTTCCGCCATCCCTTTTCCAAAAGCGGGGGCATAGTGGGCGTTCTTAATCTTATCAAAGGGAGGATACTTGAAGTAAAGTGTACTTTCCTGATAAAACGGGTTTGTTCCAGTTGCTTCCATTTTGCTTAACTGCCCGGGTTTAGGAGAAAAAGCATTTTCGCCGCTGGTAGCACAGCCGGAAAGAATCATCATCACAATAACGGCTGATGCGGTGGTGAATAAGATTCCAAATTTCATTTTGAAAAGGCTCCATATTTAGATAAAAAAAGCTACATTGAACATCGGTAAAAGTATGAATTAAGCCCGAATAACTGAAGATATTAAAGGCTCAAACAAGCCGATCCTGAAGGCCCGTTTTACTCTATTACATCATTTATCCGTGCTGTGACTTAGATCTGATTTGCAACCGTCTCCACTGTCTTTAACATTTTATCGATATGTGTTTCATCGTTAAAAATGTGAGTAGAGACCCTTAAGGCATAGGTCATTCTATCTCGCTTTATATCAGAAGGTTTGTCCAGAAAATTGACCCAACGGATCCAGATTTTATGTTCTCCGTAAACCTTTTCCCAGATTTTCTCCACATATTCTTTTTCATACTTTCTCTTAGTATTTGGGTTGAATGACGCCATACCACTGGAGAGGTCTTGATTCTTTATGCCCGGGGGAGGAGTAAAAAGACTTTTCTCACCCCAGGTTTCCACGATACGCTTCTTGAGATAATCATTTAAATCAAGCACCCGTTCTTCAATCCGTTTTTTTCCAATATCAGATTGAAGGTCCATTGCGGCGACCATGGCCACAAAGGCGGGTGTATCATTCTGTCCTCGCACCTGAAGTTGTGTGGCAAGATCGAGAAGTTCGTCATTCTCATCTCGAATATCATAGACCTCTGTCAGTACAGGCCACATCCCTCTGGGGTTATCACTGCCGCCTTTCATGTACAAAACACCCGTTCCAGGCAGACAGTTGAGCCATTTGTGGCCAGCCGTTGAATAGTAGTCGCATCCCAGTTCTTTCATGTCAAGGTCCAGCATGCCAAGTCCGTGAGCGCCGTCAATCACGGAAATCATATTGTTTTCTTTGGCCAACTGGCAAAGTTCTTTAACGGGCATTCGTAGGCCTGTGGTAAAATTGATATGACAGATGAGCAGTACCTTTGGCTTATTCTGTGACTGACGAATCGCTTTACGAAAAGCGGAGACAATCTCTTTTTTATCACTCGGTGGGGAAGGGATTGCTATTTGTGTAAACTTGATATCCCGTCGCTTGGCAAGAATCTTAGATGGTGACAGTTCAGCCACATGGTCGTGATGTGTTGAAATAATCTCATCACCATTCTTATAATCGAGGCCGAAAAGGACCACGTTTATTCCCATGGCGGTGTTACCAGTAATGACGATCTCGTCTTTCTTAGCACCCATAAACTTTGCCACTTTCTCTCTGTTAGTCTCCTGGAAGTAGTTGAGATCTTCATTAAGAAAAGCTGCGTCTGTTGGGCTCGCGGTAAACTGTTTAAGTGAAGTAATATAGGCGTCGTAGACGGGTCGGGGGAGAGACCCCTCAGTACCGATGTTCATATAGATAATCTCCGGATCCAGCATGAATTGGTTCTGGACCTCGGCCCAAGATGAATCTCTGCTCAGCGGGATCAGTTTAGTTGAAGTTCCTTTCATTGCGCCCGCTTTTGCGATGGGCATCAAGGCCGTTCCTCCTGCCACGGCACCAAACCGTTTCAAAAAACTT
>SCKS01000100.1 GCA_004124465.1 Fidelibacterota bacterium
AACAATGGAAAACCTCTTAAAATTTGGGAATCTAGGAGTAACATACAGACGCCAGATCCAAATTACAGACCAATAAGAGGCTGGGCCCCTCATAAGTTACAAGAGAACAGACCAACACAAAAAATGATAGAAGCACCCATGGCTTCAATTGAACAAGTAGATTGTATATGTTCTTCGTCCAAGTATTATTTCCGTTTAGTGAACAATGAATTTACAACTAACAAAGAAGGACCTTCCCCTGAAGTTCGAATTATTCTCAAATACACCGACATTCGAAACGAAAAGGAAGTGAGTGATGAAGAGACGATTCGAATTTTACTGTCTAGATTCTATGCCAATATTCTACCAAAGAAACAAGCTGACGTAGCTGCCAAGATAATACGAGGTCAAATTTTAGATAATAAAGAAAGACATTCCAAATTTCTACTCAGAAAGAACCTAGAAAAGATGGAGAATGTCATGGCCCATTGGCCAGACATCGAACGCTTACGTGGAGATATCAAGAAAACCAAAAGCGTGGAGTAACAGAGGAGGTGATAATTTTGGCTAAATCGAGCAAAGGCCCGGTCAATGGACCCAGCAAGACTGGGAACCCATCTGGCAAAGGCCGCGGCAATAATCCTTCGAAGAAGTAAGGATGTCGCTTGGGGGAGGGCCAAGTAAAAAACCCTCCAACATGATTTTGAACAGCGCAATTGGCTAGGCTGACCTCCCCCCTCTAAACAAATTTCTTTGGCGCTCTTTTATATACTAGTGATATTTTCAGGTTAATATGATAGAAAATCAGGCTTACATCGTAGCCTTGATGCTGCTGATTGCAAGTCCTATTGCAATCGCTTCCGATGAAGGACAAGCTGTCCTTGAGAGGTTCAGCAATACTCCTGATGATCTGGTTGACGTCGAAAAGAATGACCGTACCGAAGCTCTTGATGATCTTCTGAAAGAAGATATCCTGAATGACGTACCTACCGATAAGATAGATACCAAGGATGTCGTTGAGGACTGTTACACCCTCGAGCAATGGAAGGAAAGATTAAGCGACTATGACTGGAACAAGGAAGACTGGGACAGAGAAGACTGGGAACAGGAGTCAGATGAGGTCCGTGAAGAATCCAACGATGGCGCTCGTGGCAATTCTGACGATAAGGAACAGAAAGAAGATTACAACAAGGAGACCGACAAGGTAACCGACAAAGTCACTGACAAGGATTGTTTCACCGAAGCTCAATTCGAAGAATTTGTTGACAAGGTGGGCAGCGATGAAAGGAAGGACAAGGATTACGAAGAAGACTGTGTCACAATAGCTCAGTTCAGGGAAAGATTGACAGAAATCCGTGAAGGCAGTGGAAAGGATGGTGCATGGTTACCACATGAACGTGATTTTGCTGGTGAATCAGGCGTAGGTACAACTGACCCGTTAGATGATGAGTCGGTTGTTGAATATGAAGAAAGGGAATGGGAACAGACGGACAAAGATGATTCAAGATGTGTCGGCAAGAAAATGTTACATCACATGAAGGAGAAGTTCGGCCGTGACCGTGGTCACAAGGATTATGAACGTGATTGGGATGAGGACGATGAGGAATGGGAAGAACTTAGAGCAGTCATGGCAGAACTCGGAGAGGCCTGTGATGAGGGCGATGAGATAGCCTGTGAAGAATTAGAAGAACTGATTACCGAACTCGAGAACGACGAACAGGAACGCGAGAAAGAGTGCAATGAGCGCGATGATGACGAATCCGACGAAGAAGACCAGGACGAGGACGATTCTGAGGATGACGACCCTGAAAACGCATAGTAACAATGTCTGATTCACAAGCTGGACCATCGATTATCGAGATTTTTGCAGGAACATTGGGGATTATACTCAGTGCAGTCTGTATCGTAGGATTCTTTGTGGCCGGTTTTGCGATCGATTATATCGATGAAAGGATAGAGGACGATTGTGACAGTACCACTGGCCAGGTTGGTCAGGCCATCGGTGCAGATGAAGGCCAATGTGATGAGGGAAGTGCCACTCGGGATATCTTGGCCTTGATTAGGATACCAATCCTTGTCCTGGGCATCGCGTTTGGTCTGCTGAGTATTTTCGCAACTTACCAAAGTTAGATTTATAATTGAATAGTTGAATATTACTGGAGTATTACTAGAAGAATACTAATATATACTCATCCGGCAAATTCAGAGCATGCCCAAGATCAGCCTGGACATGCCTGCCGAACTAATGAATGACCTCAAGAGACACACCGGGGACGACAAGAAGTTCGTATCGCTGGCGGATGCCGTCAGGACCGCCTGCCGCAAATTACTGGACCAGCTTGACGAGATCGATATGCGACATGGTCGACTCGATAGAGACAAAGAACGTTGGAAGGATCTTTGGAAGGAATGAGTGCCGAGGATCTGGTAAAGGGAATAATCGAACATATCGAACCTGATCAGAAAGGGAATTTCCGAGAAGGTCTGAGAAGAACCCCGGAGCGCGTAGTCGAATCCTGGAAAGAATTGTATTCAGGTTATACTAAGGATCCCAAGGCAGCTCTCTCCTCCACTTTCAATGGTGAGGGGTATGATGGTATTGTATTGCTCAAGGACATAGAATTCTACTCGACCTGTGAACATCACATGCTGGCTTTCACGGGCAAGGCCCACGTGGCCTACATTCCGACCGACCGTATAGTCGGGATCTCGAAGTTAGCCCGTATCGTGGAGGTCTATGCACGAAGATTACAGAATCAGGAGAGGATTACCACTCAGGTGGCTGACGCTCTTGAGAAACATCTGAAACCATTGGGTGCCGCAGTCATCATCGAGGCCAGTCATGCCTGTATGGGCTGTCGCGGCGTCAAGAAGAGTCATGCCATCATGTCCACTTCGGCCATGAGAGGCGTATTTTTCGACAAGGCCGAAGCACGGGCCGAACTTATGCAATTGATCAAGGAGTAAGGTTGACCGAGAAACAATATCCGATAGTGGAGATCTTCAACTCGGTTCAGGGAGAGGGACACCATACCGGTACTCCCTCGATATTCATCCGGTTCGGAGGTTGCAATCTCAAATGTTCCTGGTGTGACACCGAATTCGATGTCTGGGAGAAGATGTCAATTTCAGAAATAATGACGACTGTGGAACAATGGCCCACCAAACGTATTGTCTACACTGGTGGCGAACCTGCAATCCAGGATCTGGGACCATTATCGAAGGACTTACATTCCAGAGGATACAACATCGCAATCGAGACCAATGGTACCGTTGAACTGAAGGATGGCATTGTCGACTGGATCTGCGTCAGTCCCAAGGATATGCTGTATCCGGAATTCAGCATCAAACAGAGGGAAGGGGATGAACTCAAGGTCGTTTACGTTGGACAGGATCTGTCGATGTACGAGAACCTGAAACAGGGTTTTGCGAACCTGTTCCTGCAACCCTGTTATGACGAATCCAAGGACGTTGGATTCAATGGACAGAATTTCCGTGAGACATTTGACATTGTGATCAGCAACCCTGGCTGGAACCTGTCATTGCAGACCCACAAGTGGATGGGGGTCGACTGATGCCCAAGTGTTCGGTCATGGCGTTGTCAGGTGGAATGGATTCCACAGGTCTCCTGATGCACCTCCTGGCCGATGACCATGAAGTTCATGCCTTGTCGTACGATTATGGTCAGAAGCACAGGCTGGAACTGGATCGGGCCAAGGCCAATGTCGCTTATCTGGCCAGTCATGACATTCACGTTTCACACAAGATAATCGACCTTCAGTCAGCTATGTCTCCCTTCTATTCGGCATTGACCACAGATGATTATGAGGTCCCAGAAGGCCATTATGAGGAAGACCAGATGAAACAGACCGTGGTTCCCAATCGTAATGCTATTTTCTCTTCCATTCTGTACGGATATGCCCTTTCGATCGCTCTCAAGAGGAATTGGGAGGTCAAGATAGCTCTGGGCGTCCATTCGGGAGATCATGCAATCTATCCGGACTGCCGTCCTGAATTCTACGGAGCCCTGGAGAATGCATTCCAGATCGGAAATTATTCTAGCGAGAAAGTATCGTTCTACCTGCCCTATATCGGAGGTAACAAGGAGACTATCCTGAAAGATGCCGAGAAATGCCTGGATCGGTTAGGACTTGATTTCAACACCGTCTTTGCGAATACCAACACCAGCTATGACCCTGATGACATGGGTCGCAGCAGTGGGAAATCTGGCGCAGACGTTGAGCGGATATTGGCCTTCCACGCAGTGGGTCGTGCCGATCCGGTACCTTACGTCAAACCCTGGCCCGAGGTACTTCAGGATGCGATCAATACAGAAAGAAAATACAAGGAGAAAATATGAGCGAGAGATACACATCGACCAAGACCTACCGCAACTTGCCTTGCGCCCATCGTCAATGGAAACATGACGGACATTGTGCCTACATCCACGGTTATTCCAGAGAATACACCTTCAATTTCGATGCTGAATCCATGGATCAGCACGGCTGGGTGGTCGGATTTGGGGACCTGAGGGAGCTCGAGGAATATTTGGTCGAGATGTACGATCATACAATGCTGATTGCGGAGGACGATCCTGAACTTACG
>SCKS01000032.1 GCA_004124465.1 Fidelibacterota bacterium
ATAGAGACCGAACTGTCTCACGACGTTCTGAACCCAGCTCACGTACCACTTTAATGGGCGAACAGCCCAACCCTTGGGACCTTCTTCAGCCCCAGGATGTGATGAGCCGACATCGAGGTGCCAAACCGCCTCGTCGATATGAGCTCTCGGAGGCGATAAGCCTGTTATCCCCGGAGTACCTTTTATCCGTTGAGCGATGGCCCTTCCATTCGGGACCACCGGATCACTAAGCCCTGCTTTCGCACCTGCTCGGCCTGTCGGCCTTGCAGTTAAGCTCCCTTATGCCTTTGCACTCTTTGCACGATTACCGTCCGTGCTGAGGGAACCTTTGGGCTCCTCCGTTACTTTTTAGGAGGAGACCGCCCCAGTCAAACTACCCACCTGACACTGTTTCCCGCCCTGATTCAAGGGTCGGAATTAGAATTTCAGCAATATAGGGGTGGTATTTCAAGGTTGGCTCCACCCGAACTAGCGTCCGAGCTTCAAAGCCTCCCACCTATCCTACACATACATAACCAAAACCCAATGTCAGGATGTAGTAAAGGTTCACGGGGTCTTTCCGTCCTGCCGCGGGTAGCCGGTATCTTCACCGACACTGCAATTTCGCTGGGCTCGTGGTAGAGACAGTAGTCAAGTCGTTACACCATTCGTGCGGGTCGGAACTTACCCGACAAGGAATTTCGCTACCTTAGGACCGTTATAGTTACGGCCGCCGTTCACCGGGGCTTCATTTCAGAGCTTCTCTCGACGAATCGAGATAACCCCTCTACTTAACCTTCCGGCACCGGGCAGGTGTCAGTCCCTATATTTCGTCTTGCGACTTAGCAGAGACCTGTGTTTTTGGTAAACAGTCGCCCGACTCTGGTTTCTGCGACCTCTTTGGGCTCCAGCCGCGAAGGCCTTTACCTACTTGAGGCGCCCCTTCTCCCGAAGTTACGGGGCCAATTTGCCGAGTTCCTTTACCACGATTAACCCAAGCACCTTAGAATACTCTTCTCGCCTACGTGTGTCCGTTTACGGTACGGTCACCCAAAAATCTCACTTAGAGGATTTTCTAGGCAGCATGATTAGGATCAGTTTGTGGGCTAGGCCCTCCTATTCGTGTCTCAGGATGGTTCCGGTGGATTTGCCTGCCAGAACTCCCTACACACTTAAACCCGGACAATCAAAACCGGGCTGATCTTTCACTTCTGCGTCCCCCCATCGTTCAAACGATGATTGGGTGGTACAGGAATATTCACCTGTTATCCATCGCCTACGCCTTTCGGCCTCGGCTTAGGGACCGACTAACCCTGAGCAGAGTTACTTTACTCAGGAAACCTTAGGCTTTTGGTGTCCCAGAATTTCACTGGAATTATCGCTACTCATGCCAGCATACTCACTTCCATTTCCTCCATCCCGACTCCCGTCTAGGACTTCACAGGTTGATGGAACGCTCCCCTACCTCCCGACACAAATGTGCCGGGACCAGAGCTTCGGTACTGAGTTTAACAGTCCCGGAGATTATCGGCGCAAGATTCCTTAACTAGTGAGCTATTACGCTTTCTTTAAAGGATGGCTGCTTCTAAGCCAACCTCCTAGCTGTCTGTGCAATCTTACATCCTTAGTCACTTAACTCAGATTTTGGGACCTTAGCTGTTGGTCTGGGTTGTTTCCCTCTTGGCCACGAAGCTTATCCCCCGTGGCCTCACTGCCGCAGATCGTAACCTCGGTATTCGGAGTTTGGTTGGGTTTGGTAACCTTGTAGGGCCCCTAGTCCATCCAGTGCTCTACCCCCGAGGCACTTCCACGACGCTGCCCCTAAAGGCATTTCGGGGAGAACCAGAAATCGCCGAGTTTGATTGGTCTTTCACCCCTATCCACAGCTCATCCCCAAGGTTTTCAACCCTTGTGGGTTCGGTCCTCCACAACATGTTACTGTCGCTTCAACCTGGCCATGGATAGATCACTCGGCTTCGGGTCTGCCGCATGTTACTGAATCGCCCTATTCAGACTCGCTTTCGCTGCGGCTCCTCCCATAAAGGGATTAACCTTGCAACATACGAGCAACTCGCTGGCTCATTATGCAAAAGGCACGCCGTCATCCCGATAAATCGGAACTCCGACTGCTTGTAGGCATACGGTTTCAGGTTCTATTTCACTCTCCGTTAGGAGTACTTTTCACCTTTCCCTCACGGTACTAGTTCACTATCGGTTACATGGGAGTATTTAGCCTTGCCAGATGGTCCTGGCAGCTTCACACGGAATTTCACGTGTACCGTGCTACTCGAGAACAGTTCCCAGGGAGACCATCAGTTTTTGTTTACAGGACTATCACCTTCTATGGCCGGCCTTTCCATGCCGTTCAACTAACATCAGGTTTTTTGACTCCCCGAGTCTTCCGTAACAGACTCCGGAACTGCCTCACAACACTTCAATCACAACGTCTACGGACTTTAACATGATCGAAGTTTTGGCTTTTTCCTGTTCGCTCGCCGCTACTGAGGAAATCACGATTGTTTTCTTTTCCTAGGGTTACTTAGATGTGTCAATTCACCCCGTTAGCTCAACCCAGCCTATGTGTTCAACTGGGAGTGTCCCGGCATAACCCGAGACAGGTTGCCCCATTCGGAAATCCTCGGATCTAAGGTTGTTTGCACCTCCCCGAGGCTTATCGCAGCTTATCACGTCCTTCATCGCCTCCATGTACCAAGGCATCCACCGTACGCCCTTAGTATCTTTACCAAAGACTTCAGTATTCTTTGCAAACGTGTCGATGCTTTGCTAACCAAATTGTCAAAAAACAATTATGAGACAATGAAATCATCTCAATAATTCTTGTGGAGCTGACCGGGATCGAACCGGCGACCTCAGGCTTGCAAAGCCCGCGCTCTCCCATCTGAGCTACAGCCCCAGTCTCACGATATCAAGTTCGATCAACTCTTTTCAAATAACTGTGGGCCTGGGAAGACTCGAACTTCCGACCTCACGCTTATCAGGCGTGCGCTCTAACCACCTGAGCTACAAGCCCAAAAAAATAAAAGGTATGCGCAGGGAGAGAGTGACAGGTTCGACCATATCCCGATCCCGAAGTTTCGGGATGGGATTACTCCTTAGAAAGGAGGTGTTCCAGCCGCACCTTCCGGTACGGCTACCTTGTTACGACTTCGCCCCAGTTACCAGTCTTACCTTAACAGGCTCCATCCCGAAGGTTAGGCCACCTGCTTTGGGCACTACCGGCTTCCATGGCGTGACGGGCGGTGTGTACAAGACCCGGGAACGTATTCACCGCGTCATGCTGTTACGCGATTACTAGCGATTCCGACTTCATGAAGTCGAGTTGCAGACTCCAATCCGAACTGGGGCCGGTTTTCTGGGATTGGCTTCACCTTGCGGTTTCGCGACCCATTGTACCGGCCATTGTAACACGTGTGTAGCCCTGGACATAAGGGACATACGGACTTGACGTCATCCCCACCTTCCTCCTGGTTATCCCAGACAGTCTCATTAGAGTCCCCGGCCGAACCGCTGGCAACTAATGATAGGGGTTGCGCTCGTTGCGGGACTTAACCCAACATCTCACGACACGAGCTGACGACAGCCATGCACCACCTGTGACAGTGTCTTTGAGCAAGCTCGCAGAGGTCCTGAGTTTCCTCAGGATTTCACTGACATGTCAAGTCCAGGTAAGGTTCTTCGCGTTGCATCGAATTAAACCACATGTTCCACCGCTTGTGCGGGTCCCCGTCAATTCCTTTGAGTTTCAGCCTTGCGGCCGTAGTCCCCAGGCGGAGCACTTAACGCGTTAGCTACGACAGTGAAAGGGTCGAATCTCCCACCACCAAGTGCTCATCGTTTACAGCGTGGACTACCAGGGTATCTAATCCTGTTCGCTACCCACGCTTTCGTACCTCAGCGTCAGTATTGGCCCAGAAAGCTGCCTTCGCCGTCGATGTTCCTCCCGATATCTACGCATTTCACCGCTACACCGGGAATTCCGCTTTCCTCTACCAAACTCTATCCTGACAGTTCACTGACCAGTTCTCCGGTTAAGCCGAAGGATTTCAATCAATGCTTATCAGGACGCCTACGTACCCTTTACGCCCAGTGATTCCGGACAACGCTAGCACCCCTCGTATTACCGCGGCTGCTGGCACGAAGTTAGCCGGTGCTTTCTTGTGAGGTACCGTCATGCCTCTAAACTATTTGTATAGAAGCCGTTCTTCCCTCACGACAGACCTTTACACTCCGAAAAGCTTCATCGGTCACGCGGCGTTGCTGCGTCAGGGTTTCCCCCATTGCGCAAGATTCCCCACTGCTGCCTCCCGTAGGAGTCTGGGCCGTATCTCAATCCCAGTGTGGCTGATCATCCTCTCAGACCAGCTACCGATCATAGCCTTGGTGAGCTTTTACCTCACCAACAAGCTAATCGGACATAGGCCCATCCTGAAGTACGAGCCGAAGCCCGCTTTAACAACTGTACCCCTTAGGGTCGGCTGCATTATCCGGTATTAGCATCGCTTTCGCGAGGTTATCCCAGTCTCCAGGGCAGGTTACCTATGCATTACTCACCCGTCCGCCAGTTTAATAGTTCCCCGAAGGGAACGTTCTCCTTGACTTGCATGTGTTAGGCACGCCGCCAGCGTTAGTCCTGAGCCAGGATCAAACTCTCCATTGTTAGGGTTGTTTGTTTGTTTTTTTTATAACACTCTTGTCGAGGTTAATTCCTGCCATTGCTCATCACCATACGCATACCAATTGTCAAAAAACGAAAATGAAAAAAATAAGCTTAAGAAGATTGCTTTAGACCAAACTTCTAGAGCCAATAAAGTTAGCTTCATATTTACCTCGGAGACAAACTATTTTTTCGAGGAAAACTCTACCGAACAACAAGATTTACAGGCTCGGGAAAATCAAGGAAAAGTCCAGGCCCATACTTTTCCTGCACCCTTTTGGTATATCTTATCTCACGCTCTCGGTTGGCAAACTCAATTCCCTTCATTGATCCCCAGATGCTGCCGCCGTAGAGCCCAACCAAGGCAATTCGAGGAAACCACTTAGTGATAACCGTCGGTCCTCCAGTAAAGAACTGAATAGCCAACCCTGTGGTGGAAGCGAAGGTGCCCACGGCGGGGATCCAGTCTTGAAGATAAACACGACCGCCACCTGGGAAAATACCAAACAGCCCTGTTTTGACGGGATCCCGGTTTGGGAGTTTTTCCACGTTGTCGCATGCTTTCATGAGAACCGTCAGGTTACGGCGGTGTTCTTTCGATTTAAATATTCGCCGTGCTTGATCGAATCTTCCCTTAGATTCATCAAACTTCAGATCATTGAATTTTGCATATCCATCCAGTGTGAGGAGATAGGGATCCTTTGTGGAGCCTACCATGGTATAAACGGTATCGTAGTCACCTTGCATGAGATTGAGATAAATAAGTCGGTATTTAGTCGCCCGGAATTCAGAACTATTGGGCTGGACTTCATTCTGAGATTTACTATAGTAATTTGTGGCCAGTTCATATTTCCCCTGTTCTTCATAGCTGCGAGCAATTTTATAATAGACATTCGGCGTCAGCGGATCGTCTGGATAGAGAAACAGATACCTGAAGCATGCCACAACACACCTTTCGTAATACCCCTGCTCAAAGAGAAAATCACAAAAACTTGAGAGCTCTTCTTTCTGGTACGAAGTGTATTCCTTCCACTGCTCTTCCAGATCAGCCACAGTACCGTAGGTTGTCTGCGCAGACAAAGGTGACAATGCCACCACCCACATAATAAGGACAAAGAAAAATCTCTTCAACATGGGAATTACTTCAACAGTGTTACTTTTCTTGTTTCCAAGAATTCACCGGCTACAAACTTAACGTAGTAAATGCCGGTTGAAACAGGCGTTCCTTTATCATTTAACCCAGCCCAATTTACAGAATGGGTTCCGGCCGGAAGATTTTCTCGTAGCAAAAGAGCAACTTCCCTCCCCAACATGTCGTAAACGGCCAGCCGGACTTCAGACTCGCCGGGCAAATCAAATCTGAATGTAGTAGTGGGATTGAATGGGTTTGGGAAATTCTGATGCAATGCAAATTGTGCTGGCACCAGTTCGCTTTGCTCATGAACGGCAAGCCAGTTCACTTCATAGTTGACCGGATGTTGCTCATTGGGATAGGCGCAAAGAACATTTTCTCCATCAACATCTGCGAGGATGACATCTTCGGTAGAGTCGAGATGGAATGACAACCGGGACGGCACTCTTTTTGCCATATCAAACATGACCTCCACCAGCACCTTTTCTGAGTTTGGCTCAGTTTGTCCTCCTTCAATATCTAAGCCAAAGACAGTGGTGGATCCGTCGGCATGTTCTATTCCCCACACTTCCCAGTCGGCAACTTTGTTGCCAGTGCGAGCCCAGCTGAAACGTAACGCACCGTTAGAATTATCACGCAGTGTAAATTGAAATCCTCTGAGTGCCTCATTGTCATATACCAAAATTGGCACCAGAACCGAAGTATCCGTTCCCGCCACGGATGAGGAAAAACCGAGACATCCACACTGTCCGGTGGCTACTGTATCACTAAACGTGGCACTGGTTGAGTCGAGATCAACATACCGGGCAGTTTCGTTGGGACAGTCAATCTCAGCTGATAATACGGAGATAAGAAAGACAAGGGGAAAAAGGTTCTTCATGAAGATATCATCGTTAATGAGGGAATCTACACACCATCGCCTGAATAATAAAAAAGGAGCGGATTTACTTCAAAAGGGTCATTTTCTGGATGCGTTGGTCATTGTCGGCCCTGACAGAAAGCAGGTAGATGCCCGCCGCCACGTGATGGCCGCGCATATCGGTACCGTCCCAATTGAGTTGATGGAAGCCGCCATTCATCCATTGGGAAGCTAATATTTTCACCTCTCTCCCGGTTACATCATATACAGCGGCAGTGACAAAACGTTCATCCGGAAAGCTGAGTTCAACTGTCGTTGCAGGATTGAACGGGTTGGGATAGTTACCTGACACAGAAAATTTTAATGGTAACTCATCAGCCACATCAGCTATGGACATTGCAGGATCAAAGATCGTTCCTGTGCGAAGTGGTCCACCCCTGTACATCCGCCAGTGGGTGCCAATGCCGCCTGTTGTCTTCACATCTATAATAGCAAGCTGTGTGGATGCCGCCGCGGCAATCTCCGGATCGCTGTCGCCATCCAGATCACCTACCGTAAAAGAGCTCTCCACCGACCCTTTTAGATTAATGGGAAAATTGGGTGCAACCGTACCATCAAGATTGATGGCGAAAAGCATCCCTTCCGTCAGAGAGGCAACTACCTCAGCTACACCATTATTGTCTAAGTCAAATGCAACAGGTGAACTTTTCAAAGCCGTGGTGCCTCCCAAATCGACAGGCCAGCCCAACATCCCTGACAACTGATTCTCGGAATAGCGGACTCCGTAGAGCTTCCCGTCATTGGCACCAAAAATAATCTCATGGGTACCATCACCGTCCAAATCATCAATCATGGGCGAACTTTGAATATGTCCTTCCACGGCGTAGGTGGCGAGGGCCTGCCCTTGCCAGTCTATAATATGGAGCTTGTCATCATCAGAGCCTATGATGATTTCCAGCATTCCGTCACCGCTCAAATCGGCTAAAGCAGGATCCGTGGAAACCTTGTTACCCGTACTATAGGGAAATCCTCCGGGAATGGAACCGTCAGCAGTGAACAGATAAACATGATCACTCCATGTCCCAATCACAATGTCAAACTGGTTGTCTCCATCCACATCACCCACTGCCGGAGCGGAAAATATGGTTTCATTTATTGGAATGGGGAATGAGCCGTAATCGGTGCCATCGTGATTGATAACGTAAAGATACTTCTCAAAAATAGTGAAAATGATTTCCAGATCACCGTTTCGATCCAAGTCGGCCAAAACCGGCGGTGAAACAATCATCCCGTTGGCAGAGTATTCTGCTTCCTTAACGCCGTCATGGCCTAGTATATATAGTGTGTTATCCATGGAGCCGAAGACTACTTCCAACTGACCGTCCCCGTCTATATCGCCAATAGCGGGCGTGGAGCGGACATTCCGGCCCGCTTCAAAAGACCATCTAAGATTGCCATCGACATCAAGCACGTAGAGATTGTTGTCATCCGATCCCATGAGAACTTCCTGTGTCCCATCACCATCAAGATCGATGATAGTAGGTGACGTCCTGATAATATTGTCTGCTGTAAACGGGAAGCCGGCCTGGTTCAGGCTTACAGCTACTGAAAAATTCTTTGTGTCATGATAAATGTTGCTACCCGATCCCTCAGCAACAACCTTCATGGAAAATGGAATCTCATTAGGCACCATGTCTACATCAACCTGGAACTGGAATCGGTCAGCCACATTTACGCCACTGCTGCCCGAGCCAATATCAGGAAACACAGCCTCACTATCGATCATTGTGACCGCCCAATGATCTGAGGAGAGTGTTGCTGTAATATTCTTTGCATCCGCCCACCCTTCTTCATTTACAAGAACAACTCTCATCAGGGCAATCTCTCCGGGATTTAGTACACCGTCATCATCATTCACCGGCAGCGCAGAATAGGAAGAGACCTTAAGCTGCGGTAGCGACCCGCTTGCAATAGCACGAAAAACATTAAGACGCCCCGAACCGATCTTTCCTAAATAAGATGAATTGTTATCATCAATATTATCGGTGCCGCGGAGGAGCATCTGTTTAATTTTCTCAGCCGATTCATTGGGGTAATAAGACCAGACGAGACCCAGAGCCCCAGCTACCAAGGGTGTTGCCATAGATGTGCCGCTCCATGATGCATACTTATCATCATAAACTGCACTGAGAATACTGGAACCGGGAGCAATGATGTCTACCCATGTACCGTAATTGGAAAAACTGCTTTTGGTATCACTGGAGTTTGATGAGGCGACGGAAAGTACACTACTATAGGCGGCTGGATAGCTTTCTTCTTCGCTTTCTTCATTGCCGGCAGCTGCCACTACAATAGCACCGTAATTATCCCTGATATTGTTGTAGAGTGCACGTTCCGAATTGGATGGACCACCCCCTCCCCAGCTGAGGTTAATAATATGTGCACCGGCCTTTGCTGCATACAAAACACCACTGGAACCTCCGCTATCAAAGGTTGTGTCGGACGGATTTTCATCATACTGGATTTTTACTGGCATATGCTTGATGTTAAACCCCACGCTGGCCATACCTAAACTGTTATCAGTTGTGGCAGCCACTATACCCGCTACATGGGTACCATGGGGGTTCCCGTTTGTAGGACCGGGATCAGGAGGTGCCATGGGATTGTTATCTGGATCATTACCGGCTGTAGTCCCCGACACATCCCATCCGATGAGGTCATCAACATAGCCATTCCCATCATCATCAACTGAATTCAAATCTCCTGAATCCAGCTGCCACTGACCATTAACTAATTCAATGGTCTTACCATCACCGTCCACATCTTCACCAAAGTTATTCCACAAACTGTAAACCAGGTCGCGATGATCCCAGTCACAACCGCTGTCCACGACCCCTACAACAATAGTAGGATCACCCGGAAGGTCGCCCCCTTGAATGTCCCATAAATCCCACGCCTCAGGCGCCTGAATGGTTCGCAAATACCACTGGCTGCTGTAGCGAGGATCATTAGGAGTATAGTGGAATCGGTAATCAGGAACATATTCCGCGAATTTTATGGCCACCTGGTTAGATAATTCATCCCGAACAGCGGCCAAGTCAATATTTTCATCAGAAAATCTGATATCATAGTACCGGCTTAAAAATATATCACCATCTCTATCCTTTTCTGTAGCTTCGGGAAGCCACTGGCTGATCTTAACTTTGCCTTTTCGTGAAAGAAGATCATCAATAGTCCGGATACCTGTTTTGCCTTTTACAAGGCTTGTCTGATCAACATCAACACTCTCTTCAATATAAATCCTCACCTTATTTTCGGTATACCGAAAAGATTTTGGTTGAGCAGCAGCAACAGTCAGCCACCCAAGGAGTATAAAGAGAAATCTTTTCAAGAAAGCTTTTACCTCACTAGGAGGAGTTTTTTCGTTGCAACAAATCCAGGTGCTTCCATCCTATAAAAGTAGACGCCGGACGCAAGGTTACTGCCGTTGAGGAAGTAGGTGTAGTTTCCCGGTACCAGAAATTTGTCATGGAGGCGTCTCACTTCTCTGCCTGTAATGTCAAATAGCTTCAGCACCACCCGTCCTTCTTCCGCTACATCAAACTTGATCAGCGTTTCAGGATTGAAGGGGTTGGGCATATTCTGATTGAGCGCAAACGTTTCTGGCAAACCAATATTATCCCGAACACCGGCTCCTTCAATGTCAATGGCGGCACGAATAAGAAGATCACCTTCGTAACCAAGATCGGAAAGGGGGGCCCATTCGTCAACCTCTGTGTAATAGTAGCTTCGCTCTTTCGATTCGCTACCGGTGTCAATACTGAGCGGTGGTGAATCGGCCGTCTCACCCCATGCAACATAGAATTGGCCCTCAGTGATGGTCAACCCCGCGCCAGAAACATCTTTGATATTCCAACCTTGAGTCACCGTAGGAAAAATGAGTGTTGTGCCTATGTGATTCCCAGGCATACCGTCATTGCCGTCATCATCAAAGATGGCCAGATAGGTCAGCCCTCCCGCTTCTCTGGAGTGATATTTTAAGGTCATGAGTGTGATTGGGAAAATGTTAGAGCTGAATCTTACAGCGTACCAACTATTCTCACCCAAGGACGTTGCGCCGGTCTCTGATGTGCCGTCGTCATAGGCTACTTCCCTGACTGTGTCCGATCTGGGACGGATGATCACTGTAGAAGACATTGCACTTTCCACTTCATCGGTGGTTCCGGAGTTGTAAAACGACGTAACCCCGTAGGTGTAATCAACAGCTATGAGAACCAATGAATCCGTGAAACTGGTTTTTGTCAAATACTTGCCATCTGGCAGTGGCTCTGTAAAAGCTTCTCCTGGACCATGACGGTAGACATTATAAACAGCCTTTTGGCCATCTTTAGTAGAGACCTCAATACGGATCCCCCATTCTCCATCAGGAAGATTGTTATTTTCGGCAACTTTTTTCCAACGTTGCCAACCTCCGTCTCCAAGTTTGGTCCACGAATGTCTGCTGGGAATTGCATCAAAGTCGAGTCCAACATGCAAAAGCGTGTCAATTTCCTGAGCAATAAGAAAGTCGCCTTCAAATTCCCAATCCACTTCCACTTCGTTCCACACTCCGGGTGATCTATCCATGGTTGTTTCATAGCTCGGCTCTGCTGCCGGTTCGCCACCCCTCACTTCATAACCATAGACCGTAACCGTATTAACGCTGTCAGCACCGATGACTTTTACTTTCTTCACCGTGGCCGTAGAGCCAAAAGGCATTTCGAATACATTGCCACAGATACCAGATCCGGAAGTCATGAAAATAGCATCTTCAAAAGTTCCATCATCATAAGCCACTTCACCATCAAGGTCGCCACTGGGAACTTCCTCCCAGGAAAGTTCCACAGTTCCACCGCCTGTGGTGGCAGTTAGTCCTGTTGGGGCAGGTGCAGTTTCTTTAAGAGATTTTTTCCAGACATGGAGATCATCAATATACAGGCCCATGCTTGTGTTGCCTGTATCCCCATCATGGTTGTCATCAGATATGAATTCCCACGCTATTCGAACTCTTTTACCAGCCCATTGGGACAAATCAAGTTCAACATTCGTATCTTGATTAAAGGGGCTTCCCGGACCGTAAATCTCCCAGCCGAAAGTACCGGGACGACCATCGGCGCCATAATCATAAGTAACGGCATAAGAAGGTGCGCTAAGTTCAACTCCGGCCCACCATGACTTTGAATCATTATACCCGTTATACTCATTTGCATTCCAATGGGAACTGTGTGCCGGCTTAAGTACTACCTTGTCATCCGCATTATCATAAAGCAATGTGTCACTACTGTTGGAAATCAAAACTTCATCCACATAAAAACCAGATCTATATAAAGTATTGTCATCCACAGTGCTCCAACCTGGATCTGAGGCAAAAACAAACCTTACCCGAACAGTGTCACCCGCAAATCCACTAAGATCAAATTCGGCATCGGTCCAGTCGTCAATCTTGTCAGTCCACCCAGGGGTGTTGCATTGATTAAGATTGTGTTTAAAGCCAAAACAGCTACTACAGTTATAACTGGGTGATCCTTCTAGAGTGGTCCAAGACATTCCCTTGTCCTTTGAAACCTGAACGTTAGCCGCATCCCAGCCATCTAAAACGCAGCCGCTATCATCAGTGTAAGGCAAGTCAGACGATTTTGACTCAAGTCGGTAAAGCAACTTGAATGTGAGTTTATAATCACTGCTTGTTATTTGGACATCCGGCGAGTCGAGATATTCAACCCACTCGTTTGAATATCCGCGAATCGAATTATCCATGTCTTTTACCCAAAGTCTGTAATAGTCTTCAAGATGCCCATCAGGACTAGCTGCATCAATCATTTCGGCCCAGACCGCAAAAGAAAAATGGAGTTCCTCCAGTTCTGCATCAATTGCAGGCAAATTTATATCGGGGCTAGACAAGGTATCGCTTTCGTCCAACCCAACCGCATGATGAAAACTGTGAGTAGGGCTGTTGGCTGTTTCAGTGGTGATTTTCCAGCTACCCTGAGTTTCCCAGTCACTAACCCCCGACTCAAGGTCGTCATAGAAAATTGTGGCTGTATCGGGCAATACAACCGATTTCGTACTGTGTGTCTGGATCGTCCCTGAAACATTCCGAAAAGAAGACAGACGTTTTTCTCCGCCTTTGGTTGCTTTTTTTTCACTACCATCAACCATTACGGTCAACAGCAGAAAAACAGGCAAAAGTCTCAATAACGAACTTTTCATAGAATCTCCAATATTATAGGATCTCTTCAGTCAATACTTTATCTGAATTTAGACTACTTAAGCAGGATCATTTTCTTCGTCTCCGTTACGCCTAACGACTGAAGACGATAGATATAAATACCTGCCGAACTGTTAGCCCCCTTCCACGAAACATTGTGATGACCGGCATCTAACGGTCCCTCCTGCAGGGTTGCCACTTTATTTCCCAACAGGTCGTAAACCACAAGTGAAACCTCGGCTTTCTCCGGGAGGGTAAATTCGATGACCGTAGCAGGGTTAAACGGATTGGGATAGTTCTGCGCCAGATCAATACGATCCGGCATAAAACCTGAATTTTCTACAGCTAGGGGCTTTAGTGTCACTTTGGCAAAGTAGACCCGGTTCTTGAAATCAGCCTGTGACGGTAACTCTCCCTCGGAAGGTGTGACGGTCTGAACATTGTAGTCCGGGCTCTCAAACATGAGATAAGCTTCATGATCGGTGGCTATGGATGCCAGCTGCGGATAAACCTCATCAAGCTCCCTATCCCTGGTATCTGTAACATTGACTGGGGCTTCCCAGGTCTTCCCGCCATCGATAGAGCGCTGAATAAAGACATCATAATTAAAATAGGTTTCAGTGGTATCTGAAACGGCCATGTAGCTCACATACATGACGTTAGGGTCATCTTTGCTGATTGCAGCGGACGGATAGATCCTGTGCCAGTTACTGTCCCAGAAAAAAGAAATTTGGGTGGAGTTGACAAAATAGACTTCCCAGCTATCAGGATCAGAAGGATCGGTGGAATAAAAATGGTAAATACCGCAAGACTCATCTATACCGGGATAGACACCTGAGTCGGTGCTCGGTATAACTGTTGAAAAAATATGCAGACCGCCACTAGGGTCGGTTTTTGCTTCCACTTCGTAGGAAATAAACGGACTGTCAAATATTAATGTATCAAAGCTTGATATCATCAAACTGTCATTGAAAAAGCGGTCTTTCAGAATATCACGGGGAACATAGTAATAGTCTGTTCCATCCATTCCTATTCCACCCTCGCCGCTCCAACTTGCACCGTAATCAGTTGTTTTTCGAATCATGAAGGTGTGAGATGAATCGGGGGACTGGCCCTTGAAAGAACTAGAAACTGCAGCATAGCCGATTCCACTTTCGTTAATATCTATAACCACATTTGAAGTGTATCCACCAAGTATGAAATCGGCTTCATCAAAAAGCAATATAGGATCGTCAAAAGTAAAGTAACCGGACATGTTATTATTGGAGTGATAAAGCCACCTGTTGCTTGAAGATTCCTGTTGGGAATTTGACCACTGGCTATAAGCTGCATTCAGTACCGGCGTGGTGCCATCATGGGCCAGGGAAACAGAACCGACCCAGTTGTCTGGCGGGTCGCACGGTGAAGGACTGCAGCCGTTGTTGAGATCTACTGGAGGTGAAAAAAAAGAACCGCCTCCGTAATAAAATTCATCCCAACTGTAGACTGGTCGGCCACCATACAGACCGCCCCCAGTACCTTCTCCTTGAGGTTGAGTATATTCATTCCAAACAATGTATGGATAATCACTACCGGCTACTGCGCTGGGATAACGACCCATTTTCTCGGCCGGTTCAATGATGTTCAAATCTGAGTAAGAAGTAAACAACTCGCCATCCTCAGACCATGCTGCCCCCATATAGCCCGAATTTATGGGGTAATTGAAGTTCCACTGCCGGTAAGCCATGATAAATCCATTATCCGGATGATATGACAGCGGTGTGGTGTTGCCAGTCACCATACCGTACCCGTTCCGAGAAGAATCTACCAGAACAATGGAAACAGAAGATGAAGAACGGTAGTGCCTGGGCAAAGGCGAGTTTGACCCTGTATTAGTATATGTCGGTTTCCCCTCCAACCACAACTTCATAGCGGCTGACTCTATCTGTGCCTGCATACGTTTCGGTGCCGGCCTTTCTGCCAATAGTGTGACGGAAAAACAGACAAAAAGAATAAATGAATATTTTCTCAAAAATAATTCCTTCATGTGCCGAATCTTAATTTTCTAAAACC
>SCKS01000033.1 GCA_004124465.1 Fidelibacterota bacterium
ACCTCATCCCCTCGATGTGCTGGAAGACAATGGAGAAAGTAGGCCTTTTCGCCAGCAGCCTCCATCAGTTCTGAATTGACTTGGAACGGCTGGAATATTTTCGCCCTTTCTTCCGTTTCTTCTTCCTGCCCCATACTTGCCCAAACGTCTGTATAGACAACATCAGAACCTGTTGCAATATCAAAAGGGTCATGGGAGATAACAATTTCACTCAAGCCGGTTGAACGCGTCTTTTCAACCAGTTCCTGATCAGGGTCATATCCCTCCGGACACGCCAGTCCCAACTGCATAGGCAGTCGCTGAGCGAGAAAAAGCCATGAGTGAAAAACATTATTCCCGTCTCCGATGAATGAAATCTTCAGATCATCCAGATGACCCCGGTGTTCTAATACCGTAAAAATGTCTGCCATGACCTGGCACGGATGATTGTAGTCCGTGAGGCCGTTGATGACCGGCACAGTGGCATGCTCGGCCAGCTGGAGGATATGCTCATGATCGAAAACACGTGCCATGATTAGATCGTTATAGCGGGAGAAAAGCTGAGCCAGATCCTTCACCGCCTCACGCTTCCCTAGTCCCACATCAGCCGGCCCCAAAAAAAGCGCATGTCCACCAAGTTGGCACATACCGGTCTCAAATGAGACGCGGGTCCGGGCCGACGGTTTCTGAAAGATCATTGCTAGTGTTTTACCCCTGAGAAGATGATGAGGCTTCCCTTTGTGAGTCTCCATTTTCAAGCGGGTGGAAAGATCAAAAATGGCTTGAATCTCTTCCGCTGAGAAATCTGTTATGTGCAGAAAATCCTTATTCAACGATCTCTTTAATTTGGATTAGAGAATATACCTGCTGAGGTCCTGATCCTGCACAATCTTTGACAGTTGACCCACGACCATCTCTTTCGTGATTGAGACAGACTCCGACGCAACTTCAGATTTTTCAAACAGGATATCCTCCAGTAAAGTAGTCATAATTGTGTGGAGCCGCCGGGCACCGATATTTTCCATCGCTTCATTCACCTCTGTGGCAATCTGAGCGATGGCATTGATGGCCCCTTTCGTGAATTTCAGTTTCACTCCTTCTGTCTCCATGAGGGCCGTGTATTGCTTGATCAATGCGTTCTGGGGGTGAGTAAGGATCTTGACAAAATCGTCTGAGTTCAAAGTATCCATCTCGACACGGATGGGAAACCGACCCTGGAGCTCCGGAATCATATCAGATGGTTTAGAGACGTGAAAGGCCCCCGCTGCGATAAAAAGAACATGATCAGTCCGGACGACACCATATTTTGTGATAACGTTACTTCCCTCGATAATTGGCAAGATATCACGCTGAACGCCCTCTCGGGAAACATCAGGTCCCGCTCCGGTATTCCCACTCACAACTTTATCGATTTCATCCAAGAATACAATGCCCGAATTTTCCACCCTGGATCGCGCCTCCCGCAATGCCTCTTCATGATCAATAAGTTTTGTCACTTCTTCCATTGCCAGAATCCGTCGGGCTTCAGAAACGATTGTCCTTCTTTGCTTTCTCTTTTTCGGGATTGCGCTACCAAAGATCTCTTGCAGATTCATCCCCATCTCCTCTAATCCAACAGGACCAAAAACCTGCATCATGGGCATTCCTTCACTGGAAACATCTATTTCCACCACTTTATCTTCGAATTTTCCCGCCATCAGTTTATTTCGCAGTTTGTCCCTGGTTCGTTGCTGCCGCTCCGCCACCTCAGGATTCTCTGAAGCTGTTTTAGGCGCGCCGTTGGTGGGAAAAAGAAGATCCAGCAATCGTTCATTGGCAAGGTTTTCCGCCTCTTCAGAAACAGTTTTTTCCATCTCAGACTGCACCATAGAGACAGCAATATCCATGAGGTCCCGCACAATGGATTCTACATCACGGCCAACATAGCCCACTTCTGTAAATTTGGATGCTTCAATCTTAATGAACGGTGCATCGGCAAGATTTGCAAGCCGCCTGGCGATTTCCGTTTTTCCTACGCCTGTGGAGCCTATGAGAATAATATTATTCGGAACAACTTCCTCTCGCATTTCATCAGAAAGCCGCTGTCGACGCCAACGGTTTCTTAGAGCAATAGCCACAGATTTTTTAGCGTTCTTCTGTCCGACAATATACTTGTCGAGCTCAGAAACGATTTCTTTTGGCGTTAGATCCTTCACTTCAGTTCCATCACAGTAATGTGATGATTTGTATAGATGCAGATATCAGCGGCTATTTCAAGGCTCCGCTTCACAATCTCTTTGGGGGAATTGATCTTACAACTGAGCAGTGCCTCAGCAGCGGCTTGTGCATACCCAGCACCTGAACCGATAGAGATAACAGAGCCGTCCGGTTCAATGACGTTCCCGTCGCCTGAAACAAGGTAACTGTGTTCCTTGTCCATAAGAGCAAGCAATGCATCCAGGTTGCGGAGATACTTGTCTGTGCGCCACTCTTTTGCCAGTTCCACCACCGCTCTCTGAAGCTGCCAGTTGTACTCTTCCAGCTTTTCTTCAAATTTACCGAAGAGTGTGAGGGCGTCGGCCGCAGCACCCGCAAAACCACCGAGAATCAGTCTCTTATCTCCCTCGAACTTTCTCACTTTTACAGCCTTCTGTTTCAGAGCCATGTCACCGAGTGTGACTTGACCGTCTCCGCCCATGGCGGCGCTGTTCTTAAGCCGGACGCCCAAAATGGTGGTTGAACGAACGGTCACTTCTTCCCTTTCATAAGATCAAGAAGCTCTGAATTAGTGGAAAGGATGAGTGTGGTCTTGTCGTCAATGACCTTTTGGTAGGCTTCCAATGTCCTTACGAACTCATAAAAATCGGGATCCGATTTATAAGCGGCGGCATATATTTCCACGGCTCGAGCGTCTCCTTCACCGCTAATTTCCTGAGATTCCTTGTAAGCTTCAGCAAGGATGATGGTCTTCTCCTTATCAGTCTCAGCCCGGATCTTCAGCGCCTCTTCCTCACCTTCTGACCTGTACTGTTTCGCCTGCCGTTCACGCTCAGCAATCATCCGGTCGAAAACGGCTTTCTCGTTCTCTTGAGATAGGTCGGCGCGTTTTATGCGGACATCGATAATGTCAATACCGTACTCATACAGTTTTTTACGAGCTTCCACAGTAACGACCTCCATAATCTTTTCTCGCCGTTTGTCAACGATCTCTGTAAGATTGTGCTTACCGAGCTCAACTCTAATTTCAGAGTAGACGATGGGATCAATCCTGCTGAGACCACCATTAATGGTCCTTACAGCGCGATAGAATTTCAATGGCTCGGATATGCGCCAGCGTGCATAGTTATCTACTTCCAGTCTCTTTTTGTCAAGGGAAAGGATAGCTGTCGGCTGCACATCGTATTCCAAAATCCGTTTCTCGAACTTAACCAGCTGCCGCCACGGCATTTTGAAATGCAATCCTGCTTCAATCACAGGTTCATCGACCGGTCGGCCAAATTCAATAATAATGCCTTGTTCAGTCTCATCAATGGTATAGGCGGACAGGAAAAGGCCTACCGCGGCCATTATCAGTACAATTACTAGACTTTTCATTTGTTCACCCCCGTTTTCTTAACGCCCTCAAGATTTCCCAAAGGCAGTATATTTAACAGATTCCCAGCCTTTTCGTCGAGGATTACTTTTTCAATACCGGGAAGAATTTGCTCCATGGTTTCAAGATAAAGCCTTTTTTCCGTTACATTTTTCGCTTTCCGGTATTCAGCAAGAACAGAAAGGAATTTTGATGCATCACCTTCTGCTCTCTTTATTCGTTCTTCATAGTAAGCCTCAGCTTCACGAATCAACTTTTCGGCACCGCCCCGCGCCTTTGGTATGACGTCGTTCTGATAGCCGAGAGCTTCATTGATTAACTGTTCCTTCTCCTCCTTCGCGCTCTGAACATCCTTAAAAGCAAAATCCACTTCCTGGGGAGGATTTACATCCTGAAGCTGAACCTGCCGCACATCAATGCCGCATTTGTAATGATCCAGCATTTCCTGCAGTAACACCTGAATCTCATCCATGATCTCTGCCTTCTTTTCAGTAAGAGGGTCATCGATGGGATGAGATCCTATGACTTGCCGCAAAGCTGATTCAGTAGCATCCTTGATGGTCTCCTCAACGTTGCGGATATTGAACAGATACTGGGCCGCATCCTTGATCTTGTACTGAACTCTCACCTCCACCAGAAGGATATTTTCATCCCCAGTTAGCATTTTCGCTTCCTTGAGAATTCTGCCGACAGAAATCTCTTGTACCTGCGTCACTTTAGGCAGGTCAACTTTCTCAATGGGATAAGGGAATTTGAAGTGGAGACCGCTGGGCTCTGTCCTCACCCATTTGCCGAAACGACGGACGACACCTTCCTCATCTGGGCCCACCACATAAAAGGCGCTCAAGACAAACCAGGCACCTACAACCAATAGTAGGATTGCAAGTCCACCAATGTTGAAGGTGGGTATTGTGATCTCTTGATCACCCACAACTATCTTTCTTGCCATATCTCAGTTCTCCTTATTTTAGTTTAATTACGGCAAAGCCCGCCTCAAACGGGCTACTGGAATCTTTAACTGTTCACGGTACTTCGCAACTGTTCGCCTTGCGATAAGATATCCCCTCTCCTTCATCCTCTCTGCTAATTTGTCATCAGAGTGAGGATGTCCTTTGTTTTCGCTATCGATAATTTTCTTGAGCACATCCTTTACCAGTTTAGTAGAAACTTCTTCACCACTCTCAGTCACCATCCCTTCGGAAAAGAAGTGTTTCAGTTCAAAAACACCCCACGGTGTCTGAACATATTTCCCTCGTGTCACACGGCTGACGGTGGAGATGTCCATCTCAATTTCATCGGCAATATCTTTCAAGATCATGGGGCGGAGAATTAAAGTATCTCCGCTGAAAAAGGCATCTTGCCTATTAATGATGGCATTCATCACTTTTATCATGGTGAGTTGTCTTTGCTGAACGGCTAGAACAAACCACTTAGCTGACTCCACTTTCTTCTTCAAAAAAAAATTTACATCACTACTGTTCCCGTTTTTTACCTTTAAGAGATTCTCATATAAAGAGGAAAGGCGAAAATCGGGAAGATTACCATCATTCACAGATACCAGAAGTTTACCGTCCACTTCCTCCACAAGCAGATCAGGAAGAATATAGTCGGCGTCTGAAGTGGGCGACCCTTCTCCGGGTTTAGGATTGAGCCGAGAAATGACATCAAATGCTTCTTGAAGATCATCCCGGTGACAGTTCAGTTCCTCCTCCAGTTGTTCGAATCGGCGGTTGGCAAAATCTTCAAATTTTTCCCTAACAATTTTGTAGGCCAAATCACTCTCTCCTTTGACCTCAAGTTGGACAGCCAGGCACTCCTGAAGATCTCGGGCACCGATTCCCGGCGGCTCCATCCGCTGGACAACCTTAAGTACCCGCTCCACATCGCTCACCTCGGCATCAAGCCTGTCAGCAATAAGTTCAACTTCGGCGGCTAAATAGCCCTGCTCATCAATGTTCCAGACGATAGACTCGGCAATAACGCGATCTGTGGCAGAGATATCCATCAAGTCGATCTGCTCCAACAATCTTTCCACCGGTGTAAGCACTTCCCTAACGGGCACTTCTCTCTCTTCCTTTGATCTGTCGTACGGCCCTTCTGTTCGTTCTTCATCTTCAGCATTTAAAATTTCGTCCCAGTCCACATCCTCAGTGGATTCTTCAGACTCAGAATCTGATTCAGTCTCTACCGGCTCACTGAGTTCTAGGGCCGGATTCTCCTCCAACTCCTCTAAAATTCTTTCCTCAAGATCGACACTGTTCATCTGCAAAAGTACCGTCTGAAGTATCTGCTGAGGCGACAGTTTTTGACGTTGTTCCAGGGTTTGTGACAGTTTCGGCATCAGTTTAGTGTAAATCTTGAGCCAAGGTAAAGCTTGCGTGTTTCTTCATCGCTGGCGAGAAATTCAGCAGTTCCCGCTTTGAGGATCTGACCATCATACAGAAGGTATGCCCTGTCAGTAATAGAAAGGGTTTCCCGAACATTGTGATCTGTTATAAGAACTCCGATAGTGCGGTCACTGAGGCTTTGAACAATGTTCTGGATGTCTTCTACGGCAATGGGATCGATGCCGGCAAAAGGCTCATCGAGTAAAATGAAATCGGGATCCATTACCAGAGCTCGGCATATTTCAGTTCGGCGGCGCTCTCCTCCTGAAAGCTGATAACCCTTATTCTTCCTGATCTCCGTTATGGACAGATCATTGAGCAAAGTCTCCAACCGCTCCTCTCGTTCACTTTTAGAAAAATCGGTCATTTCCAGCACGAGACGAATGTTGTCCTCTACAGACAGTTTCGTAAAGATGGAAGGTTCCTGAGCAAGATAACCGATACCCCTTCTCGATCTTTGATACATGGGAAGGTCGGTAATCTCATCATCTCCCAGGTACACTGAGCCGTCCGTTGGCCTGATCATACCTGTAATCATATAAAATGAAGTTGTCTTTCCGGCGCCGTTAGGACCAAGGAGTCCCACAATCTCGCCCTTATTCAATTCCAGACAGACATCTCTTACAACCGTTCTCTTCCCGTAATCTTTTACAAGATTTTCAGTTCTGAGAATGACACCGTTCGAATGCGAACTCATTTCTCCCGTGCCGTGACCCCCCACGGTTTTATAATCTTCCAGTGAGTAAGATCTACATCGGATTCAAAACCGACGCCGTAGAGCGTATCGTCCATCTCAGTGGTCAACATGATAGTATCATTCGAAGTGATCTTTTCCAGCTTGTTATCCCAGTAGAGAGAATCTGTGAAAAGTGTTACACCACTATCGGAGACCACAACAACATTTCCGATGGCGAGGAGATTGTCCGTCTCCTCATAGACAAATGCGTACTCTGATTTCAGATTGGACATATGCTCTTCCTCGGTGGAGAAAAAATCAGCGTCTACGTTTCCTTCCAAAATCACTTCTTTTTTATCGGCATATTTCGCCAGATGTCCTGACTTGATGACAGCTCGTTTTTTAGCTTCACGCGTAAGGATAATAGTTGGGTTCCAACTCTCCTGATCAGAAAAGTCATCCTTGCTCCCCAGGGAAGCATCACTGTCGGCTCCGCCACAGCCAAAAAGAGATGCCGTTAGAAATAGAAGAACAACGGTCTTCACATTACCCCCGCGCGCAAAATGTCATGGATATGAACCAGACCATCAGGGGCTGAATCCTTTTTATTAGACTCATAGACAAGCAGAGAAGTAATGGAATGCTTTTCCATAATTTCCAATGCATTGATGGCGAGTGTATCGGCTGATATCCATCTCGGTTCCTCAGACTGGACCAGTGATTCTGCGGTTTTGTTGAATAGATCACTGTCTTTCTCAAAAGCCCGGCGAATGTCACCGTCAGTAATAATTCCGCACAGCCGACCTTCCTCATTTAATACAACGGCAACGCCGAGGCGTTTCTCACTTATTGTCAGGAGTGTGGACTTTACATCAGAAGAATCGGTGACGAAAGGAAGATCATCACCAGAATGCATGATTTCCTGAACAGTGAGGAGGAGCTTTTTCCCAAGAGAACCGGCGGGGTGAAGATGCGCAAAATCTTCAGGTTTAAAACCACGTTTTTCGAGGAGCGCAATGGCGAGAGCGTCTCCCATAGCCAGCGTTGCTGTAGTGCTGGCGGTTGGTGCGAGTTCCAGAGTACACGCTTCTCTCTCAACACTCACATCCAATGCGATATCCGCCTTACTACCTATGGTAGAATCGGTTCGCCCCACAAGTGCAATAACAGGAACATTCAGTCGTGCAAAAATTGGTATAAGTTGGATAATCTCATAAGTTTCACCACTATTGGATACGGCTAGGGCTGTATCCTGTGAAGTCACCATACCGATATCACCGTGGACAGCTTCGCTGGGATGGATGAACTGTGCGGGCGTGCCGGTGCTGGCAAATGTGGATGCAATCTTCTGTGAAATAAGACCCGACTTACCCATGCCAGTAACCACAACCCGGCCACTTCTATCAAAGATCAGTTCTACCGCTTTGTGGAAGTCTTCTCCAATCTTTTCCGCCAGCGAAGAAAGCGCCTCCGATTCAATTTTGATCACATCCTGACCAATTTTGACATTCTGACTGCTCTTAATCATGGCTTGACATCATACCTCTCCCAGATAGTTTTAATTACCTCTTCGTAAAGGCCCTGACCCTTCAGGATCAGTTCTACGACCTCGCGAAATGCTCCATCGCCACCAACCGTTTCAGTAACATGGTGAGAAATCTCTTTGATAAAAGGGTGGGCATTTCTTACAGCTATTGCAAACCCCACTTTCTTCATGACAGGAGCATCAATTAAATCATCACCAAGGTAAGCAAACTCCTCATTTTTGAGGTCATACTTAAAACAGAGTTCCTCATATACTTCTATTTTGTTTAGTTTGCCCTGATAACAATCTTCATCAATACCCAATTCTTTCATTCTTGCTTCTGTAGCAGGGGAATAACGCCCCGATATGACTGCAAGTTTCAATCCCGCTGCTCGTGCAAAAAACACAGCAGCACCATCAAACACACTAAAACGCTTTAATTCAGCACCATCATTCCCTAAGTAAATTGAGCCATCAGTCAAGACGCCGTCCACATCGGTGATAAGAAGTTTGATCTTTCTCAGACGCTGGTCAATAGTTTTACTCATATCAAGAAGAAACTACCTCCCTGATTTCAACCAGTGAGGAGATCAATTTTTCCGTTCTTTCAAGAGGCCACTGGGTGGCAGCATCGCTTTTTGCACCGTCAACATCATCATGGATTTCCATGAAAAGAGCGTCACAACCAGCGGCTACTGCAGCCCGAGCCAAAAGGGGGATCATCTCACGGTCCCCTCCCGAGCGGTTCCCCGCTGCACTGGGATGCTGGGCACTGTGAGTTGCATCAAAAACAACCGGATAACCAGTCTCTTTCATCATTTCAATTGAACGCATGTCGGATACGAGATTGTTGTAACCGAAAGAAACACCTCGCTCTGTGAGTAATATCTGACTATTCCCAGCATTTTCTATTTTTTTAGTTATAGCGCCCACATCTCCCGGCGCCACAAACTGCCCTTTTTTTACATTGATGCATTTACCGGTTTCGGCGGCCGACACTAGCAGATCCGTCTGCCGGCAAAGAAATGCCGGGATCTGGATCACATCCGCTACTTCGCTCACAGGTTGCGCCTGGTCAGGAGCATGAATATCTGTCAAAACGGGGACACCTGTCTCACTCCTGACTTCAGCGAGAATCTGTAATCCCTTATCCAAACCGGGCCCTCGGAATGAATCGCCGGCGGTACGGTTCGCTTTGTCGAAAGATGACTTGAAAATAAACGGTACGGCGAGTCTGGAAAAAATCTCATTTAATGCGGCAGCCATTTTCAGGCTGTGGTCGCGCGATTCTATGACACAGGGACCAGCAATGACAGGCATAGCATGGGAACCGAAAACAACACTTTCAACGGTTATTGTCATTGTGAGTTGCTGTGGGTCACAGCTGCTTTTACAAAATCACGAAATAGAGGGTGGGCACGGTTTACGCGGCTTTTTAGCTCGGGATGGAATTGACTTGCCACAAACCAGGGATGATCGGGTAATTCAATGATTTCTACAAGATTCAGGTCCGGGTTTATGCCACTTAAGATCATGCCATGCTTCTCCAGCACCTTCCTGAATTTGTTATTTACTTCGTAGCGATGGCGATGCCGCTCTGAAACCATTTTCTTCCGATAAGCTTTATAGGTTTTTGTTCCTGATTTAACTTCACAAGTGTAAGCACCAAGACGCATGGTAGCACCTTTACGTTTTACTTTTTTCTGCCCGTCCATGAGATCTATAACCGGTTCACTGGCTCGCTTTTTGAATTCGGTACTGGTAGCCTTTTTCAATCCACAGACATGGCGGGCGAATTCGATGACGGCTGTTTGTAACCCAAGACAGATCCCTAGATAAGGTACCTTCTTTTCCCTAGCATACTTTCCGGCGAGAATCTTTCCTTCGGTACCGCGATCACCGAAACCCGGCAGTACAAGTATCCCATCAACGTCACCGAGCTGTTTTTCACACTCTTTATCTGAGACAAGTTCTTCTGAATTAATCCATTTAATAGAAACACGGGCATCATTTTCCACACCAGCATGGATGAACGCTTCCAGTACGCTTTTGTACGCATCGGGTAGTTCTGTGTATTTCCCACAGAGAGCAATGGTGACCTCGTGGCCAGGATTCTTGAACCGATCCACGAACGCTTCCAATTTGGTAATGTTCGGATTGGCACCATCAAGGCCCAGTTGTTGGGCAACAAGTTGACCAACTTTCTGCTCATGGAAAACAAGGGGGACCTCATAAATGCTTTTCACATCTCTCGCTTCAACAACATGTGAGGTCGGCACACTGCAAAAGAGTGAAATCTTCTCTTTCACAGATTTAGGGATTGGAAAAGATGACCTGCACAGTATCAGGTCGGGCTCAAGACCGATCTCCCTCAATTTCATTACACTGTGCTGTGTCGGTTTTGTCTTTAACTCTTCACTGGCTTCCACGAAGGGCAAAAGAGTCACATGGGCAATAAATACATTCTCCCGTCCCTTTTCCAAGCGGATTTGCCGAATTGTTTCCAGGAATGGCAAACTTTCAATGTCACCGACTGTACCCCCAACTTCGGATATAACTGCATCAAACCGTCTTGGTCTATTCATCTCATACACGCGTCGTTTAATCTCATCCGTGATATGTGGGATAACCTGAATCGTTTGACCGAGGTAATCTCCCAAACGCTCCTTTTCCAGAACAGCTTCATACACTTGCCCAGTAGTAGCGTTGTTGTTCTTGCTCATATCCACATCGATGAACCGCTCGTAGTGTCCCAGATCAAGGTCTGTTTCAGAACCATCATCCAAAACAAATACTTCACCGTGTTGATAGGGGTTCATGGTACCGGGGTCTACGTTGAGATAAGGATCCAATTTCATAATGGTGACAGATAGACCTCTGCTCTTCAACAGATAGCCGATAGATGCGGAGGTAATTCCTTTGCCAAGCCCGGAAATGACACCTCCCAGCACAAAAATGTATTTCGTTGGTTTCTTAGGCAATAATCTCTCTCTCCTTCAATTTTTCAAGGTCTTCCGGTCTGTTTATTCCTACAGAGTCAAGATCGGTAATGGCCACTTCAATGGGTATCCCGTTATCCAAAGCTCTCATCTGCTCAAGATCAAGAGCTTTCTCGTTGGCAGACCGCGCCATTCCGGCAAACTCGATCAGAAAATCTCTCTTGAATCCGTAAATGCCCAGATGTTTAAAGCAATTATCCTTGGGTGTCTGGCTGATTGGCACCCTAAAAAAATCGATCGCTTTGCCGTCTTCTCCAACCAGAACTTTAACAATATCAGGATTGTTCCAGTCTTTATCAGACAGATTTGTAGAAGCAACTGTGGCCATGGGTGTTATCGGCTCTGCCTGAAATTGTTCCATGAGAAGATTAATAATCCCAGGCTCTATGTAAGGCTCGTCTCCCTGAATGTTAATAAAGATATCTCCGCTGACAGATTCAGCAACTTCAGCTACTCTTTCGGTGCCTGAGTGGTGGCTCTCGGCTGTCATCATGACATGTATATTTAATTCCTCCATGGCCTTTTGAACAGCTGCATGATCAGTCGCTATAATAACCTTATCAAGCTGTGAGGCCGTTGCCCTTTTGTAAACATGAGCCACCATAGGTAAGCCGTCAATGGATTCGAGAACTTTACCCGGGAAACGGATAGAGCGATACCTCGCCGGGATCACTCCGACACATTCAATAGCTCTGGCATTTGACATTATGATTTTTCGATTACATTCGGCACGATAAAATACTCACCATCGGTCTCAGGGGCATTTCGGAGCGCCTCATCACGGCTGAGAGAAGCTTTTTCCTCATCTGGGCGAGTCATATTGATCTGATCAAGAACATGGCTGAGAGGCTCCACATCTTCAGTGTCTAGCTCATCCAATTGCTTCATGTATTCGAGGATCTCATTCATCTGATCTGTATACAATGAAACCTCCTCCTCAGAAAGATGGAGTTTTGCCAAAGCCGCGATTTTGAGAACCTCATCACGGTCAACCATCTGTTTTTTTTTCACTTTTTGTTCTTTATTGCAATTATCGTGCCAGTAAAAATTTAGCTGCACCCTTTTCCTCAATCAAGAGAAAGGCGACTGTTGAATTTATGGCTTTGCTAATCGTAACGGAGGGATTCGATAGGGTCAAGATTGGCTGCCCGCCAAGCAGGGTAAATACCGAAACTGATGCCCACCAAGGAACAGATAGCCATACCGTAGAACGCCCAGTCAAAGGGGATTGTCGTCGAAACATTGAGAAAAACAGCCACCAGGTTACCTCCCAGAATACCCAGGATAACACCAACAACACCGCCGAACTGACTCAAGAAGATGGCTTCCATTAGAAATTGCGTTAGAATATCATTTCGATTTGCACCTATAGCTTTGCGAATTCCGATCTCTTTGATTCTTTCAGAGACCGACACGAGCATAATATTCATAATGCCAATACCTGCTACAAAAAGAGCAATAACACTCACCGCACCGGCAAACAGTTTTATTCCTCCCGTAAAACCTGCCAAAGTATTAGCCAATTCTTCATTGGAAGAAATTTCAAAATCATTCTCATCTTCAGGGGGAACTTTTCGAATTGTTCTCATTAATCCGATCACTTCGTCTACCGTTTTATCATACATAGTAGCCGATACAGCTTCTACAGTGATACCCAATGACGTCCATCTATTAGAAAACCGTTGTAGATAAACACTGATAGGGATCAGGACATAATTATCCTGACTTTGTCCAAATGCCTGCCCTTTCCTCTCTGTAATACCGACTACAGTGTAGTCAAGACCCTTGATTTGAATTCTCTTTCCAATAGGATCTTCAAACGGAAATAATATATCTACCACATCCGGACCTAAAATAGTGACATTCCTAAAAAAGCGAACATCATCTTCCATGAAGTTGCGACCACTAAGTATGAATGTATTGCGACTACGCAATCCCCATTCATCGGCACCTTGAAGTTCCGCTGTTCGTTTTAACTGTTTATCCTTGTAACGAATATTTCGTTCATCAGTACCATCAATCACACTTACTCTTAGAGGAAACGTTGCACGACGTTTTAATTCTTCAAACTGAAAAAAATCGATGTTTTTTCGTTCCCTGTATTTTTTTCTACCGCCATGGCCACCCGAAATCATAATAGATGGCCATTTTTTAACTACAAAAGTATTCGTACCAAAAATATCCAGTTGCGAATCAATGGAAACTTCCAATGTCCGGATAGCGGTCATAACACCGATGACTGAAAACACACCTATACTGATTCCTAGAAGTGTAAGGATGGAACGAAGCTTGTTCTGCCGAATGGCTTCCACGGCCATGCGAAAGCTTTCCTTAAGTGTATTTTTTAGATGGGACCGTTTGGTTCTCATTCGTAACGCAACGCCTCAATAGGGTCTAGTCGTGCAGCTCGGGAAGAGGGTATAAGTCCAGAAACGATACCTATAATGATACTAAGAAAAATTGCTCCCATTGCAAGTCCATAAGGCATGACCGAGGGGAAAAATTGGTTAATTACTTTGCTAAATCCAAAAGCGATACCCAAACCAAGCAGACCGCCCAAAAAACAGATCATAATTGCTTCCATAAGAAACTGGCTTAAAATAGTCCGTTGAGTCGCCCCTAATGCTTTTCTGACACCTATTTCCCGGGTCCGTTCCTTGACAGAAACAAACATGATATTCATGATACCAATCCCACCCACAATCAGCGAAAGTGCGGTGATAAATATACCTGTTCCGCCGATAGCAAGTTTGATGGCTTGGTATTGAGATTCAAAGGTGGATGAGTGTGGCAGAGCAAAATTGTCCTCTTCGGTCGGTTTTAGCCCCCGGATTACCCGCATATGTCCCCGAATTTCCTCCTTGGCTTCATCAACATTTGATGTATTCAGTTTTACTCGAATACTCATCCATCCACGACGGGCGAAAAGCCTCTGAAAAGTACCTAAGGGAATTATGGCCTGGTTATCGAGACTGAAAAGGCCCATAAATGTTCCCATTTTCCCAGTGACACCGATAACACGAAACTTGTGATTACCTATCTTCACATGCTGACCTAAAGGATTTTCATCTTCAAAAAGGGCTTCAGCTATACCGGCACCAATTATAACCACACGTGTTCCTGAGCGGTTTTCACCTTCAGTAAAAAACCGGCCACTGGCAATCTCAGTAGCATCATTAGTGGCCAGGTATTCAGGTGTCGTTCCAAAAAATCGGGTATCAATTTGTTTATCTTTTCTAATAATGCTGCCACCTCGATCTGATGTAGGCGCAACTGCTTCAACAAACTGGGATCGTATCCTTAATTTTTCACCATATTCCTGTTTAATACGGGGCCGGTTGCGTAGCTCCCACCAGTCAAAGTCGCCACCAAACCAATCCATTCTGCTAATAAAAAGAACATTACTGCGAAAACTGGCCATACTTTTTTCGAATGTGGCATCAAGGCCTGAGATCATGGTACCCATAAGTGTAACTGACAGAACACCGATAACAATGCCTAGCACTGAAAGTATAGAACGAGATTTATTAGCAAATATAGAAGAAAGGGAAATACGGAAATTTTCCCAGATGAGACCAAACAAAACTAAAAAACTGCCTCCGATTCAGCCTTTTTTTCACTTCTAAAATCTTCCTTTACCTTACCATCAAACAGATGGATAGTTCTATCGGCATGATCAGCAATATATTCTTCATGTGTTACCAAAATGATGGTATTCCCTTTTTCATGAAGTTCATCGAAAATTTTCATTATTTCAACACCACTTTTTGAATCGAGATTACCT
>SCKS01000002.1 GCA_004124465.1 Fidelibacterota bacterium
TTCGAAAACCCGCTCAGGAAAGTAAAATCGAGATAGATTGCCGCACAAAGCCAGATCAGCGCCAAAATAAAATGAGCGATTAGATAGAGATTATACATCATTCCGCTTTCAACCATAATATTATCCTTTCTGTTTCCTCCAGTGAATCGACCAACCATGTAGGGTTCGCGTTTTCAATTGCGACCCGGCTCTCAGGCCGCCTGCAGACAATGAGAGAGCGGACACCGTTGACTCGTGCCGCGATAGCGTCCTGAGCCGTATCTCCCACCAGAACCATCCTGTTGTGAGTGTATGATTCACCAAACGCTTCTAACGCCGCTTCTTCGGCCACCAACACCAGCTCTTCCCTATTTCGTGCATCATCGCCAAAAACCCCAAACTCGAAACTGTCCCAAAGTCCGAAGCGTTTCAGCTTGATCTCCGCTGCTTTTCGGACATTGCCCGAAAGAAGCCCTGATTGCCACCCCTCCTTTTTACAAGCCTCCAAAAGGCTCACAGCATCATCATAAACATACGCATCTTCATGATCGTTAAAAAGTTTCTCCAAACGATCTGGGTAATTGGAAAGTATTGTCTCTATTGTGTCTGATAGAGAACCATCTGTATAGTTAAGCCGTTCCAGGGCTGTTTCCAAGATGATGGGATCTGTATAACCAGCAACATCGTCCACCTGAAGTTCCGGAGATGCATTCGCCACCTCTTTCACCATCTTGTCCAAAAGTTTTCGTGCCACCGTTCCAGGATGTACAAGTGTGCCATCAATATCAAATAGTATAAGCTGTTTGGTTCTGTTGTGCACAATCAGGTTACAATACAGCCCGGACTGAAAAAAACACAGTGCGCAAGAATGTCACAAAAAGTTGCCTTATCCACTTCACTGAGATGGAAAACCTTAAGAAGTCCATCATGTCGTCGTCCCTTCTTCTGACGTATCTTCTTTATCCAACAACCGTAGCATTTCACTACGGGTTAAGGATTGAAGCCCTTCGATGGTGTTATCCTTATAATCTTCGTACAAAATAAAATCTCCAACATCAATAGTGATAATTCCCGGTCGGATGCGCCAGTCAGTTTTTCGCTTGATCTCGAACGATCCTTTGAAAACGGCGAGCAGAATATCGGCCTTTGCCCCAAAGGCCAGGTGAAACGGCCCTTTTTTAAACGGTTTCAACTCACCTGTTTCCGTACGTGTTCCTTCCGGTGCTATGAAAACGCATATGCCTGCTTCAAGCTTCTGCCGGGCCAGTTTCACAGCTTCCATCGCCTCACTGGTGTTTCGCCTCATTAACGGGATAATGCCGTAACGTTTCAGCATAAGTCCCCAAAGAGGCAATTTAAACTGATAAGCTGCACCTAAAGCTGTCACTTGTCGAAAAGTGAGGCAAGCCATAAGAAACACATCAAATAGCGATTCATGATTAATAACGAGCAGATAAGCTTTTTCCCGTTTCAGTTTTTCTTTTCCCCTTAAGCGGACAATGACGCCAAAGCTCAGGAGCATCAATCTCCCGTAAAAACGAAGGGTCCGATGTACACGTTTGGGATGAAAAAGAAAGACCAGAGGTGTGAGTGTAAGAACAGTAAAAACAAATGTGAAAAAGCCTATAGGATAAAAAATAAATGAAAGAATTGTATGGCGGAAATCGAGAGGAGCAACTGTCTCATATTCTGTTTTCTCATCGTGGAACTCGGTCGTCCTAAGTATTTTGCCAGCGGCAATGGCAAACAACACCAGGACAGCAGCAACAATCCAAATCCACCAGCTCATAGTGATTACCCCTCTATTTTTCCCAATTTTCTTATAAGCTGGGTCAAATCATGTATCAGATCACTCATGATCAGTCCATGTTTGAGATTCAAGTATTTGGAACAATTTGTGATTTGCACCGGGAAAAGCAAATTGAGATCGCTCCTCTGGTTGGATCCAACGATGTTTGTCAAAAGCACCATTGTCTTTCAGTGGCTTGGACAGTTTACAGTGATAAAGGTGCAACGTGATAGAGAAGTGCGTGTATGCGTGATCAACAGCACCTACTTTGTTGCCGGGTTCAACAATTAACCCTGTTTCCTCTCGGATCTCCCGGACGAGAGTATTGTCCAACGCCTCACCGTTTTCTACTTTACCTCCGGGAAACTCCCACAGACCACCCAAAAGTCCTGCATCTGGTCTCTTTTGAATGAGAAACTTGCCATCATTCCAGATGATTCCGGCCACAATTGTTTTGTGTGGCCGTTCTTTCTTTTTAGGAATATTGGGATACACAGCAGGATTCCCTTCAGCTTTTGCCTTACAGAAAGATTCTACAGGACATTCAAAACAGCGGGGCTCATTCCGTCGGCAAATCTGACTCCCCAATTCCATCATGGCTTGATTGAAATCACCAGGGCGATCCTGATTAAGCCATTTATCCAGTTTTTCTTCGAAGAGAGCTGTCCCTTTTTCGACTATTTCACTAAATGCCAATAGACGAGCCATGACGCGCTTCACATTTCCGTCAATGACGGAGTAAGGTTGATGAAATGCGATAGACAACACAGCGGCTGCAGTGTACTCCCCCACCCCCGGAAAACTAAGAAACGTCTCCCATTCAGCTGGTACTTTTCCACCGTGCTTGGAAGCGACAATTTTACATGCCTTGTGGAAATTCCGGCAACGTGAATAGTAACCGAGACCTTCCCAGAACTTGAGCAGTTCATCCTGAGTGGCCAACGCTACTGACTCAATGGAAGGAAATCGTTCCACCCATTTTATGTAATATGGTATCACTGTCTCAACTTGTGTCTGTTGTAACATCACTTCTGAGAGCCAGATTTTGTAAGGGTCCTCTTCTCCCCGCCACGGCAAATCCCTCCGGGCCTTGTCATACCACTGTAGAAGGAGCGATGAAAAACGACTGGGCATCCTTGTAACCTACAAATTATAGATCAGCTCGTTCTCAACAGCTCTTTTGAAAGACTCCACAGGAGCGACTCCAAAGATCCCTTCACTAGTTCCCGCTTCTCAGATGGCAGATCGTCAAGAATTCGACTACCAAGATTTTCAATACGCGCCTCAAACCGGGACATGACAGCCTGGCCTTCTTCCGTAAGAAATACATTAACAAGCCGCCTGTCATCCTCATCTTTTTTCCTGAATGCCAAATTGTGTTTTTCCAAGTTGTCCATCAGTCGTGTCAGTGTGCTGTTATCTATACCCAGCTTGCCGGCAAGTCTGCTCATGTGTATGCCGTCATCGGGGACGGATGAAAGGATGAAACATTGGGCCAGGGTTTCTCCCTGCCCGCACACATCCCGGCGGTGGAGAGCATTTAGGGAAAGGGCAAGTTCATTCAGCAGTTCGCCGAAATCCATGATTGTAAGTTACAATTAACTATCTATTAGCGAAACTCTCAACTCAAATTCACAAGAGGGCATTGAGTGCCCTTGTGTGTTCCGGACCGGAGCCGCAACAAGAACCGACAATTCTAGCTCCTGCGGTGATCGCTGCTCTCATGGCTTCGGTAAACTCTTCTACAGAGAAATATTCCTCAATGGTGCCATCCGGAGAGGGCATGGACTTCCCAAGGTTTGGATAGAGCCCTACAGGCAAATTCGTTGTAGTGGAAAGAACTTCCACAGCTTTAACTGCATCAGGTAAGCGAGAGCAGTTGACAAGTATTGCTGAAGCGTCTTCACCAGATACCATGGATGCCGTTTCGGTCAGTGAACTGTTGTCAAGCAGATGTTCCGGATCCCTGATTATGAAACTCACCCATTTTGGTATATCATGTGATGATACGGCTTGCAAGGCACACCGGGCTTCATCGAGCCGACCCATGGTTTCAATGAGTAGAAAATCAACGCCATCTTCAACAAGCCAGTTTCCCAGTTCCTGGAACTCTTCCAAGGCTGCGTTTTCGCCAGGAAAGAGATCAGGAAGGTAACAGTCTTCTAAAGGAGCCACGGACCCAGCCACAAATTGAGCCTGTCCGGCAGCTTTGCGAGCAACTTCTACAGCTGTTCTGCACACCTCACGGGCCCGCCGTGTCGCCTCTTTTAAATCGTTGGACACCTTCCGAAATGTTCTGGTGGTTGTCCTGAAGGTGTTGGTAGTAACAACATCTGCACCGGCATGTAGGTATTCAGCGTGGATTTCCTCAACAGTGGAAGGACAATTCTCCAATATAGCCGCTGACCAGAGAGGCAACCCCACATCCACATTTCTCATTAGCAACTGTGTCCCCATAGCACCGTCAAGTAATAGGGGCGATCCCGTACCAAGCCGATCGGTAATATCTGAATTGCCTTTTTCTACAGCCATAGTAATCATATCAGATCAAACGAGTTAAGAGATACGCGTCCCTTCAGGGACATCATCATCAAGCTTAAGAAGGACCACCGGTTCACCTTCTGGGCAGGCACCCAAGATCAGAACTTCGGATTTAAATCCGGCCACTTTCAAGGGCGGCAAGTTCGCAACACACAAAACCTTTCTGCCCAAAAGATCTTCTTTGGAATAAAGATCAGTGATTTGAGCACTGGACTGCTTTTTCCCAAGAGGCCCAAGATCCACAATAATCTTATACGCTGATGTTTTTGCCTCAGGAAAATCATCCGCCGAAAGAATACGGCCCACCCGTATATCCAGAGCTTTAAAGTCAGAAACAGTTATCATACTCACTTTTCAATGAATGGGGATAACCAACCGCACCATAATAGGTCGGCTATGCCTTTCTGGAACCAATCTTGAAGAATCATCATTGTTAGCAGTTCGGTAGGCTGCGGCAAATCCCCGCCCCACAATGGTACCAAGAGCAGCTCCGGCTATAACGTCCGTCAGCCAGTGCTCATTATCGTGGATGCGGTGAACGCCTACCAACCCCGCAATCAGATAAGCCGGCGCGCCGGCTTTTTCACCATAAAGCTCATCAACAACAGCTGCCACCGCAAAACTTCCTGATGTGTGACCGGATGGGAATGACCGCCTGTTCTCACCGTTGGGGCGCAATCTACCTGTAGCTTTTTTTATAACGATGGTAGTCATCATAGTAACACCTATGGCTGATGAAGAAAAAAGCAACCGATCCATTTTTTCATCCCGCGTACCGGATTTCAGCATAGCCAGCCCTAGCAGTGCCGGATATGCCCACCTACCTCCGTAAAGATCAAGCTGGTGAGAAAGTGTATTGGACATGAGGCCGTGTTTCTGGCTGTATCGCTGTATGTCATCATCGTAATTACGCAGCGCAAAGATCGAAACAGCAGCGGTGCCGAGCAGGGTCAGATTCTGAGAAGATGTGAATGCCTCGGTTATACCATCCATGAGATAATCAGAAGTGTTTAGTTTCGCCGACAGAACAGTCGTACAAAAAACAAACCATAACACTGCTTTTCTCAATGTCTTTTTCCTCGTGGCGACTTTTTCAACAGGTCCATGAGTGAGGGCGTTTCGGAGGTCACGTCCATTGGGAAGCAAATTTACGTGAAACAGGAAAGAGGTATCAGCTGATTTCCAGTTTCAGACTTTCAAAATCTTTCACGAATTGCCCGTGGGATCGATAGTGGATCACCGTCATTCCCATCTTTTCAGCTATTGCCACATTTTCTATGCTGTCATCCACAAACAAACTTTCAGATACATCGGCATCTGCTACTTTCAACATGGCATTGAAAAAACGTTCATCCGGCTTTCGTGCCCCTACCTCAAATGAATAGACGGCGCCGGCGAAACCGTCCATCTTGGTTCTCACACCGCCGAGATTAATGTGGTGTTGATTGGTGTTTGAGGCGAGCCAGACAGGAATTCTTTTCGACAGCTTCTGAGCATAGTAGAAAGTTTCTGTTATATCACCCAGCATGCTCCGCCAACAATCAAAGAACTCTATCTGAGTAAGTTTTTTCTCAGACGAAATATTCGCCATGACGCTGGAAAAGAATTGTTCATCCGTCAGTTTCCCCTTTTCGTAGTCGTCATGCACTGCCCCGGACAAGGCCGACACCATTACGGCAGTTTCCACACCGATGGTACGGGTAAGCTGGGAAACAACATCTTCGGGATAAATATTCAGGATTACATTCCCGATATCAAAAAAGAGAGTCCTGATCATTGGGGGTTTAAACTGTCCGAGAACAAGGGGGATGCTGGCAGCACCTCTCAGCTCAACACCAGCAAATCCTTGGGTGTCTGGTTGAGTATTTCGCACCCATCCTTCTGGATGAGTACATCATCTTCGATCCTTACTCCGCCAAACTCAGGTATATAAATCCCTGGTTCGATAGTCATGAGATAGTTCTCATATACTGAATCTTTACTTAACTGAGAAAAACGGGGGTTGGTATGAATCTCCAGTCCCAAGCCGTGCCCTGTTCCGTGATCAAAATATTCACCGTAGCCTTTCTCGTTGATGTGGTCACGGCATGCATCGTCTACCTCTTTGCACGCCACCCCATCTCTGGCTGCTTCACAACCCAGTCGCTGTGACTCCTGAACGGTTTCATAGATTTCCCGGTGCTTGTCCGTCACTTCTTTAACCACAACAGTCCGGGTCATGTCAGCGTGATATCCGTCATATTTTGCCCCAAAATCGAGAACCACAAAATCACCGGCCTGAATTTCCCGATCACCCGGGCGGGCGTGAGGAAGAGCTGAGTTCGGACCTGCCGCTATGATGGAATCGAAGGCGTCCGCTTCAGCTCCCAGCATTTTATACGTATAAGAAATCTTAGCGGCAATCTCTTTCTCCATAACGCCCGGACGGATCTCAGGAACAATTTGATCAAAAGTCTGATCTGTGATTTCAACAGCCGTTCGCGTGGCGCGGATCTCAGACTCATCCTTAACCATGGCAATTCGTTCAACAATTTCGCTGGTAGCTGTCCAGTCACACTCTGGAAAAGTGAGCCTTAATTTTTCCATGTCACTGACACTTACATGGTCCCCTTCAAAAGCAAATTTTTGCTTTCCTTTGAAAACATTATGCTTATGAAGAATCTGAATATGCGGGTCGCTACCGATGAGGATCTCCATTCCCTTCACTTGCTGTTTTGACTGAGTGTCGTATCGGCCGTCTGAAACAAACCAGGTCGCATCTTCCAGAATGAGGCAACTTCCGGCTGAACCTGTAAAACCTGACAGATACCTGACATTGGTAATGTAGGTAACGTACATCCCATCAAGCTCTTCCTCAGCGAGACGGGATCTCAGTTTTTTAACCCGGGATTCGGTAAGAGACAATCAGGCGCTCCCACTGGACTTGAGAAGATCCATGATTATTTTCTTCTCCTTCGCAATGCGTTTTTTGTCCACGCCCTGTTTACTGGACATTTTGGCTAGCACTTCCAGCGCCTGCTCATAGAGCTTTTGACTTTTCAGCACCGCCACCAGTGTGAAGGTAGCCAGTTTGGGGGAAACTTCCAGTTCAGACAATGCCACCGCCTCGGCTGTTGCCGGCTTTTTTCTCATCGCCCGTTTTTTCGGTGGAGATTTTTTGGCCACCTGTTTTCTTTGCAGTGTTTTTTTTATGCGCTTCTTTGGCTTTGGTTTGATGGCTTTTGCCGCCTGCTGTTTTTTCCGGGGCTTTCGCGATCTTTTCTTTTTCAGTTTTCCTATCGCTTGAAGTGCCCGTTTATTGCCGGGATCCATTTCCAGAATAGCGTTGTAACACTTCATCAGGATCGCTTGAGACCGTTTGAGGCCTGATTGAACTTCAGCCAGTAGGAGATAGGCATTGAAGAAACTGGGGTCAAGCTCAATAATCTTTTTCAAGCAAAGTTCGGCATGTTTCAAATCTTTCCTGGCCATATGGACGCGTGCCTGAAGAAAAAGTCCCGGCAAAGAATCTTTGTCATGACTAAGCCCTATTTCACAGACTTGGGCGGCCCGATCCAGATCTTCGCTCAGCAGATAGTGCTCAGACAAAACAGGAAACAGGGTGGTGTCGAAATTATCGGCGAAATAGAATTCCAGATGTTCAAGGTTGGTTAAATCCACAGCTTATTTCACTCCTTCCAGCGATTTGTTTGTACCCAATGGGTAATGTAGTCAATAGTCTCCTGAATCGGTGTACCTGGACCAAAAAGTTTCCCTACACCTTGTTTAGATAGCTCTCCCATATCTTTTTCAGGAATGATCCCGCCACCGGTAATCAAAACGTCATCCATACCATCCTCCGTCATCAGTTCTTTTACTCTCGGAAAGATGGTCATGTGGGCACCAGAAAGAATGGAAAGCGCAATGACATCCGCATCTTCCTGCAGTGCCGCATTAACAATCATCTCAGGCGTTTGCCTCAGACCCAAATAGATAACTTCCATGCCAGCATCTCGGTAGGCCCTGGCCAACACCTTAACACCCCGGTCATGTCCATCAAGACCGGGCTTAGCCATCACTATACGTATCTTTCTTTCCACGGAACCGATAAAGTCTAAAAAAAGTTCAGATCATTCTAACCTGAGGGCAATTTCGCAACGTCTCCACAAAATCAGAAGCGAAATTACCAGCACCCCTTTCTGTTAATGTGCTCAAAAAATGGCCTTGGAGATGGTATTAATAGATGATTTAAAAAAAACGTACTGCACTTTGCAGATTGTTTTCTCTCTGAATAAATTCTTCCTGTGATCCGAGGTAAGCTAATCTTCACGTTAGGCGTGATGCTGGCGGGCGTATTGAGCGCAAGCACTGTATCCGTCTATTACCCCAACGATCCCGACAAGCGGGAGTCCATCAAGACCTTTGATACGGGTAACACAACCTATATTTCCGGCGCAGATTTTGTGCGTGTGCTCGATGCCGGTATCTTTAGCAATGTAGCAAGAGGAAAGATTGTCATTTACTTCGGAGGTCACAGGATCAAAGTCTCCGCCCACAGCAGTTTCGTTGTGATCGATGATCATGTTTACCAGATGCCGTCCTACGCCCTTTCCGATGGTTCGGACATTTATCTCCCTATGCGGCCGTTCATAGCCATCCTCCACCGCCACGCCGCACCGGGAGTCAGTTATGACACCGGCCTCAACAGTGTGGTGGTTGAGCTCATTACTCACAATATCAAAGATTTGAGTATTGAGGAAAAAGCCAACGGAACTGTCATCCGCCTAGCGTCAACTCGCCAGTTTGAGGATGGCTCACTTACCGGCTGGTCAGCGCAAAACAGATGGTTTTATCTCACTGTATCAGGCGGCATTGCCGATTCCGTCGCACTTCGGAAGGCAAAGTTGGGCGGTGTCGTCCGAGGTATAACCGTTGATCAGACAGGTCGTTCAGTTCAAGTTGCGTTTCAGCTTAGAACTGAAATCGAGAACTTTGAAATCTATCAAAATAATGCTCCCAACGAGATTGTGCTGACCCTGAGAACTCCCTTAAGCTACAGTGCCGAAAAGATCAAAAAACTGAGAGACGCCTGGTACATTGACACAATTGTCATAGATGCAGGGCACGGCGGAAAAGACCCCGGAACCACGGGCAAGTATGGCTTGAGAGAAAAATTCGTCACACTTGATATTGCCAAACGCCTTGGGAAACTCATTGAAAAAAATACAAATGCAAAAGTAGTCTACACCAGAGACGAGGACGTATTTATTCCTCTTTGGAAGCGGACCAAGGTCGCCAATGAAAGCAACGGCAAGCTCTTTATCAGTATCCATGCAAATGCCAATCCTAACAGGCGTATAAAAGGATTTGAAACATTTATTCTGAGGCCAGGAAAAACAGCTGACGCTGTGGAAGTAGCTGAGCGCGAAAACAGTGCAATAAAACTTGAGGAAGAAGCATCCCGGTATGATCACTTGACGGAAGACAGCTTTATCATTGCTTCTCTGATGCAAAATGCCTTCATGAAAGAGAGTGAAGACCTGGCCGCCATGGTTCAATCTGAATTGCGGAAGAGTATTCCTTCACCCGATCGAGGTGTCAAACAGGCTGGATTTTATGTTCTTATTGGAGCTTCAATGCCTCACGCCTATCTGGAAGTTGGTTTCCTTTCAAATCCTCTTGAAGAAAAGCAACTCCGCAAGCCCGGTTATCGCCAAAGTATCGCACAAGCCGCCTTCAAAGGCCTCCGCAGCTTCAAGGACAAATATGAGCGCGTCTTGGCTGACGAAAGCTAGGCCCTATTCAGGCGTCTCGTCACCCAAACTCCTCCTTGTCTTCCCTCGATAAAGCGACATTAGACTATCTCTATTCTCTGCGGCGCAGGGGAATCAAGATAGGGCTCCACCGTACAGAGATTTTGCTGAAGCGGTGTGGAAATCCTCATCATGGCCTCCCTGTCATTCATATTGCAGGAACCAACGGAAAAGGGTCCACTGCCGCCATGGCCGCTTCCATTCTCAGAGCAACGGGTCGGAAAGTGGGGCTCTACACATCTCCTCACTTGGTGAGGTTCAATGAAAGAATTCGGGTCGGAGGAATCCCCATCCCCGATGAGTGGATTGTATCATTCCTGAAAAAATATCGTGTTGAGATTGACACCCTCGGCTCCACCTTCTTTGAAACCACTACCGCCATAATGTTTAGCTACTTCGCTGATGAGGCGGTTGATATTGCGGTGGTAGAAGTTGGCATGGGCGGCCGGCTCGATTCCAGTAACGTTTCGGAATCTGTTGTTTCGGTACTTACTCCCATAGATTTTGACCATATGGAATTTCTCGGTGGTGATCTCCCATCTATTGCCAAGGAAAAGTGCGGAATATTAAAAAGGGACGTGCCGGTGGTGACGGCTCCTCAACGCAAGCAAGTGATGTCTGTCATCAAATCATCCTCAAAAGAAAAGGGGTGTCCTCTCTTTTTGATATCAGAGGTGTGTCCAGTCACCGAAGATGTTCAAAAAATCGACGGTAGTCGTTTCGCCGTCGGCGAAACATCAATAGATCTCCCTCTGTTTGGCAAACATCAGGTGATAAATGCACAGACCGCCATAGCGGCGTGTAGCCTCTTTGATCCCAAGATCGGCGATGATGTTGTAAAAACAGGACTGACAAAAGTTGTATGGCCAGGGAGACTTCAAAAACTGAGTGGTAATCCATTAGCTTATTATGATGTGGGACATAACCCTCACGGTATAAGCGCCGCAGTCCGATCTCTGAGAGAGATTTTCCCCAAAGCTAATTTTGGCGCAGTTTGCGGATTCAAGAAAAATAAGGACCTCGACAGCATCACAACTGTGCTTAAACAATATTTCAATCAGATCATTACTGTTCAACCGAGCCACGCCGAATTTCACTCTGCCGAAACAGTAGCTTCTTTTTTGAAAAAAGTGGGTATTCCTGCTGAAGCATGTCAATCTGTTACTGAAGGTCTTAAGCGGTGCAAAGCGGGAAATGAGAGCGTGGACCTGTGGTTAATTTTCGGTACACACTTTATAGCGGAGGATGTATTCAGCTTTTTTCATTTTCCCTTTGACAAAGGCGAGATTTAGTCTAAATTGAATTAGAGGCTGCCTTTTTTAAGGTCTTTATAACTGCCTGATTCATAGAATTCCAGTAACTCTAACAATTAATTAACGATTTTATTCCCATGGATGTAACACAGTTACAGGGCCAGAAGATCAAGGACTTAACCAAGCTCGCTCAAGAGATGGAAGTCCCCGGTTATTCCGGTCTGAAAAAACAGGAATTGATCATGCGCATTCTCGAGACCAGTGCCGAGAAAGAGGGGAAACTGTTTGCTTCCGGTGTTCTCGAAGTGATGCAGGAGGGGTACGGTTTCTTGCGATCGCAGGATTATAATTACCTCCCGGGGCCAGATGACATTTACGTCTCCCCTTCCCAGATAAAAAGGTTCAATCTCCGCACAGGTCATCTGGTGGCTGGACAGATACGCCCTCCCAAGGATAACGAACGTTTCTACGCCCTACTTAAAGTTGAAACGGTGAACGGCGAGGGACCGGATCAGGTCAAAAAAGCCATTCTGTTTGACAACCTCACACCGCTCTACCCTGAGGAGCGAATAAAGCTTGCAGGGCAGCCGAAAGGATTTTCTATGCGGATACTTGATCTCATGTCACCTATCGGCAAAGGTCAGAGAGGACTAATTGTCGCCCAACCAAAGACAGGTAAAACAATTCTTCTACAAAAAATTGCCAATACAACGCTTGAGAACCATCCTGAAGTTAAGATTATTGTGCTGCTCATTGCGGAGCGGCCGGAAGAAGTGACAGATATGGAGAGAAGCGTTGATGCAGAAGTGGTAAGCTCCACTTTTGATGAACCGCCAGAACGGCACGTTCAAGTGGCGGACATGGCTTTGGAAAAGGCCAAACGGATGGTAGAGTACGGCCATGATGTGATGATACTTCTTGACAGTATCACCCGCCTCGGCCGTGCACACAATGCGGTAATCCCTCACAGCGGAAAAATCCTTTCAGGTGGTGTAGATGCCAATGCGCTTCATCGTCCCAGGCGCCTCTTCGGAGCGGCCCGGAACACCGAAGAAGGAGGAAGCCTCACAATTATTGCAACAGCACTCATTGATACGGGCAGTAGAATGGATGATGTCATTTTTGAAGAGTTTAAGGGTACCGGTAATATGGAACTCGTTCTAGACCGCCGCCTCAGTGACCGTCGCCTGTTCCCCTCCTTTGACCTTATACGTTCAGGGACACGGAAAGAAGAACTGTTACTTTCCAAAAAAGAACTTTCAAGAGTTTGGATTCTTAGAAAGATTTTAAATGACATGACACCCATAGAAGCAATGGAGTTTCTCCTTGATAGAATGAAGCGGACAGGAAATAATGAAGAATTTTTGGATACGATGAATAATTAATCAATGTTTGTCTGTATACCGTCTTGTGTCTAAGGATCAATCTTATATAAAGTCAGTCGTAGTTCGCCTCTCCACCGATAAACCTGTTAGAAAAACGTCTTATCAGGTTAAGGGCGTTCTCATGAAAGAATTTTCGGATAATCCCATCATCCCTTTTATCAACGGCTCTTACCGCAATAACTATCTGTATCCCCGAGTCCAAGTTAAGATACTCAATGAACAGATTTATCTCATTGGAATCAAGGAAGGTGTGGAGCCCATTGAGTCCATTGCTGAAAAACTGGACATTATGAACTTCGGCAATATCACTTTCAAGGTCGAGGATGTGGTCACTGAAGTGAGCGATGATGGTTTGGGATCAACCGATAAGACAATCCAGTACAAATTTCTCACTCCGTGGATCGCCCTCAACCAGATTAATCTGAAACGCTATAAAGCGTTAACAGACAAAGATCGCTTAATACTGCTAAGACGTCTGCTGAGTCAGAATATCGCTTTCGTTGGAAAGGAGGTCGGTCTCGCTCTAGAAGAAAGAATTTTCGTAGATCTCAATCTGGAATCACTCCAGGCCAACTTGATGGATGAAGGAAAAATGGGCTGTTTTAACGGTGAATTCAGAACCAACTTTATTTTGCCAAACTTTATCGGCTTGGGGAACGGAATCACCAAGGGTTACGGTGTGCTCTTCAGTCAATTCAATTCGGCGGACTTTTCCTCTGAAGAAACAGAACTGACAAACAGCCAGTCTGACAATCAAGAAGCAGTGGGAGAATTGCCCGAAGGTTGGGAGGATGAAGCCATTGATCCGAATGACATCCCTCGAAGTAAGCGGCTCAAGAACACCGAAAAAGAGCAAGAGGCAAACGATCCTAATTTCAACACTGCCAAATATCACTCCAAAACGCATTGATCTCGGGTAATCATTATGATTGCTGAAAGAGTCCAGCGGATCCAGCCGTCTTTCACTTTGGAGATGACAGCGCGGGCCGCTGATTTAAGGAATAACGGTGTAGATGTAATTGACCTTGGCGTCGGGGAACCCGATTTCAACACACCTGAAAATATCCGCCAGGCGGCCATCCGCGCCATGGCTGACGGTCATACAAAGTACACACCCGGAAGAGGAACACTTGAACTTCGCGAAGCGATATGTAAAAAACTGGAGCGCGACAATAATCTGGATTATACCCCAGATCAGATCATTGTTTCAAACGGTGCCAAGCATTCCCTCAGCACTCTCTGTCAGGCTGTATTAAACCCGGGAGATGAAGTCATTGTCTTTGCACCTTACTGGGTTTCTTTTCCTGAATTTATCCGGCTGGCAGATGGAGAACCTGTCATTGTAAAAACTATAACCGAGGACAATTTTTCTCCTGACTGGAATGATCTTGAATCAAAAGTTACACCTAAGATTTCCGCAATAATTATTAACTCGCCTTCCAATCCGACGGGAGCAGTCTGGGGCAAAGAGACAGTTACAAAACTTCTTAAACTTGCCGCCAAACACGATTGGCTGGTGATCTCTGACGAATGCTACGAACGCCTCGTATATGATGCACCCTTCACAAGCACAGAGGCCCTAAATGAAGTAGGAGCCAATGTGGTAACGATTCAGAGTTTATCCAAGACTTACGCCATGACTGGATGGCGGATCGGATACGCGGCCGGAGATGCTGCAATCGTCAGCGCTATGGCAAAAATCCAGGGGCAGGCGACATCTTGCCCCAACTCAATTGCACAAAAAGCGGCCGTGGAGGCACTCACCGGTGATCAGACTGAAGTTGAAACCATGCGCAATATCTTTGCGGAACGTCGGGATGCAATGATTCACCGCCTCAAAACTGTTCCCAACTTTTCCTGCACCAAACCGGGGGGCGCATTCTATGCATTCCCCAATGTGAGTCACTACATCGGCTTAACCGCTCATGGGAAGATAATCGACAGTTCTTTTGCCTTCAGTGATTATATTTTAGATTGTGCCAAGATGGTGACTATAGCCGGTTCCGGCTTCGGATTAGAGGGCTACATTAGGCTCTCATACGCCACCGACGAGGCAATTTTTTTGGAAGGCATCAACAAGCTTGAAAAAGCGTTAAGTGATCTAAATTAGAGGAATAAAATGAAAACTGGGATTCATCCTGAATATACGCTCGGTACAGTGACCTGCGCATGTGGAAACAAGTTCCAAGTGCGAAGTACCGTGGGCGATATGCGAGTGGAAATCTGCTCCGCATGCCACCCATTTTTCTCCGGTCAGCAAAAACTGGTTGACACCGCCGGCCGTATCGAAAAATTCAAAAAGAAATATGGAAAGCTGAACGCCAAAGGCGAACAGTAACCAAACAAACACAACGGTTTCTAGCGTCATCGGATAGAGATGGCCGGGGACCGTTTTTTTATGCCCGAGAACTTCTATGAAAGATAAAGTCAAACAGATCATTGAAAAATACGAAGCTGTTACTGAACAGCTAGCTAAACCTGAAATTGCGTCTGATCCGGATAGATACCGCGAACTGGCGAAAGAACATCACGACCTAAACCCTGTAGCCAAAAAAGGGAGCGAGTATATCAATATAACGGATCAAATTGATGAAGATGAAGCTGTTCTGAAAGGTGACGATGAAGAGCTGAAAGAACTGGTTCAAGAGGAGATTGAAGGATTAAGAGACGAAGCCCTGAAGCTGGAAGAGGAACTAAAGGTCCTTCTGCTACCTAAAGATCCACTGGATGAAAAAAATACCATCATGGAGATCCGGGCTGGAACGGGCGGTGAAGAAGCAGCCCTTTTTGCTGCTGACCTTTATCGCATGTATGGCCATTTTGCGGAGCAAAACGGATGGGACATCAAACTGATTGCGGCAAATGTAACGGGAAACGGCGGCTACAAAGAGGTGATCTGCGCCTTCAAAGGTGACACTATTTTCGGTAAACTGAAATATGAGGGGGGCGTACATCGGGTGCAGCGTGTTCCCGCAACAGAGGGCAGCGGGCGCATCCACACATCTGCCGCTACTGTCGCCGTCCTGCCGGAAGCTGATGAGGTCGATATTAAAATCAATCCACAAGACTTGCGTATCGACACCTTTCGGGCGTCAGGAGCGGGTGGCCAGCATGTGAATAAGACAGAGTCAGCTATCAGGATTACTCACATTCCCACCGATACAGTAGTCACCTGTCAGGATGAAAAATCTCAGCACAAAAATCGTGTGGCGGCAATGAAAGTTTTAAGATCCCGTCTTCTGGCTCGTGAGCGGGAAAAACAGCAGTCAGAGCGAGCGGAGGCAAGAAAAACCATGGTGTCCACAGGAGATCGGAGTGCAAAGATCCGAACTTACAATTTTCCTCAGGGGCGGGTGACAGATCACCGCATAGAATTGACCCTTTACAAACTTGAGGAGATTATGAACGGTGACCTCACCGAGCTCATCGAACAACTGAAAATTGCTGATCAGTTAGAGCAGTTAAAAGCGGAAAATCTCAGTTGACAAACCTGCCTCTACCCGCCACTGTTCAGGAAAATTTCACAGTGCAACGGGTTTTGGAAGAAAGTGTAAGATTGCTGACTGATGCAAGAACTGATGCACCGAAAGCTCAGGCGGAATGGCTCCTCCTCTCCCTCCTCAAACTTTCCAGATCTCAGCTCCACCTGGAAGCAGATCACCGCTGTCTCACCCACCAACAAAAAAAAGTCTTTAGAGACTGGCTGAGACGTTCTGCTGCCGGTGAACCGGTTCAGTATATAACAGGTGAAACGGAATTTTTTGGTCTACCGTTCACTCTTACCGGGGATGTCCTTATACCGCGGCCCGAAACAGAGCGACTGGTTGAAATTGCAATTAATGAAGCAAATGAAAGCAAAGAATTTTCCGTATTGGACATAGGTACTGGTTGCGGCTCTATTGCCGTCAGTCTCGCCTGCTCACTTAAAGAAATTTCTGTCACAGCAACTGACAATAACCGAAATGCCCTGAAGGTAGCACAACTGAACGCTAAGAAAAACGGCGTCGCTTCAAGGATTCAGTTCATCGATCATGACATTTTGAACGATGAGGTAGAAAATTGTTTTGATATCATCGTCAGCAATCCGCCTTACGTGCCGCTGAAAGAATATAAAGCACTTCAGGATAATGTCCGGTGTTTTGAACCGAGAGAGGCATTGACAGAAGACGCTGACGGTCTAACTTTCTACAGAAGCTTTGCCGCCAAAGGGAAAAACTGGCTCCGGGAAGGCGGAATGATGATTTTGGAGGTGGGCTGTGGTAAACACCCATTACACGCCAAGGAACTATTTGAGTCAGCAGGGTGGACTGAGGTTGAGCTTTCTAATGACTACAACGGGGATCCGAGAGTGCTGAAAGCAAAGAGGCCATGAAGAGCGTCTTGGCCACATTGAGGCTCTTCAGGCCCGTAAACCTTTTGCTTGGTGCAATGATGGTCACAGTTACGGCGGCGCTGGTTGACGCTCTGAACCAGACCGATCTTCTCATGAAAGGAATTTTTGTAGTAATGTCTTTCACAGCCGCAGCTAACGCATTTAATGATTATCGCGATCTGGAAACTGATAAAATCAACAGAACGAACAGGCCGTTACCAAGAGGTGACCTTGCCCCAGAAACTGCATTGATACTCTCCATCCTGCTTTTCATGATAGGTGCGGGGATCTCATTTACAATAAACACAGGAGCTTTTATCCTTGCCGCAGTTGTGGCCCTTCCACTCATGGTGGTCTACAGCTTATGGCTGAAAGGGACAATTTTGATTGGAAACATGATTGTAGCTGTAATCATTGGATTGTCATTTGTGTTTGCGGGAGCGCTGTTTGGTGAATTGGACCGGATGATAATGCCATCACTACTGGCATTTGGGTTTACAATGGTCCGAGAATTCATCAAAGATATGGCTGATGCGGATGGAGACCGTGCAGCAGGGTTCATCACTTTTCCTGTTAAGTTCGGAATGGAAAAATCGGTAAGGATCGCCATTTTTTTGACGGTTCTTCTCATGGCACTTTTAGTCGCTCCGTATTTAATGAACATCTACAGTGAAAAATATCTTGTGGCGGCACTTCTGGGAATTGGTATTCCACTCTCATATATCATAAGTTTGCTCGTGAGATCTCCCTCCTCAAACAACTGTCATACCGCTTCGCAGATACTGAAAGCCTCTGTTTTTCTTGGTTTGCTGGCCGTTTATCTCGGCTGAGGCCATGGCTTCAGAATTCATACATCTCCACAACCATACAGATTACAGCCTTCTTGATGGTGCTCAGAAAATACCCACACTATTAGATACAGTTACCGATCTGGGTATGGATGCCGTTGGCGTCACAGAACACGGCAATATGTTTTCCGCTGTCGCTTTTTACAAAGCAGCAAAAAAAGCAGGCGTCAACCCGATTATCGGCTGTGAAGCGTACGTAGCACAGGGTGACCGTTTTGACAAAACACCCAAACGGGACGGCGGATGGGGAAATAACCATCTTGTTCTTCTGGCACAAAACTACACCGGTTACAAGAACCTCATGAAGCTCACAACAGCAGGCTATCTTGAAGGATTTTACTACAGACCCAGAGTTGACAAAAATCTCCTAAGAGAATACAGCGAAGGGATTATTTGTCTCTCAGCGTGTTTGAAGGGAGAGATACAAGAGTACGCCGTCAAGGATGATCTGGATGGTGCCAAAAGGACTGCTCTAGAATATGCGGAAATCTTTCCCGGGAGGTTTTATCTGGAACTGCAGAATCACAGCATTCCGGAAGAAGAAGTCTCCCGAACCGTTGTTAGTAACTTGGCGCAAGAACTGAGCATTCCGCTGGTTGCCACCAACGACTGCCATTACGCACTGAAGGAGCACTGGGAAGCACACGACATCATGTTTTGCCTAGGAACAGGCAAAGAACGGAATGATCCCAATCGCCTGCGATACGCCACGCCAGAATTCTTCTTTAAATCTCAGGATGAGATGTGGAAGCTATTCAAAGATTATCCTGGAGCACTGGAAAACACTCGATTGATTGCCGATTCATGCGATCTGGAGTTACCGCTGGGGGAATACCTCTTGCCCACATTTCCAATACCTGAAGACGCTGGAGCAACCACGCCCGACGATTTCCTCTCACTCTCATGCCAACAAGGACTGAAAAATCTCTATCCGTCAGTCACTCCTGAACTCAAATCTCGCCTTGACTATGAACTAGACGTTATCCAAAAAATGGATTTTGCCGGTTATTTTCTTATCGTTATGGATTTTGTCAAATATGCCAAGGATAACAACATTCCTGTGGGTCCCGGACGGGGTTCTGTGGCGGGAAGTCTGGTAGCTTATTGCCTCGGTATCACTACCATTGACCCCATAAAATACAATCTGCTTTTTGAGCGATTCCTCAATCCCGAACGGATTTCCATGCCTGACATTGACATCGATTTTTGTTACGAGCGACGGTCCCATGTCATCGATTATATCAAGGAGCGATATGGTGAAGATTCGGTAACTCAAATTATAACGTTCGGCAAATTGAAAGCCCGCCAGGTTGTCCGTGATGTAGGGCGTGTACTGGGAATGAACTTGGGCGAGGTTGACAAAATAGCCAAATCCATCCCTGCCGGCCCCGGTATTTCTCTGGACTCAGCCCTAGAGATTAGTAGCGATCTTCAGAAACATGCTGAAAAAGACGAGCAACACAAAGATCTGATCAATTATTCAAAAACACTGGAAGGAATGAATCGCCATGTGTCAACTCACGCCGCTGGGGTGGTGATAGCGCCGGGCGATCTCACCGATTATATCCCCCTATACAAATCACCGCAAGGCGACATTACCTCCCAGTATGACATGAAAGACCTAGAAGATTTAGGGCTTTTAAAAATGGACTTCCTCGGCTTGAGGAACCTCACAGTCATCGATCAGACAATAGCTCTTCTTAAAGAAAAAGGAATCAAACTTAATATTGAAAAGTTGCCCCTCGATGATGAAGCTGTGTATAAACTGTTTTCCAAGGGCAAGACCGTCGGCGTGTTTCAATTTGAATCCGCGGGCATGAGGGAATACCTGAAAAAATTGAAGCCAACATCAATTCAGGATCTCATTGCCATGAACGCTCTATACCGCCCCGGCCCCATGGAAAACATTGGCGAATTCATCAAACGAAAACACGGCAAAAAGAAAATCAAATACATTCATCCCGATCTGGAATCGATTCTTAAAGAGACTTACGGAATTATCGTTTATCAGGAACAGGTGATGCAGATTGCTAATAGCATCGCAGGTTTTTCACTGGCACAAGCGGATTTAATGCGCCGGGCCATGGGTAAGAAACAAAAGAAACTCATGGAAAGCCAAAAAGAGGACTTCATTAAAGGAGCAACTGATCAAGGTACGGATAAAAAAAAGGCGAAGGAAATCTATGATCTAATTGAGAAGTTTGCTCAATATGGTTTCAATAAAAGTCACAGTACCGCCTACGCCTACATCGCCTACCAGACAGCCTATCTGAAAGCGCATCACTCTGCCGAATTTATGGCGGCAAACCTAACCAGTGAAATGACTAGCACAACTCGTGTAGTGACTCTCTTAAATGAATGTCAGAAGCTAAAAATCACCATCCATCCACCTGATGTAAACGAATCAGACATCAACTTCAAGGCTCTGGATGAAAAAACTATCTCTTTCGGATTGAATGCTATAAAAAATGTCGGCTCAAAAGCTCTCAAGAATATTCTCTCCGCAAAAAATGAACAAGAACAGTTCACAACTCTGTACGACTTTTGTGAACATCTCGACTTAAGGCTTGTTAACAAAAAGGTCCTTGAAAGTCTAGTGGCTTCCGGCGCTATGGATTCACTGGAGGGGAATCGAGCACAACAATATGTTGCAGTCGAATCAGCGCTTAAGTTCGCCCAGCAGATGCAGGCTAACGCTGATGATAATCAATTTTCAATTTTTGGGGGTGAGACATCAGAATCTCAGATAATTGCAAAACCCACTCTCCCAGACGTATCTGATTGGAGTGAGACTGAAAAGCTAAAGCGTGAGAAAGAGTTGATGGGCTTTTATCTCACAGGCCATCCACTGCTTGAATATTCTGATATCCTAGAGAATTATTCGAATTACGACTTTTCAGATGCTTCTGACGATACTGAGATAGAGCAGATCCGGGTTGGTGGAATCATACGGGACATTCGTCATCACTTTGACAAAAAAAATCGGCAGATGGCTTTCTTTAATCTAGAATGCCTGGGGGGTTCTGTTGATGTACTTGTTTTTCACGAAACATTTACAAATTATAGACAGTTCATAAGTGACGACGGTCTCATTTTCATCAAAGGTCGCCCGACCTCACGCCTGTCTGATGATACACCAAAAATGATTGCTGAATCCATTGAATCACTTGATGAAGTTCAGGGAAGAAATCCGTCCACAGTCAATATTGTAGTAGAGGTTGATAAAATGAAAGAAGAGGATGTGAATGCCCTCTACCGGTTAACCAAGGGGCACGCCGGTAATTCACCCATTTTTTTTCACCTCTACGAGGACGAGGGAAACGGAAAAAAGTTTTACGCCAAAACTGTTAAGGTCACACCGGATGAAGCATTTATCGGAAAGCTCAAGGGGCTTTATGGCGATGAGAACGTCTGGGTGGAGTGATGATTGCTTTGCTCCAACGTGTATCGGAAGCAAAAGTCACCGTCGACAATAAAATCGCTGGAGAGATCGGTCCGGGGCTTCTCATTTTTCTTGGTGTTTTTCAGAACGATGCCCAGGAAGATATAAAATTTCTAACGAACAAGATCGTTCATCTTCGCATTTTCGATGATGATGCTGGAAAAATGAATAGATCGCTTCTGGATGTTGAGGGCGCCGTTTTAGTGGTGAGCCAGTTCACGCTGTGTGCCGACACCAAAAAAGGACGGAGGCCAAGCTTCATTAAAGCGGCTCAGCCGGAGCTGGGAGAAAAATTTTATAACAGTTTTATTCAGGATCTCAAAGAAAGAGGTATTTCTGTTGCAACAGGGATTTTCGGTGCCATGATGGACGTACACCTTGTCAACGATGGCCCTGTGACCTTTGTGTTGGATAGCAAATCAGTTTGATGTCCGGCTGATTTAGAGGAGGCAAGAGATTCATTAATCTTGGTACAGCATTTGGTCTATTATTGGGTATAGGGCTCATTTCCACCTGCTGATTCCGAACTCCGCCGTGAGGTTTTATCTGCCCTTAATCAGATTGGTACACTCATAAGAGTTCGAGGATAGTCAGCATTTGGGGGAAATCTATCTAGATGCCTTCGTGACGATGGAAAAAGTCATTATCGCTTCTCCTTCTCCACCACCTTGAAGACTTTCTCTCCCGGCTTTGCCATCCTGTGGCGCTCCCGTGCAAGCCGCTCAATATAATCCAGATCATTTTCGAGTTTGTCCTTCTCGCCAATCAATTCCTCCTGTTCTGCACGCAGACTGTCGATATCCTCCATTAGGTGAGTTTTCTCTCTTTTGATTGTATAAAGCCGGTACACTCCGTGATCACCAAAGAAAAAGATGATCACCAGAATTAGAGCTCCCAGAATGAGAATTTTAGGAAGAAGATTCTTGCTCGGTGATGGGACACCAATCCGCCGGACGGATCGGCGACGGCGCTTAGAAAAGAGTCCCCGCCTTTTTCGTGCCATCTTTCTACCCTACTTCGGAAGAATGTCCCAGTACTTCCATGCCAGGAAAGGTGGCTGAATTGCCAAGTATCTCCTCTATCCGAAGCAGCTGATTATACTTACAGATACGGTCAGTCCGGGAAGCTGAACCCGTCTTTATCTGGCCCATCCCCATGGCTACAGCGAAATCAGCAATGGTGGTATCCTCAGTCTCACCAGATCGGTGAGACACCACGGCCGCCATGCCGTTCTCTCGCGCCAGTTTCATAGTCTCCACAGTTTCTGTTACACTGCCCACCTGATTCAGTTTTATGAGAATGGCATTCATGGCGGATAAATCGATGGCCTTTTTCAGGCGTGTCATGTTTGTGACGGTAAGATCATCTCCAACGATCTGGACTTTTTTCCCAAGTGCTTTGTGAAGCTCCGTCCATCCTTCCCAGTCATCTTCTGACAGCCCATCCTCAAGGGAAACAATAGGGTACTTCTGAATCAGTGTGCTATAGAATTCTATCAATTCGCCACTTGTCAGCTCTCTCTCTTCTGAATCGAGGCGGTAAATATTGCGGTTGGCCTCATACAGCTCCGAAGCGGCTACATCAAGCGCAAGATAGATTTCCTTTCCTACTTCGTAGCCCGCTTTGGAGATGGCCTCCAAAATAACTTCGATGGCCTCTTCATTTGAACGGAGGTTCGGAGCAAATCCCCCTTCGTCCCCCACGGATGTATTAAGATCCCTTTCCCCAAGAACCGATTTGAGATGATGAAAAGTCTCGGTTCCCATCTGGAGTGCCTCTGAAAAGCTGGAGGCACCGATCGGAAAAACCATGAATTCTTGAATGTCTACATTGTTATCGGCATGGCTACCACCATTCAGGATATTCATCATTGGAATGGGAAGAAGGGTTGATTCTCCATTGGAAAGATAACTAAAGAGTGGCAATCCCTTGTGAGCGGCCGCAGCGTGGGCCACCGCCAAGGAGACACCCAAAACGGCATTCGCACCCACCTCTCCTTTGTTTTCTGTCCCGTCGCATGAGATGAGAAGTTCATCCACACCTCGCTGATTGAGAGCATCTTGGCCAGTCACTGCCGGGCCTAGTATCCCTGTCACATTTTGGACAGCCTTCTGTACACCCTTCCCGAGATAAAAAGCTTTATCCCCATCTCGAAGTTCCACTGCTTCGTGACTCCCGGTGGAGGCACCCGATGGTACAGCCGCACGACCGAAACTGCCGCTCGAAAGTAAAACGTCAACTTCAACGGTGGGATTACCACGGGAATCGAGAATCTGTCTTGCCTTGACTTGCGAAATGCTACTCATTTCCTTTTACAACCTTCTAGTTTGCCAAAACCTACCCCAAAAATAGCACTTTCTCGTTCCACAGACATCTGGAAAAATCGATGATGCTGAGGAAGGGAGTTGGTTGTCCGAATAACGATCTCCCTGTATATTCGCCATCTGGAACTACCTGCAACAGGAAAACGTATCAGACCAACCCACTGAAGATAGAGGATCTCGCTTCTTAAAACTCACGTGACACCGCCCCTCAGACAACTCACTCGGCAAACTTTGGTCTACGGCGCCGGCAATGTGCTGACCAGACTTGTCACTTTTCTCCTGTTACCTCTCTTTACTAATGTGCTTACTCCCGGGGAGTACGGTCTCGCCACTCTTCTCTACGTTTTTCTCGGCTTTATGAATATTGTCTATCACTACGGGTTAGACACCGCGTTTATGCGTTACTATAATGAGGCCGACGGCCCAGACGCCCAGCGATCACTCTTTTCAACAGCGCTCTGGCTCAGTCTGGGGACAAGTTGCGTGCTGTCATTTCTGATTTTGTCAGGCTCATCCGGCCTGTCATCCCTCCTGTTGGGGGGCGGTCAATATACTCATCTTTTTAAGCTGGCGGCCGGAATCCTCCTTCTGGATGCCATCAGCCATGTCCCCTTTGCCCTTCTGAGATTGGAGGGTAGGGCCACTCTTTTCGTCTCAATCAAGCTGATGAATGTGATCACCACCCTTGGGATGAATATATATCTCGTAGTGATGAAAGGGATGGGACTTGACGGTATTTTCCTGAGCGTTGCCGCGGCTTCGGCAGTGACTACCTTTTCCGTTTTGTCTGCAACGGCCGGATCTTTGCAATTTGCTTTTAATAGCAGTAGTGTCAGCTCCCTCTTAAAATTTGGTCTCCCTTTTTTGCCTGCGGGCCTCGCTTCCATCGCTATGGAGTCCATAGACCGATATATTCTTGCCAGCCTCACTGATGCCGCTACAGTAGGTATCTACACCGCCGGCTACAAGCTGGGAATCTTTATGCTTCTCATCACAACCGCATTTCAGTATGCCTGGCAGCCTTTCTTTCTGAAAGCCGGTAATAATCCCGAATCCAAAACGCTTTTCGCCCGTGTCTTTAGCTACTTTATGGTGATTGCCCTATTTGTCTGGACAGTGATCACACTCTTTATATCTGAGATTGTCCGGCTGAATGTGGCTGGAGTATCACTCATCGGTCCCGCTTTTGTGGAGGCGCAGTCTATTGTCCCCATTATTCTCATGGCCTATGTTTTTCAGGGGGCTTATCTAAACTTTCTTCCCGGAATCTATTTTGAGGAAAAGACAAAATACATTGCCGTTATTACCGGTCTCAGTGCGGCCGTAAATATAGGAGTAAACTTCGCCCTCATCCCAATCTATGGTATAGCAGGTGCCGCCTACGCCACACTGGCGGGTCACGGCACCATGGCTGTCACAACCTATTTTACCTCAAAAAAACTGTTCCCCGTCCTTTACGACTGGTTCAAACTGTTAAGAACGGTTACCGCTGTGGTCATTGCCCTGGGAACAGCTCACTTTTTCGATTACACGCTCCTCGGGCGGATTGCAGGTGCCTCAGCTTTCACAGGTGCCCTTTTTATGCTGAAAGTGATAACTCCCGGTGAAGTGAGTAAAATCATCTCAGTTTTCCAGCCACCTTCAAAAGATACAAACTGAATGACCAGCCCCAATCCTAAGGTTCTCCTCTTTTCCACACAGAAACAGTCATTTATTGAAGATGACGTCAGGTTGTTGGAAGAATTCAGCGACGTGAAATGGATCTGTGCCCACGGTCTCTTCACCGCAGTACGCATTAAGTGGTCCATGCTGTTTAGCGATGTAGGAATTGCGTGGTTTGCATCTGTTTACAGCGCTATTCTGGTTTTCACGGCACGGTTCTTGCGTAAGACATCCATCATTATTGTGGGCGGTGCCGACCTCATTACAGATTCACATCTCGGATATGGTCTTCTTCTGTCACCCTGGAAGCGGCCTTTCATCCGGTATGCCTTGAGAAGGGCTACACATGTTCTTCCCACTTCGGAATATTTGAGACGGGCAGCCTTGGAGGTGGGAGAGTATGAAGGTGACAATTTGTCAACTGTACCGCCCGGTCTCGATAGTAACTTTTGGCAACCTGGGGGCCAAAAAGAAAATATAGTCTTGACTGTGGCCAAATGCACCACAAAGGACCGTATCCAAATCAAGGGAGTTGATCTGCTGCTTCAGGTAGCAGAAAAGATGAGCGAAACCTCTTTTCAGCTCATCGGAGTTGAGGAGAATTTTCTCTCCAAAAACAGCTTCTTCGTTCCAAAAAATGTTGTTGTCTCTCCTTCTATGTCGCAACAGAAGCTACTCAGTTATTACCAGCGGAGTGCTGTATACTGCCAGTTGAGCAGGGTAGAATCCTTTGGCATTGCTACGGCTGAAGCCATGCTGTGTGGATGCATCCCCGTAGTCACCGATGTGGGTGGTTTGTCGGAGACTATAGGTGACATCGGCCACACTGTCCCTCCGGAAAATGTCGGTGCCGCTTCGGAGGCCATTCACAAAGCTTTGAAGGAAGCAAATAGTTCCAGTGGTGAAAAATGTCGAAACCGTGCCGCCGAAAAATTCACTGTGGAACAGAGAAAGGAATCTTTTAAAGCAATGGTGTTTTCTTGAACCGAATGGGATCGAATATTCTTTCTCTCACAGGCGCGGATGCCGCAAGTCGATTCCTCGGTTTTTTCGCCGTAGCCTATCTAGCGAGAACCGTGGGCCCAGAGGGAATGGGACTCCTAGCAGCCGGGATGGGAATATTGACATGGGGTACCATCCTAGCCGAGGCAGGCTTGCCAACACTGGGCACAAGAACGGTAGCAACTTCAAACGCTGCATCCATGAATCTTGTACACAGGTTTTTTACTACACGTTTGGTTCTTTCTCTGGGGGTACTCATTTTATTCGCTCCTATTCTTTTTTTTACGCTGGATACACTACGGCTACGCAACATCACTCTTATCTATCTTTTAGCACTTTTGCCATCAGCCCTTGTTCTGGAGTGGGTCTTTCAAGGATTGAGAAAAATGACCATCCTTGCTACAGGTAGAATCGTGGCGGCGGTGAGTTATCTCTTTTGGGTACTTATGTTTGTGAGGAGTGAATCATCCATTATTTGGATCCCGGTGGGATGGGTAGCCAGTGTTGTGGCTCAAAGCATCTATCTCTGGAAACAGTACGGTGGCGTAAATGAAACTGAATCGACAGATGTCCCTCCGGCATTAAACCTCATCAAAACAGCTTTCCCTCTCGCTGTGGCTGGACTAGTGGCACAGGTTATCACTCATTTCCCGGTCGTCTATCTGGGCATAACCGATCCCCATGAAGGTGGTCTTTTCAGTGTTGCTTACCGGGTCATTGTATTACTTCTGGTGGTGGACCGGGTGTTCTACACAATCTTTTTCCCTTCAATTACAAGATATCTGAAGATCGGTGGAGAAGACCTCTTCACACATTTCAACCGAACCCTGAAACTGGTGACGCCAGTTACTCTCTATATAGCCATCATAGCAATAATAGGGAGTCAACAAATCTTACCCGCCGTTTTCGGCAGTGAATTCAACCAATCAGCCCTCATTTTCCAGATATTGGCCCTCTATTTTGTCTGCTCCGTCATCAACAGTGTATTTACTTTCACACTGATTGGTGCCAAAAAAGAGAAGATTTATCTTAACTCTATTCTTCTGGGCGGAGCGGGCTTCTTTGGTATCATGCTACTTCCAGGGCCAGTGCCATCATCACACTTTGCTGCCATGGGTTTGGTTCTCTTTCAAGTCATCTCCCTCCTTGTGATGATGCGGGAAGTGCAAACCTTTATTTCTTTTTCTGTTGCCAGGTCTCTTCTATTGCCCATTGTTGCCGGCGGCGTTCTCATGGGGGTCTTTTCGCTCACTTACCCCTTATCACCTCTGCTTACATTTCTTGCTTCTTTGGTAATAACACCGGTTGTTCTTTATAAATCGGTCGGAATTACATCAGAAGAAAAATCATACTACATTAAATCAATCTCATGAGACTCTCTGTCGGAATTACACACCTCACACCAGCCTGGAAAATTCTACTGGAGCAGATCGCACCCCCTTGTGAAGAACTCAACAGCACAATCGACTGGTCGACTGAAAACTATGGATGTATCATTGTCTCTTCCACCGTCAGCGTTTCGGTGAAGGAAAAGCTTAAGCATTATCTGACTGATGGTGGTTCACTATTGTTGGAAACTGAGGCTGCTAAACAGATACTTGGAACCAATAGCGAACCTGCATTTGTGGATTATATCGATACTACCAATGATTCACTTTTCAGCTCTGTGGCATCTGGATCTGTTGGGCGAAAACTGAACCTCCCTTCCAAGGCTACACAGCTCAAGGAGAGGCACGGGAGATATTTGGTTGAGGAGACCGCTGTTGGCAAAGGCTACGTTATAATACTTCCCGGCGGAATGATAGATTCTATATTATCATGGGGCTGCACCCGAAGAAGTTTTCCCTCCCATGGGCCTTTGCTCCCCTCTGAACGGGTGGCCAAAGTGTCCAAGCGGACCATCCGAGATATTGTTAACCGATCGTTACAAGAATTGTTCTGGCGACGGGATCTCCCTTTCGTATCCCTCTCTCCTTTTCCAGATGGAGAAGATTTGCTATTCAGTTTTCGTGTTGATACCGACTTCGCCTCACAGAAAGCAGTTGAAACACTTTATGAGCTATGTAAAAAACATGACGTCCCCGCCACCTGGTTCGTTGAGACAGGTAGTTGCCAAGAATGGGTTGATCGGTACGGCAAGATGGAAGGTCACGAAATTGGCCTGCATTGCTTCAAACACAGGACCTTCAATAACTATACCAAAAATGAGCTGGATATGCGAACAGGAACATCCATTCTTCGAAAAAATGGCATCACTCCCAGAGGCTACGCCGGGCCATTCGGCGAATGGAACACAACTCTGGCAAAAGCTCTAGAGCACCGCGGTTTCGAATATTCTTCAGAATTTGCCTTGGACTATGACAATCTCCCTTTCTATCCTTTCCTAGGTGAACGGTCATCATTTGTTATGCAAATTCCCATCCATCCCATCTCCACCGGCACGTTGCGTAACGCCCGCCATTCAACAGAAGAAATGAAAAATTACTTTGAGATAATTATGGAAGATCACCTCGCAGACCGGTTGCCGCTATTCATTTATGATCACCCCGCCAATCCTGATCACGAAACTCTGGATTGGCTTTTCCAGACAGTTAAGGATAGAAAAATACCCGCTATGACCATGGGTCAATATGCAGATTGGTGGAAAATCCGCACAGAAACTCATTGGTCAGCACGACTGGAAAACGGGCGTCTCCAACTCTCTAGCAGTAACTTGGGTGATTCTGTGAAGATCGAGGTTTTTCAATCAGATGGACGTCACACAATTGCTGAAAAGAACAGCGATCTCGAATTGAGCAAAACAGCCTGGCGCACGACAGAGGCAAAAACAAACAGACAGCCACACATATCTATTCTACATCGATTGAATCGTAAGATGATTTTCAACGATATTCTCCACACTTACTGGAAGTACAAATTGTGAAAATCACCCTCGCCAGCTACCATACCGTTAACATGAAACACGGTGGGCCCCGCACTCAGATTCTGCAGACAAAGCAACATCTTGAGGGGCTGGGTCATCAGGTAAAACTTCATGAAACATGGGACGGGAAACCGGATCTGGAGTCGTCAGATCTTTTCCATCTTTTCGCCTCCAACTTCGCTGTCTATGATCTGGCCCGGTTTCTCCATTCTGAAGAGATGCCTTTTGTTACCAGTCCTATTTTTTTTACACGGCGCTCCCCCGGGGTGATCCGATGGGTCCTTAGGGCAGACACTCTTATGAGAAAACTGGCACCCGGCCTTTGGTCCGACTACGGGTTCACACGAGACATCTGTCGCTGGTCGGCGGCAGTCCTTCCCAACACTGAATCTGAGCGATCTCTAATCATTGATGGGCTGGGTATCTCAGTCGAGAAGATAGAGGTGATCCCCAACGGGGTGGAAGAGCGGTTTCTTTATGGTGATCCTGAGCCGTTTGTAAAGAAGTACGGAGTTCAGGATTTCATTCTGAATGTGGGTCACATTGGTGTAGAGCGAAAGAATACCCTTTCCCTTATTCGCGCTCTAGAAACAATTGATCACCCGGCTGTCATCATCGGAAAAGTGACTGATACTGAAGAAGGACAAGCTTGCCTGGCGGAAGCAGGAAAAAACAATAATTTGATTATCATCAAAGGGCTCGATCACGATTCTGACCTTTTGGCATCGGCCTATGCTGCGGCAAAGGTGTTCGCTCTCCCAGCCCGGTATGAAACACCAGGCATCGCCGCTCTAGAGGCAGCACTGGCAGGGGCAAACATTATAATCACCCCTCATGGCGGCACTCATGATTATTTTCAGGAGATGGCTATCTATGTAGATCCTTACTCTGTCAATGATATCAGAGCGGGGCTGGAAAAGGCCCTAAATGCACCGCCAAATGACAAACTGAAAAAACATGTCCAACGCAACTTTCTTTGGCAGCGTGTGGCTGAAATGTCGGTTAATATGTATCAGTCCGTTCTAAGTCAGTAGTGTACCATCTCATCAGTTAATGAAAGTTTCCGTCATTGTCTCTGCTTACAATGCTGCCGATATCCTAGGCACAACCCTCCCTCCCCTCCTTAGTCAGGACTACAGTTCAGAGAAACTTCAGATCATTGTTGTAAACGATGCTTCAACAGATGGGACAGCCGCTCTACTCGCTTCTCCCAAATGGACGGACAGATGCGAGATTATTCACCATGAAACAAACCTGGGCCGTTGCGCCACACGAAATTCTGGTCTTCACGCCGCCACTGGTGACCTGGTCATATTTATCGATTGCGACATTGAGGTAGGGAATGATTTTGTTTCACGCCATGTTGAACGACACTCCGACCCGCAGGTGACAGGTCTGTTGTCTAATCTTCAGCCTGCTATTTCCCCTTTGCGGCAAAAGTATCATCGCTATCTCTTTCACGGCCGCCGGGGTGCGAAAACCGTTGGCGGAGAAACGCCTCTTCCTTACCGATATTTCATCCTCACCGCAACATCCATACAGCGATCAGCACTGGAGGAAACAGGAGAATTCAAGAAAGAACTGACGGGCTACGGCATCGATCTTCACTACGCCTACCGCCTTTGGAAGAACTTTCCTGAAAATCTTTTCTACGAGCCCGATATTATTGTGAAACAGCACAAACTTAAAACTTTTCCTCTAGCCTTATCTGACTTTGGTAACTACGGCGCTTCCAATCTCCCCATTATATTGGATGAATTTCCTGAACTAGGAAGGAATATGGGCATCGATTTTGTAAACGGATCAAATAGTTTAAAGCGTTGCGCTGGAGCCTTGCTATTTAACCCTTTAACCCGGGGAGTGGGACGGCTATTAAAAGCCCTTTTCCCGTCCCCCATTTGCAATCCTTTCATCCGGTACTTAATGGTTGACGCTGTTGTGACAGGATACAGGCTTACTTTGAAATCATAATGGGCCATTCCTCTCATGAAAATCGCCTCTCTTGATCTCGGCACCAATTCACTCATATTGGTTGTGGCAGAGTGGGATGGAACTACGTTTACGCCGCTTTTTGAGGATGTCCAAGTGGTTCGGCTGGGCCAGGGTCTTGCAAAACGGGGTTCTCTCCACCCAAAGGCCAAAAGGCGTTGTTTGAAAGAGCTCCGAAATTTCTCAGAAAAAATAGATCAGTTTGAGGTAAAAAATGTTTTAGCGGCGGGGACTGCCGCCCTCAGAAACGCTGGCGACGGAGCTAAGTTTGTACAAGAAATTGAAGATCAGTTAGGGTTTCGTTTCAAGATCATTTCAGGAGATGAGGAGGCGAGCCTCACTTTCAAAGCAATTCAGCGTGAGTTTTCTGACCTAGCCCAACAGTTCATCATGATCGATATTGGCGGCGGAAGTAGTGAACTGGTGGTTGGCGATGGGGACAGAATATTATCGAAAACCAGCCTTGAAGTGGGTACAGTTTCTTTCACGGAACGGTTTATTCAGCATGATCCACCCACCACTGAAGAGCTCAATGCAGCTTCGTCATCTATTGCTGAACTGATGGATTATTTTTCCGTCAGTCCTTCCTCAAGCATGGCTGTCGGTGTGGCAGGAACGGTAACAACATTAAAGGCGGTGGACGTGGAGATGGATGAATATGACCCATCCGCTGTCCATCGAAGTCAATTGAATAAAGACGATGTTGTGCGTCTTGGTAACCTTTTCAGAAGCATGCCCACGAAAGAACGGATAAAATTAAAAGGGCTCCCACCGAAGCGTGCTGACATAATCCCCATGGGCGCCACTATATTGGAGACCTTCATGGAGGAATTAAACTTGGAATCGATCTATGTTAGTGATCGAGGATTAAGGTGGGGATTACTTTATGACTGGATTGAGAAGAACGATTGACAATCAGTTTCGATCTTCACCCTTGGCAAGCTTCTGGCTCGCTTCGTAGAGAAACTTTTTCTCTTTTTCCAAGAGACCATCGTACCCGATTTCATTGATCTTGTCCAGTAGTTTATCCACTTCCAGACGCAAATCTTCATCCTGTCGTCGCTTCTTCCTAATGTAGCGCTTCCGGATACCGTTCTTCTTCTGCATCAGTATATTCTTCAACATATCCAACTGCACGTTCGACCTCAAATAGGAAAAACCAATGATCATGCCGGACAAGTGCGTTAAATGACTCACATTGGATGCACTAGTACCCAGTGATGAAAAGAAAGCAAGGCCACCGATAAATATGACAAAATACTTTACCCTTACGGGAATAAAAAAGTAGAGATAAACATATCTGTTGGGAAAGATAAGACCGTAAGCAAGCAATATCCCGTAGACAGCACCGCTTGCACCCACAACCGGGACAGGCGAATTGAGACTGAATAATACTGTCACGAGCCCCGAGCCCACACCAGTAATGAAGTAGTATTTTAGAAATTCTTTACGCCCCCACAGTGTCTCCAGTTCTGAACCAAACATCCAAAGTACAAACATGTTGATGAGAACATGCCAGATTCCTCCGTGGAAAAAAAGGTAAGTGAACGGTTGCCAGATCATTAGCTGAGACCAGGTATTCTTGGGAACTATGCCGAAAAGTTGAAAAAGGATTCGCTCTTGACCCGAAATGGTTTGAAGCACAAAAATGACGAAATTGATGGATACCAGCAACTTGATGGCATCTGTGAAGAGCCTTGGACCGAAATAATTGCCCCGGGAAAAACTACTCTGGTACTGGTACCGCATCTGTTAAAACTTTTGAATGATCTTGTACAAATTGCAAGGTGGCATCCCACACAGCTTCCTTATCACAGTCGTACATGAGCATATGTGAGGAACGTTTGAATGTGATGAACTGTTTATCTTCAGAACCGATAGCGTCGTAGACTCGGGGGCCGTTCTCGTAGGGCGCAGAAATGTCCTCAGTGGAATGCATGACTATAGCCGGGGTCATCACTTTATGAAGTTGATGGCGTATTCTGAAGGTCAATTTCAGAACTTCTCGTCCCGCTTTCAGAGGATAAACAGAATAACCAAACGTTGGTAACTGTACATCATTGGTTGTTTTAAAACGTTTGACTTCGTACTCCTTAAAATGGCACATAATAGGTGAAAAATACACCTTTCTCGTTTTGAATTTGAACATGGCAGGCGCCATGATGATCAAACCGGGAACATTCCTAGTTAAGGCAAGATGAAAGGCCAGCGTACACCCCATACTGAAACCAATAATGAACACTTTCTGAAATTCGCTGGTAAGTTGATCATAACCTTTTTCAACAGCATCTATCCAGTCGTGATAGGATTTTGAATTACAGTCCTCTACAGATGTTCCATGTCCCGGGAGTAGTTCACCCACTGTGGTGAAACCGTTGGACGCAAGGAACTTGCCAATATCATGCATTTCGAACGTGCTTCCTGTATAACCGTGAATGATATAACACGCCGAGTCACTGACTCCATCATACCTGAAAGGCTCAGATGAAATTCTCGATGTCAACAGATCGTTCATGCCAGAATACTCTCCATAACCCGTAGAGAGCGGACCTCGCTTAGCCCTTCTACGTGGAAACTGAAATATTGTTGCAGAAAGCCACCCACCTCCCGTCTCTCTGCTGCTCCAAAACTAATATCACCCACATTATCAAGACTTCCATTCTTCAACGCTTTCAGAACCGCTACTGACTGTTGAGACAGTTGCATTCCGGTTCCGACGCTACAGTTCCCACACAACAGTTCACCGTATCCCAAAGAGAAGAATGCGCTCTCCATTGAACCCTGGCAATGGGGACAGTTGGAAAGGTGCGGCCGAAAACCGAGCAATGAAAGAAGCTTCATTTCGAAAAACCAGAAAAGTCTGTTGAGATGCCCTTCACTTTTGTCCATGGCTTCAAGGACATCTTCTGTAAAATGGAACAGTTCAGCGTGAGGTTCTTCACCGGTAACTGTCCGGTCCACCAACTCCACAACGGCAAAGCCGTAACTGAGTTTTTTTACATCATGCTTTAAAGAGAGTAAAGGCTGGCTAAACTCTGCCTTGGAAAAAATCTGAAGCTGCCGTTTTGGATTGTAGTAAAAATTGAGAGAGAGACAGTTCATGGGCTCCAGGTAACCACTCTGAAGAGTCTTTGAAGTCTTGATCCCCTTAGCAATGATAGAGAGTTTCCCGAAATCGCGGGTATAGCACCGGGCAATTTTGCTGGTGTCTCCATAGGGGAAACTCTTCAGGACGATTGCGAGAGTAGATTCAAGCGCCATCTCCTTAAATCAGTATGCCTTACCGAACACAACCTGATATTTTGCCGGTTTTCCGCTGTAAACACAGCTAAGGTCATCAACTTGTTGCTCGAATGGAATGCACCGAATAGTAGCCTTGGTCTCTTCCTGAATGGCCGCTTCTGTTTTGGGATCCCCATCCCAGCCACACTTCACAAATCCCGATTTCTCTTCAATGATGGATTTGAATTCATCATATGACTCTACTGTAAGGGTGTGCTCATCACGGAATGTTTTTGCCTGATTGTAGAGCGATTTTTGAATTTCATCCAGCAATCGTAAAATTTCTTCTCCTAACTTATCTTTAGGAACTGAAACCTTTTCCCCGCTGTCACGTCTCACCAGTGTCACCACATTTTGTTCCATGTCGCGGCTGCCCACTTCAAGCCGTACCGGCACCCCTTTCATCTCCCACTCATTGAACTTGAAACCGGGTGTAACACCATCACGGTCATCAACGTAACACCTAATACCTTCCGCCTTGACTGCTTCAAGCGTCCCGGTGAGATATTCCAAGACGGAGTTCACATCTTCCGCATTCTTGCCGATGGGAACTACCACCACCTGGTGCGGTGCAATGCGAGGCGGCAGACGTAACCCCTTATCATCGCCATGGACCATGGCGATGGCTCCAATGAGACGTGTGGAAACGCCCCAACTTGTGGCATAAACATGTTCTTCGCGATTATCTTCTGTCTGAAATGTGACATCGAAAGCTTTGGCAAAATTTTGCCCGAGGTTATGTGAAGTCCCGGCTTGGAGTGCCCGGCAATCGCTCATCATCGCTTCGATGCAGTAAGTGTGTTCTGCACCGGCAAATTTTTCTGCATCTGTTTTCAGCCCTGTAAAGACAGGTATGGCCATGACGTCCTCCGCCACTTCACGGTAAATCTCCAGAATCTTCTTCGCCTCTTCTTCAGCTTCTTCAGCTGTAGCGTGAGCGGTATGTCCTTCCTGCCAGAGGAATTCAGTTGTCCTAAGAAAGAGTCGTGTTCTCATCTCCCACCGAACCACATTGACCCACTGGTTAATCAGAAGCGGAAGATCACGATAAGACTGAATCCACTTCTTGTACATTGCCCAGATGACCGTTTCGGAAGTAGGCCGAACGACAACTTCTTCCTCCAAAGCCGACTCTGGATCCACTACAAGGCCGTCCCCATCAGGATTAGCCATGAGGCGGTGATGAGTAACCACAGCACATTCTTTTGCAAAACCAGCCACATGTTCCGCTTCCTTACTTAGAAATGATTTAGGTATGAATAATGGGAAGTAAGCATTCACATGACCTGTGGCTTTAAATCGATTGTCAAAGGCACTCTTCACCGATTCCCAGAGAGAAAAACCGTAAGGCCGGATGACCATAGTCCCTTTTACCGGACCGTAGTCCGCCAGCTGCGCCTTGGTGATTACATCCGTGTACCACCGGCCATAATCTTCACTCTTTGCTGTTACACCTTTAGACATCTGAATCTCATATTAGAACGGTGAGAATATACTTCGATAAGGAGGATTATCGGAAAGCCAGCCTGTCAGGTTGACGCAAAGTAAGAAGAAAATTCTTTTATCGCCTTTTCAATTCCGTCACCATCCACGCCTCTATTGGCCACCATCCTGATACGGGCCGGCCCCACGGCGAAAAACTGCACACCTCTCTCACCCATTGCTGTTACCACTTCATCCTGGGTTTTGTTGTCATCCGTGAGCTCGGCATAAACAATATTGGTTTTGACATGATTAAGATCAACGGAAAGGCCGTCAATTTCAGAAATTCCTTCGGCAAGACGACGGGCATTAGCGTGATCATCCTCCAACCTGTCCACCATCTCATCCAGCGCAACAAGTCCCGATACGGCGAGAATTCCCGCCTGCCGCATACCACCACCAAGACCTTTTCGAAGTCGCCTTGCTTTGGCAATAAACTGAGCGGAACTGCAAATCACCGAACCGACGGGACAAGACAGGCCCTTTGATAAACAGAATGATACTGAATCGACATTTTCTGTCAGTGATTTAACAGTAGTGTCCAAGGCCACAGCTGCGTTAAAAATTCGGGCGCCATCTATATGAATTGGAAGACCGTGTTCTTTGGCAATCTTGGCAACGGCGTCAATGTAATCCTTGCTGATAGGAGCACCATAACAGACATTGTGGCTGTTCTCAAGACCAATGAGCTGCGTCTTTGGGAAATGTACATTGTCCGGTCTGATAGCTCCTTTTATTTCGTCCAGATCAATAGTACCGTCATCGTGATTATTAAGGATCCGCGGGTGAACACCCCCGAAGGCCGCAATACCGCCAGCTTCATACATGTAGGTGTGGGCCTTGTCACCAAGAATCACTTCCGTTCCTCTATCGCAATGAGTCAGTACCGAGACCAGATTTGCCATGGTTCCACTGGGAACAAGGAGTGCTTTCTCCTTACCGAAAATACCCGCTGCTTTTTCCTCAAGTGCATTTACGGTCGGATCTTCTTCAAACACATCGTCTCCCAATTCAGCCACAGCCATAGCTTGTCGCATTGACTCGGTGGGAAGTGTTACTGTGTCGCTGCGGAGATCAACTATTTCCATAAATATTTCACCTTGTCTGGAAA
>SCKS01000101.1 GCA_004124465.1 Fidelibacterota bacterium
CCATTCTGAGGCCCTTGAGCATACTACGTATTGCATGCCAAACAAGTTCTGGGGATATTCCAATCTGATTCTGATGGGCCTTATGAGGTATCTCAGGATAGAACTTGCGTGCAAAATGTGAAAAGGCCACACGACGCCTAAGAGGTCTATGATCAGGATTGTCGTACTTTTGCTTGATTATGGGTGGGAGCAGATTGTAAATTATCTTTGGAAAAGTTTCAAACTCGATTCCCTTGGGTGTACCTTCTTCTATGTTAAAATGCCAGAACAGATGATCATTGACGTCCTTTTCGATTAGCTTAAGAACGCTCCTGTTGTAACATGTACACAAAACCTTTCTATCAGTAACACCTGCCTTCTCGCTAACTCCTAATGCGGCTCTCAAAGCCAACATACTGGTCTTGCCAGTTCCAGCTTGGCCATCGATAAGGATTGGAGGGACTGGTTGCAAAATTGATTCTAATTGATCTATAGTTGGCCGTATATTGGCATGGCTTTTCATCCACTCCTGCATGTCCCCTAGTCGCTTCTTGTTGGGTATGGTCCTGTAATTCTCCCCACCAAGATTTCCCATTGGCACGTCTTGAGGTTCGGGAATCTGCTCCAATACCTTTTCAATTAGTACTGGGGGCTTTAGTAGAAGCTGAAGTATCAACTTCTCTTGCTTATCATGGTCGGTACAAATCTGGCGAAGTGCGATCGTTGGTCTTACTGCTCCCCTAACATAGTTGAAGAACAGTCTAGCAGTTCTGTTCACCCTCATCTTGTATAGTTCGTTGCCCTCAATGTCCAGTCCCAGGAATGATGTTTTACCATAAGTGGATGAACGGCCCACCCAGAATTGGCTATACCACAATTTCTTGATTGTTTTTCCTATTCGGTCTTCCAAACTTTTGTCCTTTTTCAGGATTGTCTCTACACTAATCCAAAATTCCCTACAGGCATCAATAGTGTACTCACCATCGCTAGGACTGTTATCAAAAACGCTGAGCAATGCTTCGGCTCTCTCTTTGATGTCATCTTTTGGCAAGGACTTGCAACATTGTACAACGCGTTTATATGCTTGGTGCAGCAGATTAGGATAATTTCAGAGTCCAGAAGAACAGGGTCCACCTCTTTCCATCATAGAATGTGGCCTCCTCATTGTGGCTGATGAGCAGGCCGGCATCCTCCAGCATGTAGAAGATCCCACGCATGTCCCGCTCCAGGATGAAATCATTGACACTGCCACCATACCCGAAATAGTTCAGGATACGATGGGATAGCTTCAGGGATTCCTTCCTTTCCAGTTCCAGATCAGGGATCGCGCTTATCGCGGTCGCCAGGCTTTCTACAGTTATTGTTCCAATGTTTTCATTATACATATTATACTCCTTTTTCCGAAGAAAATTAGCACCAGTATAATATCGGTTTCAAAGTATATAAGTTTTTGGGGCCTTTCAACTTAAAAAGGGAAACCTATCTAAATCAACATGGATAAAGGTCTAACTCCCTATTTGCTAGTAATCGGGCCCGTTCTTATGTTCATTGCTTTTATGACGGGGCCAGACGACGTAAGTGGTCAAGAATACATAGATTATCTGAAAGATACTGACATGAATACGATGATAATTGGAACTATTCTGGTGACTGTCGGTGCAATAATGATGTTTGGCGGTTGGTTTGTACTTACTCAAGATATGATGCCTAAAAGTAATAAAACACAACGAGATTTACTAATGTTATCAAGAGTTGCACTTATTTTACCTATAACCCTTCTCCTACTTGCTACTGGAATGGATATGGAAGCTCACTGGCTAGTTACAGAGGGAGAAGATGATTTGACTGTTGAAGAAGAAGAGGCTATAGCTTTGCAAAACCGGGAGGTTTCTACATACTTTTGGGGAACTATGCCAATTACATGGGCTCTTGGACTGATTCTAATTGGCGTTGCTGCACTTATGGGTAATCAAAAAGATAAACATAGTGAACAGTGGGTTTTCGCAGGGCCTCTCGTTACAGGTTTAGGATTGATTTCAGCATACTGGATTGAAGAGGCTTGGTTATTCTTCATAGTAGCTATAATCATAAGTCTTCCAATTGGCATTATGATGTTGATGGGAAAACTAGATTATCTATATTCAGACTAGGATTAGCTAAAGTTTCAGGAGGCTGTCTATCTTTCTCCGGAACCGCTTCGAACCGGGCTTGGTCAGTGCGGCGTAGCCGGTAACTGCCTTCCCTTCCTTGTCGATCAGAATCTTGTGGAAATTCCAGCGAGGGACCCCGGATACGAAACCCAGTTCCTCTCTCACCCATTGGTAGAAGGGATGGGCATCCTTGCCAATGACCACTGACTTCTCGGCCAATGGAAATGAGACCCTGAATTTTGTGTCACAGAAGGTCCTTATCTCCTCATTGCCAGCCGGTTCCTGGTTACCAAAATCATTGGATGGAACACCGATCACGACCAGGTCCTCATCCGAGTTATGCAAGGTCTGAAGTCCCTTGTACTGGTATGTGAAACCACAATGACTGGCGGTATTGACAATAATCATTACCTTGCCCTTGAAATCGGAGAGAGCGATCATATCCTCTCCCTTTATGGACTTGAAGGAAAAATCGTAGGCAGTGGATGACATTGTAGGCTCCTGATTAGCCAGCTACATTAAATTTGCTGCGTTGGCCGTGTCACAAACACTTATTATATTCGATATTTGGGCATGCTGATGCGTTACCTTCCTTTCCTGCTACTTAGCGGCCTCGCGCTGGTTCTGATGACCGGAGGGGCAGATGCCAAGGAGCCAGAGTGGAATTACACTGCTGACTCCAGTATCAACTCGGTCGCCATCTCGGCAGACGGCGAGTACATCGTTGCCGGCTCGGATGACAGCAAGGTCTATTTCTTTGACAAGGACAATAACACTCCTCTCTGGAGCTACACGGCCGGGGACGGCGTATTTTCGGTCGCTATCTCATCGAACGGCGAGACCATCGTCGCAGGCTCCATTGACAACAACGTCTACCTCTTCAGCAAGGATGGTACGCTCCTTTGGAGCTACGGCACCGGAAACCGGGTGTGGTCAGTCGCCATCGCGGAGAATGGTGAGACCATCGTTGCGGGCTCCTGGGACAACAAGGTCTATCTGTTCGACAAGGACAGTAGCACCCCTCTCTGGAGCTACACCACCGGAAATTGGGTGCTCTCGGTTGACATCTCGGCTGACGGTGAGATGATCGCCGTCGGCTCTGACAAGGTCTATCTCTTTGACAGGAACAGCAGTACCCCTCGCTGGAGCTACTCTACCGGGGATACTGTGAGGGCGGTCGCCCTTTCGGAGGACTTCTTTGGTCAGCAAAGATATCATCTCGCTGCCGGCGACTGGAACGGCAAGGTTTACCTCTTCCACAATAACAATAGTGTTCCCCTCTGGAATCATACCACTGGAGATTCGATCTACTCGGTCGCTATCACGGATGACAGCGGATATGTTGCCGTAGGGTCCAAGGATTACAGTGTCTATCTCCTCGACGGGGACGGTACTTCCCTCTGGAGTTACGCTACCGGAGGTACCGTATTGTCGTTGGACTTCTCGGTCGATGGCGAGGAGCTCGCTGTCGGTTCTGACAAGGTCTATCTGTTCGACAAGGACAGTAGCACCCCTCTCTGGAGCTACACTACCGGAAATTCCGTGAAATCGGTCGGGATCTCGGCGGACGGCGAGGATATTATTGGTGGCTCCGGGGACAAGGAGATCTACCTCTTCGACAAGGATGTGCCCCCGACTGCCCAGATCGATTCCATCGAACCAACTACTATCCGGTTCGATGAAGAGGTTACCTTCACCGGTTCCGGATCAGGTGTCGATGTCTCTATCGTAGCCTATGAATGGACCTCATCCCTGGACGGGCTCCTGGGCGAAGAAGCGGAGCTCAGCGTCACGGGCTTCAGTAGCGGAGAACACACCATCTCCTTCCGGGTACAGGATGAGAACGGGGAATGGTCCGGGTGGGATACAGCCCTGCTGACCGCGACTCCCAATATACTTCCGGTTGCGACCATTGATTCGATTACGCCCTCATCTGCCAGATTCAAGAACGAGGTCGTCACTTTCGACGGCTCCGGTTCAGACGACGATGGTACCATAACGGGATGGGAATGGAACTCTTCCCTGGATGGGATCCTGTCCACTGAGGAAGACCCCAGTGAATCTGGTTTCACCCCCGGTACCCACACCATCTCCTTCCGGGTACAGGATAATGACGGAGGGTGGTCTGACTGGGACACTGCAACCCTGGTGATTCGTCCCAATACGCTTCCGGTCGCGATGATCGATTCCATCGGCCCTTTACCAGCTAAGGAAGGAATGCCCGTCTCTTTCCGCGGCTCTGGAACGGATGATGACGGTACCATTATGGGGTATGAATGGAACTCTTCTCTGGACGGGTTTCTGGGCAACGTGAAGGATTTCAATGGCACGGATTTTAGTGCTGGCACCCACACTATCTCCTTCCGGGTACAGGACAATGACGGAGGGTGGTCCGATT
>SCKS01000102.1 GCA_004124465.1 Fidelibacterota bacterium
CCAGGTTCATAAAACATAAAACCAAAAATACTCCCGTAATCACCGTCAGGCTACCTAAGGCAGTAATAAATAGCCTAAGAGCTGCCGAGGCCTTCTGGGCCTGCATGATCTTGCGTTGAACCAGGTCACCAGCCTTATTCTCCAGAAAAAATGCATACGGTTTGTTCAAGTAAATTTTGGTTATTCGGTCCATCCAGGCACAATAAAGACGGGTCACAACTCGAATATTGCCGTATCCGGCCAGAACAAGAAACGCGTTTTTAAAAACAAAAAGCGCTCCTACCCCCAAGAGGCCATAAAATAAAAACTGCTCCCGGTTCAAGGCCTCCAATGCCGGAACCCAGGTAATAGACTTATTCCTGTAGTAGTCCAACTGACTAGCATTCTGGATCATATCGCAGAGGGGATAAAATGAAGCTATCCCAACAGATTCCATAGCCGCGCTTCCCAAAACCAATACATACAACCAAAATAGAGTGCGGCGTTTACCACGTGTCAAAACAAAAAGACTGGATAGACTAGGGAAAATCAAAACCTATTCCTTAATGTAAATTTAGAAGTGATGTGCCCCATCGGACCTGCATCAAATTATCAACTTTCTTTAAATATAATCTATGCGGATAAGACTACGGTGAACGCGTCCATTTTCAAATTCGGACAAAGCATGGTTAATTTTCCCCAATGGATAAATCCAGGACTTTCTCTATCATCGTCAACCAATCATCAAAAGTTTTTCAACTGGTTTGCCATAATCTGTAAGGTATTTAGCTGTTCAAATTTTTTTAATAAAAATTTGCTTAAGATCGTTGGGATACAAACCAATATTTACTACCAACTCTTTTTTCAATCTATAGAACTGGGCAGGACAACCACTCATTCTATAATGGCACGTAAACGCTTCCAAATAAATTTTGCTCCTTACTTCAAATGCTACCCACATGGCTCCGTTCATGGATTTCTTCCGACTGACGACATACATCTCCACTGATTTCATGATGTTAGTATTGGACTTGGCACAATGATCGCGCTACAATTTCCTGATATTTAGAGGGAACCTTTTGAAATTGGGCGGCCTCCTCCCACCTCCCTGCTTCGTAACCCATAACTGGATACTATAAAGCACCTAATGCAAGATTTGAACATTCTTATCACTGGAGGACTGGGCTACCTCGGAGGTCGGGTGGCAGATTCCCTGAAAAGAAATTTTCCTGAGACAACAATCATTCTGGGCACACGCCGGAAATCTCGAGATATCCCTGACTGGGCCAAATCGTTCCAAACCATCCATCTAGATATTTGCGATTCCCTTTCAATTGAACAAGCGGTCGTCGGCTCAGATACTGTTATTCATCTGGCCGCCTTGAATGAACATGAATCTATCAAGGATATTGAAGCCGCTTGGAAAACCAATGCCCTGGGGACACAGGCATTGCTTTCTGCGGCAAATAGAAAAGGAGTTCAGCGGTTCGTATATTTTTCAACCTTCCACGTTTATGGAGATGACAGGGAAACGATCACCGAAAACTCTCCTGCCCGACCGCATCACCCCTATGCGGCGACTCACAGGGCGGCAGAAGACATGATTCGATTTTATCAGTATTATAAAAATATGGACACTCTAATCCTCAGGTTATCCAACGGATTCGGCTATCCCATGGATACCGGAATCGACCGATGGACACTCGTCTTCAACGATTTATGTCGGCAGGCGGTAACCTCGGGGAAAATGGTTTTAAAATCATCCGGGAAACAGTACCGAGACTTTGTTTCGCTTCATGACGTTAGTGCCGCAGTTGAACATTTTCTATTTACGATCCAGGGCCAATGGGGGGACGGATTATACAATTTAGGCGGTGATGGCTCTCTTTCCATTGCTGAGGCAGCGAAAACCATCGCCAAGGTCTATGAAAAAAAATACGGCAAACGTATTTCTATTGAAATTATTGGCAAAGACGATGAAGGAACTTGCGATCCGGTTCATTTCAATGTAGACAAACTAAAATTAACTGGTTTCCAATTGACTGGAAATATGGAAATGGAAATCGAACAAACTCTTTCTTTATGCGAAACGTTTACCACATGAGCCAAACCACTCACTCATCACCAACTCAAAGGGGCTTTTGATGAAAGTTGTCATTCTCTGTGGAGGCATGGGAACTCGCTTGCGCGAGGAAACGGAATTTCGGCCAAAACCCATGGTCAAAATCGGGACGAAACCCATCCTCTGGCACATCATGAAACATTATGCCCATTATGGATTCAACCAGTTCGTCCTTTGCCTCGGCTATAAGGGTGAAGCGATCAAGGAATATTTCTATCATTACATGTTGCACAATAATGATGTCACCGTCAAACTCGGCAAAGATCGGCAAATTATGATCCATGAAAACAGCCAGGTCGAAGACTGGGAAATCACTCTGGTCGATACTGGTGAGCAAACTCTTAAAGGAGCGCGGATCCATAAAATCCAAAAGTACATCGACGGCGATTTCATGGTCACTTATGGGGACGGCATCAGCGACATCGATATCGGAAGTCTCGTCCGTTTCCATAAAGAACACGGTAAAATCGCAACCGTGACCGGTGTCAGCCCCCGCTCCTCCTACGGCCAGATCAAGGCGGAAAAAGGGAAAGTTCTTGGATTTATCGAAAAACCAAAAATCGAAGAAGGTGTAATCAACGGCGGATTCTTTGTCTTTCAACAAAATTTTTTCGATTATCTCAACTCAAATGACGATTGCGATTTTGAAATCGGCCCACTAGAACAACTTACTAAAGACGGTCAATTGATGGTTTACCATCTTAAAGGCGACTGGGCCTGCATGGATACGTACCGGGATTCCCTTTTCCTGAATGACCTGTGGGGAAAAGGTCAAGCCTTCTGGAAGGCCTGAGGTCAATTGCGGAGCCATAAACTTTATGTTTGAGAATACATATCAAGGCCGACGTGTCCTGGTCACCGGGCATACCGGTTTCAAGGGTTCTTGGTTGTGCGCCTGGCTATTGGACTTAGGGGCCACCGTGGCTGGTTATTCGGTAGATATTCCGACAGAGCCGTCTCACTTCGAGGCACTTAATCTCGTCGATCGGGTTGAACATTTTCAAGGCGATATGCGGGACAAAAATTCCCTGCGGCAGGCCATGGACCGGTTCCGCCCGGATATCGTTTTCCACCTCGCTGCCCAGTCACTCGTCCGAAAATCTTACGAAGATCCTGTCCTTACTTTCGCGACCAACTCCATGGGAACCCTTAATCTGCTGGAGTGCCTTCGCGATCAACCTTCGATCATCGCGTCGGTTCTTATCACCAGCGACAAATGTTACGAAAATGTCGAATGGCTGTGGGGTTACCGTGAAAATGACCGCTTGGGAGGAAAAGATCCTTACAGTGCTTCAAAAGCTTGCGCCGAATTAATTACAAAAGCATATATGCAATCCTTCTTTAAAGAAAATGGGCCTAACATTGCGACAACGAGGGCAGGCAACGTCATTGGTGGAGGCGATTGGGCCTCTGACAGGATAATACCTGACTGCGTCCGAGCATGGTCAGAAAAAAAACCTGTTATTACCAGGAATCCAAAAGCTACTCGGCCATGGCAACATGTTCTGGAACCCTTGAGTGGTTATTTGACCCTTGGACAAAAACTGTTTTCAGGAAACTCTAGATGTAAAAATCAGTCTTTTAACTTTGGACCACTCGAAAAAGTCAATCAGTCAGTCGGCGACCTTATTACCGAAATGGCCAAATATTGGCCAGGAGCAGAATCGAAAGTTCAACAAGATATCGAATCCAGCAAATCCGAATCAACTCTACTAAAACTTAGTTGTGAAAAATCCTACCAATTGCTTCAGTGGCATGCCGTTTTGGACTTTTCGGAAACCGTTCGCATGACAGGGGAGTGGTACCACGCATTTTACTTTAAGGAATCTTCTAATACTATCTCTGAACTCACATGCAAACAAATAGAGGCGTTTACAAAAATAGCAACCCGGTCTAATCTTGCATGGACCCTCTAATCTTGCATGAATCCAATGATAAAATCATTTGATATTGAAGGCGTGATTGCTCAACCTTTGAAACAGATTGAAAGCAATTGCGGAACGGTCTTGCAAATGCTAAGGAATGACTCCAGCTTATTTAATCAATTCGGCGAGATTTATTTCAGTGAAATTTATCCCAGAATGATCAATGCATGGAAGAGACATAAACAGCAAGCTCAAAACTTGACTGTTCCCTTTGGGAACATCCGGTTAGTCATTTACGATAATAGATCTACCTCTAGCAGTCGCGGAAAAATTATGGAGTATGAACTCGGGCGTCCCGAGAATTACAAGTTGATTCATATTCCTCCAATGTTATGGTATGGATTTCAGGAGATTAGTGGCCAAATATCTATGATAGCTAACTGCCCCGATAAACCTCACGACCCCCAGGAAACCGAGTCTAAATCCGCCGACTCTAACCAAATACCATATCAATGGGAAGTCTAATAAC
>SCKS01000103.1 GCA_004124465.1 Fidelibacterota bacterium
AGCAACTCATCTTCAGGAAAGGTGTCGGTCACCTCTTTTTTTGCTTCCGTCCAAGCTTCTTCTAGATCGTTAAAATCTGTCTTGTCCATGATTTCAGAAATATCTTTTGATGCAACAGCAATTTCGTTGCTTTCTATCTCATCTTTCGGTATGTCAAATATTCCTACAGCCCATCGATTCCTGGCGATATTTAATGTCGCAATTGTGAGCGAATCGAGGTTGATCTCTTTTCCATTCTCATACTTTAAGGAGATGAATTGAGCCCACTCCGGATCGTTCAGGTCAAAAGGATATTTTCCGGCGGATTGTTCCTCCAAGGTGGAAAGGGCGGCACTGTCGGTGACAGCTCGGGTTTTAATTTTTTCTTCCTCCTCGCCATACCGTTTCTCCCAAAGAAGTGTAAGTGTTTCCTGATAGGATGATCTCGCTTTAGACAAATCAGTTATAGCAACCATGAACTGCTCAATTTCTGTTGACTGAGTTTCCACAATTTCCTGTCGCCGCTCGAACCGGAACGGTTCTGTTTTGATGGCTTCCGCAAGGTCATTTTCCAGTTGTTGTTCCTGTTTAAGGATGGGGAAATTGAATTCGGCAACAATCTCCTCCCGGGTCACGTCACCCAGTTCATAGTTGTATTCCAAGGCTTTGCCGCCAGGGAAGAAGAAGGAGATGGCCACAACAAGGCCTCCCAAGATCAAGACGCGATTAATAGCGTATCTTTTTTCGTCCCTGGACAGTTTTGCTTTTTGATTTTTACGTAGAGGAGACATAGGGGCTGAAAATTAAACAGAAATAGCGTTATCAAGTGATTTCAAGATTTCCCGCAGAATAATAATTTTCTGGATCTCACTTGTTCCTTCGCCGATGGTTAGCACCTTGGCATCCCGAAAAAATCGCTCGGCAGGATATTCTTTTATGTATCCGTAGCCGCCGAAAACCTGGATTGCTTCTGTGGTTGTTTTCATGGCTGTTTCGGAGGCAAACAGTTTTGCCATAGCGGCTTCCTTAACAACATTATGTCCTTCATCATACTTCTTTGCCGCCTGGTAAACAAGCAACTTCGACGCTTCAATCTCAGTGGCCATATCGGCTAATTTGAACCCAACGGATTGAAACTTGTGGATCGGTTTTCCAAAGGCTTCTCTCTCATGGGAATAGTTGAGAGCGGCTGAGTATGCTCCTTCTGCCGTACCGCAGGAGAGAGCACCCACAGAAATCCGGCCGCCCACAAGTGCCTTCAGGAATGTTCTGAAACCGTCTACCGACTCGCCAAGGCGCTGTTCATCAGAGACTCGGAGGTCTTCGAAGAAAATTTGCCGCGTGTCGGAGGCGTTCCATCCCATCTTCTTTTCCTTCGGCCCGATTCGCAGGCCCGGGTTGTCAGTCTCGATGATAAAAGCGCCAATCCCTTTTTCTTCATCATCCTCAATCACTTTTGCAGTAATTGAAATGACACCAGCCACGCCGGCATTTGTGGTGAAAACTTTGCTTCCGTTGATGATCCATTCATCGCCTTTCTTAACGGAAGTTGTCTTGGTAGCGGCTGCGTCGCTACCCGCGCTTGCTTCGGTCAGGCCGAATGCGCCGATCATTTCCCCGGAAGCGAGGGGAGGTATGTATTTCCGTTTTTGCTTTTCACTGCCAACAAGGTATATGGGTGTCATTCCGAGGGATGTGTGCGCAGCCATGGTAATAGCAGTTGAGGCACACACTCTAGCAATCTCATAGACGGCAGTTGCGTAACTCACATAGTCCATACCGGCGCCGCCATACTCTTCCGGGAATGGAACACCCATGAGACCCAGCTCTCCCATTTTTGCGATGATTTCAGCAGGAAACTCTTCCTTCTCGTCCAATTCGGCGGCAATAGGGGCAATCTCATTGGCTGTGAAATCGCGAACCATGTCGCGGATCATCTTCTGTTCTTCAGAAAGGAAAAAATCAATCATGATAAATCGATGGTCTTATATGATAGTTGAATAATTGCTGTTGCGCTTCCGTTACCAACGAATAGCCGCCGAGCCCCAAGTGAATCCGGCACCAAATGCAGCGAGAATAATGTTGTCACCGGAGCCAAATTTACCTTCAGATAATGCTTCTGACATGGCGATGGGAATAGAGGCGGCTGTAGTATTGCCTAACTTTTGAACATTGCTGTAAACCTTGTCCATACCAACTCCTATCCGTTTTGCAACTGCCTGGCTTATCCGCAGGTTGGCCTGATGGGGAATTATGAGTGCCACATCTTCCATGGATAGGCTGTTATGATCCAGTGCCTCCTGAATGACCTCGGGAAACCGGGTGACAGCATTTCTGAAAACTTCGCGCCCATTCATAAAAGGTGTGTGCAAACCATCATCAATTAGCTTTTTGCTCATAAACGGTCTGTATTTACTTCCGGGAGCAGGAAGCCAGAGGTCTTGAAGATGCTTTCCATCAGAATGAAGATGTGTAGAAAGGACACCGCTCTCATCATCACTTGGCTGGAGAACAGCAGCACCGGCACCATCGCCAAAAAGGACTGCCATATCCCTGTGCTCTGTATCGAAAGTGAGGGCAACACTTTGAACTTCAGCACCAATAAGAAGAACTGTTTTGTGTGCACCTGTGCGAACGAACTGATCAGCCACTGAGAGACCGTAAACAAACCCTGAACAGGCTGCCCGAAGATCAAAAGCACCTATATTTTTCATCCCCATCTTTTCCTGGATTTGTACCGCGCTACCCGGGAAGAAGTAATCTGAAGAGATAGTACAGAAAATGATCAATTCCACATCCTCAGGTTTTACTTTTGCCATTTCTAAAGCATTTCGCGCTGCCTCCACACCGAGATCTGAGGCAGATGTGTCACTGTCAACATGGTGCCGTTCCTTAATACCACTTCTTTCTACGATCCATTCATCGGTGGTTTCCATCAGTTTTTCCAGATCTGCATTAGTCACCACCCGGTCGGGGACGGCGTGGCCGATGCCTCTAATTTTTGATCTGATCATGTCTGCTCTACTTGATATCCCTGATATTCAATTGTATTGATGTTCTTCCTTGCCACTCATTTTTTTCCACAACATATGCGATGTCGATGGGCTTTCCCGTAATCAGTTTTTCGTAATGATTACCCATGTTGAATCCGATAGCGTCATAACTTGTTTCACCCTTTTTGGCCCGAAATTTGAGGTGATCTCCGTTCCCCACGAGTCGTGGATTGCCGACAGGAATTACGTGCCTTGTAATGAATTTGGGAGTCATATTTCCGGGACCAAAAGGTGCAAGCTTTTCCAGAAAATCCATAAACCTGCCGTCGATGAGATTTAAGTCCATTTCTCCCTCAATGTCAAGTGAGTTTACCAGATCATCGTCCGCAAGAGTTTCATAAGCAAGATTAGAAAATCGTGTACGGAAATCCTCCAGATTTTCCCGGTTAAGGGTGAGGCCGGCGGCCATGGGGTGCCCGCCATAGCCGTCCAGTAATTCCCTGCATTCGGTCAGGTTTTCATAAAGATCGAATCCCTTTACACTCCTGGCAGATCCTTTGCCTGTGCCGTTAGATAAGGATATAATAACAGCAGGTCGGTGGTAGGTTTCTTTAATCTTGGATGCTACAATACCGATGACACCTTCATGCCAGTTGTCATCCCACAGGACAATAGCCTTCTCTTTCTCCAAGTCAACTTCGGCGTTGACCTTCATGATGGCTTCATCCACCATGGACTGCTGAAGATCCTGGCGTTGGCGGTTTTCTTCGTCTAGTTCCCGTGCCAGTTTCAGGGATTCAGGCAAGTTTTCTGTAGTCATAAGTTGTACAGCCCTGTTGGCATCACCCAGCCGTCCGGCGGCGTTAATCCTTGGCGCAGCCCAGAAAAGGAGTCTACCGACAGTCAGTTCCTTTTCCCCTAGACCGCTTACTTCCAGTAGTGCCCGGAGGCCGGGTCTTTTTGTCTTTGATAAACTTTTAAGACCGTGCTTTACAATGATCCTGTTCTCATCCGTTAGTGGCACAATATCCGCTGCTGTCCCAAGGGTGATGAGATCGATATATTGATGGACTAGATCATCGTCCAGCTCAAGTAGTAGTGATACGGCCTGGATCAGTTTAAAGACAACACCACCACCACAAAGACCTTTGAAGGGATAGGAACAGTCGGGCTGTTTGGGGTTCAGGATGGCGTTAGCCTCCGGAAGATTCTCATCAGGCATGTGGTGATCGGTGATGATCACTTCCAGGTTTTGATCGTTGGCGTAAGCCACTTCATCTGTGGCATTGATACCGCAGTCGCAACTGATGAGCAGGTCAGCGCCCCAGTCTTTGGCGACATCGATGCCCTCTCTGGATAGACCGTACCCCTCCTTCATTCTGTCGGGGATGTACACTTTGGCATCACACTCTAATGAGGTGAGGAAAAGAAAGAGGGCTGACGATCCGGTGGTACCGTCCACATCATAATCGCCGAAAATGA